>DATMCL010000581.1:0-2961 GCA_035558375.1 Polyangiaceae bacterium
CTGCGCACCGGGACAATACTGCCGCGCGGGTCACTGCCTCGACTGCTCGGACCTGTCCCAGCTCGAGCTCGGAGCGCCCGAGCCGATCCTCGACCACCCGGATCGCCCGCTGCGCTTCCCGCGACCGGGCGACGCGACGGACTCGCTCTTCTTCACGCTCGGCTCGGATAGCGGCGGAGAGCTTTGGTACGAGCCTTCGATTGCAAAGCCGCCGGGCGGGCCGCTCGGTGATGCCACGACGCTCGGGCGCTCGGGCCTTTTCTATTTCGACGACCCCGACAATACGGGCTTCAACGCCCTGTTCGACGAGAAGGACGAGGGCGGCCGCCGCTCGCTCCGCGCCGCGCGCTTCGTGCAGGGCTCGCTCACGATGATCGAGGACGCGCCGTTGCCGCTCACTCCCGGCAGCTACGACGACTACAGCGTCGCGCTCGCGTCCCAGACCGGGCGCTTCTACTGGATGAGCGCGCGCGACGGCAGCGCCACGCTGTACACCGGCCTGCTCGGTACGACGCAGGCGCAGCCGATCGAGGTGCGGTTCGGCGCGGCCTCGTGCCTGCTCGCCGTCGACGCGCCCTGGGTCAGTAGCAACGGTTCTCTCCTGATTGTCGCCGCGCCGTCACTCGCGGCGGACTGTCAGGTGCAGGATGGTGGCGCCACGGACCTTTACGCCACGCCGCTCAATGCCTCGACCGGAGAGCCGCTGGCTCCCGCGATCCCGCTCTCCGGCGTCAACGTGAGCACCGGCGCATCGAGCGAAACGGACGCCGCGTTCTCGAGCGACCTCTGCACGCTCTACTTCGCGTCCGACGGCGGCTCCGCTGCGGGCTTCGACTACGAGCTCTATCGCGCCACGCGCCGTTGAACACGACCGGGGGGCTGCTAGGAGGCCTGAATGACGCAGGAGATGACGTTTACGCAGCTCGGGAGAAGCGGCCTCAAGGTGAGCCGCCTGTGCCTCGGCACCATGAACTTCGGGCCCGACACGTCCGAAGCCGACTCGTTCGCGATCATGGATCGCGCGCTCGAGCTCGGGTTCAACTTCTTCGATACCGCCAACGTCTACGGATGGAAGAAGGGCGAGGGCATCACCGAGCAGATCGTCGGTCGCTGGCTAGCGCAGGGCGGGCGGCGCGACCGCATCGTGCTCGCTACCAAAGTCTATGGAGAGATGGGTGTCCTACCGAATCAAGGACGTCTCTCCGCGTATCACATCCGTCGCGCCTGCGACGAAAGCCTGCGCCGTCTCAAGACGGACGTGATCGATCTCTATCAGATGCATCACGTCGACCGCGTGACGCCCTGGGAAGAGATCGCGCAAGCGCTAGATGTGCTGATCCAGCAAGGCAAGATCATCTACGTCGGGTCGTCGAACTTCGCGGGCTGGCACCTGGCCGAGGCGTCGGAGCGTTTGCGCGATGCCGGCCTTTTTGGGCTCGTCTCGGAGCAGTGCAAGTACAATTTACTCACACGGCTCGTGGAAACGGAGATCCAACCTGCGTGCGAGCGCTACGGCATAGGCCTAGTTCCCTACAGTCCCATCGGCGGCGGACTGCTCGCGGGCTCGGGGCGGCGCGGAGGCTCGAGCAAGAGTCGACGCGACAGCGATTTCGCGCAGCGCATCGGCGAGAAGCACACCGCTGCACTCGAGAAGTACGTCGCGCTCTGCGCCGAGCTCGGCCACGAGCCTGCGGACGTCGCATTGGCGTGGGTGCTCTCGCGACCCGGTGTGGCCGCGCCGATCGTCGGGCCACGCACGCTCGAGCAGCTGGAGTCGTCGGTACGGGCGCTCGGGCTTCGCCTCGAGTCCGACACACACGAAAAACTCGACGCGATCTTCCCCGGCTACCGAACCTCACCAGAAGCGTTTGCCTGGTGAGCCGCTTCGTGGCGTGTCGCGCACAGAAGATAGCGGCGCGACCGAGGGCACTTGGTGGGGGGGAGGGGGGTGGTGCTCAGCTCGGCCGCGCCTATCCCTATGATACGACAAATCCCCGAAGATGCTCTCAGAACGAGGCAGGGATTCTCTTGGGTCGCGCCTGGCCTACCGGCCGGTAAGCAGGTCCTCGTCGGAGGTGGCGTCCCCTGCCGGTCCGCCCGCACCGGCGCCCATCTCGTCCGGCGTCACCGGAATTGTCCGCGTAACCCCAGGGTTGCCGATCTTGCAGCGGCCCTTCCCGTCCGCCGCCTTCCCGTAGATGACGCCCTTCTTGGCGGGGGCCATGTAGACCTGGCCCTGACCGAACGGCTTCGGGATGATGGCCCCTTGGGCTAGGGGGCGGCCTTGCACGCCGTTCTCGATGTAGACGACGACATCGTCGCCCTTGCGGCCGTAACCCCAATAGGAGGCTCCCTGGCTGCCTTTCGGATCTTTGCAGCCTGAGCCCGCCGAGGTCAGCGCCAAAGCGAGCTGGGTCTGGTCATCGACCGCGGGCGTTTCGGCGGCCCAGCGGAACGCGCCGAGGTTGGCGGGCCCGAGGGCCACGCGCAGGCACGAGCACTGCCCGGCCACGTCCGCTGGGACCAGGGTGAGATCGCTGCGTGCCCCGAGCAGGGGCTTCTTGGAGTCGGTGGATGCCTCGGAGGCTGGTTGGGCATCGGGCTTCATGCCCTCCGGCGCGGCGACGGCCCGCTCCTTTTGCACTTCCGCGTCGAGCTCCGCATCGGCTTCGCCGTTGGTATTGGCCTTTGCGTCCCCTTGAACGGAGGCGTGGCAGCCGAGAGCCAACAAGCCGAGCACGGCAAGACGGGGGGCGAGCACGTCGAAAGCGTGGCATCCCGCCGAGAGGACGGCCAAGATCGCCGCGTGGACCTCGAGGCGCTCAGGGAGGAGCTGGCGGCGACGCCTGCGCTCAGACCGGTCGGGCGCGTCGTGGCGGCGACGGGGGTTCTCTTGCGGGTGGTGCTGCCTGGCGCGCGCGTGGGCGATCTCGTGAGGGTCCGGCGCCCCGGCGGTGATCT
>DATMCL010000582.1:0-5289 GCA_035558375.1 Polyangiaceae bacterium
GTCGCGACCGCGTTCTCACCGCGCCTCCGCCGGCCGACCGCACCTCTGCGACGCCGAGCTCCGACCTGCCGAGCGAGAGCTTCGTGACGGCCATCCGCTCGGCCCGCCCGACCGCGAGCGGCTTCTGCGCGGCGGAGTGACATCCGGCAAGGGGCGACGGGCTCCGACGGCGGCCTAGCGTGCGGTCGCGGCGGGGGGAACCAAGTGGCTCTTCGCGTCGAGCTTGCGCAGGCGCTCCTTGAACGCGGGATCGTTCTCGAGCAGGGACGCCTGACGGACGATCTGCTGCAGCGTGTGCGAGGGGCGTGTGGCTTCGCGCGAGAGCGTTTCGAGCTCGGTGAGAGCGCGCTCCCGTGTCGCGAGCGGCGCGAGCTCCAGGAAAACGGCGAGGTAGCGCAGCGCTTGAACCTCGAGCCTCGCGTACGCGTTCAGCACGGGCTTGTAGGGGTCGTCACGGCGCACGCCTGCGGGCGCCGCCCCGCCGTCGGGTCCGACGCTCGCGCGCGGAAGGGGACCGCCGCCGGCACTCCCGCTCGATTTGGGCGGCGCCAGCGACAGGCCTTCGGTCCCCATGTACTCCATGTCGCGCAAGCGGAGCTTCTGGGCGGCCGCTCCCGCGCGGCGAGATAGCTCGGCTGCGGCGCGCAGCGCTTCCGGGCTCCGGTCGAGCGCGTCGGTGCGCGCCTTGAGGCGGCTGAAGGCGTCGGCGGCCTCCACACAGAGCCTTTGCTCCTCGGCACGCGTGAGTAGCGCCACGCACGTCGGCGGCGGAGGCTCGTTCTGAAAGCGGGTTCGCCAGTCGCTCACGGCCGTCTCGAGGCGCTTGCCGTCCGCAAAGCGATCGGAAGCGGCGGGCGCGGGGCCACCACGACCCCCGTCGCGTTTGCAGGCCGAAACGAGGGCGAGACCGAGCGTTGCGGCGCCCACGACGAGCGCCGCACGCTTCGCGAGCCCGATCAGTAGATGCCCTTCCGATCGGGGTAGCCGAACCCGAACGCCGACGACGTGTCGCGCAGGTAGTCGATCACGCTCTTGTAGTTGTTGAGCCGGAGGGCGAGCGCTTCGTCCTTTTGCACCGGCTGGCCCGTGCACGACGTGACGCCCGTGGGGCACTGCTCGTCGTTCTCGTACACCGCGAGCGTGAGCTCGCCGGTGAGGTCGTCCTCCGATGCTACCTCGTACGCCTCGCGCGTGAGCGTGTTCGCCCACTCGATGGCGCGCGCCGCGATGCCGCGCTGCACGGTGCGCTCGTCGATGTCTTCGGTGCCGTAGCTGTGCGCGACGTAGAGCTGGCCGCTCACCGGGTCGCGCCACGCGATGCTCTGGTCGTTCGGGAACGTGGGGTTCACGTCGCTGCCGATCACCCAGATGTGCATCAGGTCGACCCAGTTTTGCTTCCAGTTTTCGGGCAAATACAGGAGCGACCAGAAGATCACGAACTTCTGCACCTCGAAGCCGACCTCGGGATCGATCGGCAGCGATGCCTCCGGCGGGGGCGCGCCGTTGTAGGTCTGGTCGGCGAGGCTCGAGCAGCTGATGCGGCCCGCGCGCGGCCAGCAAATGCCGGGATCCTGGAGGTACCAGGTGCGCTGCCCCATCGGCTCGCTGATGGTGTGCGTGCGTGGATCGGCGTTGATGCGCACGCCGCCGGCGCCCGTCAGGCTGCCCGCCGCGCGCCAGCCGAGGATCGACTGGTCTTCGGTGAGCGAGTTCGCGAGCAGGCGTCGCACGCCGTCGGGGAAGAGCGTCGCGAGGCCGATGTTGCGGTAGCGACCGTCGAAGAACGTGTCGCGATCGGCGGGCACGAAGCGGTCGAACGAGTCCGAGAACAGGGCCGCGGCGTACGCCTTCTCGTAATACGAGCCGACCCACGACATGTAATCGGTCGCGAAATAGCCCTTGGTGTCGTCGAGGGCGTTGTTGAGCGGGCGCGCGCCGTAGCTCGTGTCTCCATTCGGGTAGAGCAACGTGCCCTCGGGGATCGCGATCGCGCCGAGGTTTCTGGGGGCCGGCACCGTGTCGACCGAAGTCAGCACCTTGAGCGTGTCGTCGCCCACCTGCGTCAGCTGCACGTGGTCGCCGGGGTGCGGCCGCGTGAGAATGCGCGCGAAGTGATCGAACACCGCGGAGGCGGCGAGCGCGTTCGCCTCGAACGGCGCGCCCGGCCCGGCTTCATCGAGGATCGAGAAGCGCATGCCCGCGCCGTTGTAGACCTCGTTCAGGAGCGCGAAGCCCTTCGCGTATTCCATCAGCTTCATGTCGTAGCGCGAGAGGGCGCGGTTCACGGCGGGGCGCGCGTCGAACGTCGCGCGGCCGCGGCGGTGGTTGTCGAAGAGGTGCGCGTCCTCGTACGTGCTCGTGTAGAAGTTGACGGTCTCGTACGGATCGGCGCCGTTATCGTGGCGCTGGACCGCGACGTTGCCGATGTCGGCCCACTCGTCACCCGCGAAGAGGTACGGCCGGCGGACGCGACCCATGGCGTCGTACTTGCGTACGTCGCCCGTGTGCACGTTCAGCGTCGGCGCGCGGCCGGGGCTATCGAGCTCGAGCTCGTCGTACGCCATGCTGTCGATGGGCGGTGTGGCGCACGTCGTGCCGTTGACGACCTCGCCGTCGAACTCCGGCACGTAGACGCCATTTTTGGCCTCGTCCCAGTCCGCGGGCGGATCGGTGCTCGCCTGCTCGCAATTTCTGACGAGCGAGAGCTCGTTGTGGAGCTGCGAGTAGTGGACGGGATTCGAGGTGTTGTCGCCCCAGATCACGCCGACGATGCCGCCGAAATCGTCGAGGCGCGACTCGAGCAAGCTGCCGCCGCGCGTGCAGGAGCGGCCCTGGCCGTTCGCCGTGCAGCGCACGCTGTCGTCGTCCCACATGTCGACCGAGTCCGCGTACAGGAAGCGCGCGATGGCGCGGTCGTAGGCGCCGAGGCCGAGCGTGTCTTGCGTCAGCTCGCCCGGGTACTCCATCACGCTCGTCTGCATCCAGCGATAGATGAGCCCGTTGTCCTCTTCCGGCGTAACCGGATCGAGCCAGCGCGGACCGATGCAGCTCCAGCCTTCATCCGTCGCGTCCGTGCACGGCTTCGTCTCCGCGCCGTCCTGGGTGCGCAGCTGCCAGTATTGAGGGCGGTAGTTCAGCGTATCCGCCGACGAGGTGAACACGTGCGCGAGCCCGAACGAGTGCCCGAACTCGTGGATGATCACGCCGAACGTGTAGTTCCGGCGCAAGAAGTCCATCCAGCGGTTGTTGCGCGCGATGACGTCCCCGGCGCTCGCCTGCACGCCGTCCGTGCTCGGGTCGTTGTCCGTGAGCGGGAACTTTTTGTCGAGGATCTTCGCCCAGGCGGCGTTCGAGTTCGGCTCGGGTGCTTCGAGCTCGCAACGACCATGCTGCGCGAGCGCCGTCTGGCGCTGGCGATCGAGCTCCGAGCGGAAGGCGTAGAAGCTGCCGCGGAGCGGTGAGGTGAGGTCGAGCCCTTGCTGGTCGAGCGGCTGCGACGAGGAGCGCCCGGACATTTGATAAAACGGCTCCGTGAGCAACGTGCCCTCGAGGCCGCTCGCCTGCGCGAGCGCCAGCCGCGTCGTGTAGGGCGAGTTGCCCTGCCCGAGGATCTGGTCGCCATAGCGTTGCGTCGTCTGATCGGTCGCCCATTTGAGGAGGTCGCGCGTGCGCAAGAGCGGCCGCTCCTGCTTGTCGGCCGCGAGGCTCTTGTCGAGCGAGGCGATCTGCGCCTTGAGCTGTTTCTTGTCGTAGAGCGGGATCTTCCACTGGCTGACCCCGGACGTGCCCGCGCCGCTAACGCTCGCGACGGGGCCGCCTGCGGCGGTTTGGTCGTTCGTGGTCTCGCCGAGCTGCCAGCGCATCTTGTCGACCGCGGATTGAGTCGCCTTGTCCGTCGTCGCATCGAAGATGGTGATGCTCGCGCCGAGCACCTCGCCAGACAGCGGATCGACCGCATCGTTCTCGACGCCCCACGGTTGCGACGATTGCGGATCCGCAATGACGTTGACGATGTTGTAACGAATGTCGCCGATGCGCGCGAGCAACCCACGCCGCCCGCACGCCTCGTCGTCGTCGGCTTGCACCGGGCTATGGCACAGCGTCGCAAGCAGCGGCACCGCCGCCTTCGCCGACTCGAGATCCGTCGGGTACGCGCGCTTGCAGCCGCTGATGATGTCGGTATTGACGGATTTGCCCTCGTCCGCGCCGGCGCCGACGCGCAGGCACTCCGTGTAGCGCGCTGTCTGAACGGCCACGCGCAGCGCGCCGTCCCACTCGTCGAGCGCGCGCTTCACGTCCGGGAAGAGGTACGTGTCGCTGCCGGGGCTGAAATAGAAGGGTGACGTGCGCGTCTGGCGGGAGCGGTAGGGCTCCGTGCATTTGTGGGCGTAGGGGTCGCAGCGTGAGCCGTTGCCGACCGACTCGCACTCGTCGTGCGTGCGGTTCTGATCGTAGTCGCGCAGCGGGTCTTCCCCGGGCGGCGTCGTCTCGGCGCTGTAGCAGGTGACGTAGCCGCCGTCGGCGCCGTGCGCGTGCGTGCCGTTCCAGATGTTGTGGCGGCTCGCGAAGCGGTGCCACTGGTCGTCGGTCGTCCCGTAATGGCGGTCGTAGCCGAAGCGCATCGTGTACGGGAGCGCGCCGAACATGTTCATGCGCGCGCCGTCCCAATCCACCGCCTCGTAGTCCGTGTCCGTCACGCGCCGGAACGACATGCGGAGCTTGAGCTCCGAGGGGTTGCAGTTGCCCTCGGGATACGTGCCGTGGAAGAAGTCCGGCGGGAACCAGCACGCGGGGTAGGCGCCCCACGGCGTATCGACCAGCTGCGGCTCGACGTAGACCTTGTTCGTCACGTCGAAGTAGCCGCTCGCCGGGTCGAACACGGGCGCGTCGGTGTTCGCCGGATCGGCGACGTAATAGTCGACCGGCTCGAACTGCAGCGGCGGGTTCTGATACAGCATCGACAGAAGGTCGAAGTCGTACGACGCGGTCACCAGGTTCTTCGACCAGTCGACACGCATGTATTCGCGCGAGTACCAGGGGCTGTCGGACGTGTTCTCGACGACCACGTTCAGCGACTCGCCCGTCTGCGGGTTATAGTCGCGCTTGATGTCGAAGTGGCTCGTGATCGGGAAGGCCGCGACCACGACGCCCGCGCTCCCCACGTCCGTCGTCGTCGTGGAGTTGTCGATGCGATCGTAGGAGAGCCGCGCGAGCAGCAGGTCTTCCGTGATCTCCCAGTGCACGCGCGACACGCTCGACGCGACGGGCGTGAAGAGCGCCATCTGCGTC
>DATMCL010000583.1:0-3783 GCA_035558375.1 Polyangiaceae bacterium
GGGGAGCCATCGCGCGCTTCTCCGCGGCGTTCGGCTCGAGCGTCATCGCGAAGCTCAGGCGCCGGCCGTTCCGTTCGACCGTGGCGGCCTGCGCCGCGCGTGCGGCCGCCCCGCGCATGGCGTCGCTGAACTGCTGCCGAGGGCTGCCGTTCGCCGCGATGGCGCCCGCTTCGAAACGAACCTCGAGCGCGCGACGCTTCAAGGCCGACTCGATGGCCTCGGCGCCCTTTTCGTCCTTGGCCGAGAACAGCAGCCGGCGGGTCGCGTCGAGGATCGAGCCGGACGCCTGGCTGCCGCAGAAGACGGCGTTCTCGTCGATGGAGTCGAGGAGCGTTTGTCGGTGCGTCTCGTCGGGCAAGAGATCGAGGAACGCGAAGTCGAGGGCGAAGCCGCAACCGCCGGTCGCGCCACGCTTGGCGACGGCGACCTCCTCCGCGGGCGTCGGCTCGAGGAATAGCGCGGCGAGCTCGACGACGGCGGGTGGCGGCGGCGCGCTGCCGGCCAGACGCTCGAGCAAGCTCGGCACTTCACGCGCGTACGCGGCGACGTAGCCGCGGTTCACCGCGAGCATCCAGCGCGAGCGCGCGCCGTCTGCGCAGGACGAGCGCGGCGCTCCCGGCTGATCGTCACTGCAGTATGCACGGTGGGCTCCGGAAGGAGTGGGCGAGAGCGGCGGGTAGACGAGCTTCTCGCGCAGGGAATCGTCGGACAGCGGGAGTAGCGCAAAGCTCGACGGCAGGCCTTCGTAGTCGTACTCGATATCGTAGAGCTTCGCGCCGGAACGTGCCTGCGGAACGAGAGCCTTGCCGCAGGCGAGGGCGCGCACGAGGGTGTCTTTCGACTGCTCGAGCTCGGCGAATTCGACGGGCATCTCGTTCATCAGCTCGAAGAAGACGTCGCGTCCGCCGCACAGGGCGGCACCCGCCGAAACGTACGCCATCTCGGGCACGTCCTCCGTCCGCAGGCGTAGAGCGGAGACGACGCGGCGCGACAGGGTGCTCCGGCGCAGCGCGGTGGTGCTCGGCGGAAGCTTCTCCTGACCGAGGGACATCCCGTCGGTCCTCAACGTGACGCGCACGGACCCAGGTTCCGCGGGGGCGGGTGTCGGCGCTGCTGCGGGTGGTATTTTCCTCGAGCTCGGTGCGGCGTCGGGCCGCGAGGCGCGCCACACGAGGAGGGGACCTTCGTCGGACACGAGCCCCCAGAGCTCGGGAGAGCGCCCGACGCGCTGCATCGAGACCTCACGACCGTCGACACGCAGCGTGGGCTTCACGAGTCGCATGGTTTGCGAGTAATCGGTGTGCCCGGTGTCATGGTGCGTGCCCACGGTTTGGATCGGCGGGCGCCCTTTCACGAACCAGCCGTAATTGGCGGCCAGCTTGCTATTGCCCGCGACGCGGTTCGTGAGCACCCAGTGCTTGCCCTCGTTCGCGACGAGGCCTTTCCGGCCTCCGAGTTGATCGTCGACGCATTCGGAATGCTCGATCATGCGCGCGGTGGTCGCCATCTTCTCGTCGGCGGGCAAGGTGCACGGGTCGATGCGCACGGTCGCCTGCTCCCAGATGAGCTGCACGATGCGGGGGGTCGGTAGCACGGTGCCGAGCAGATCCGCGATGCGCTGCGCGCCGTCCGCCGTGACGTCGATGCGAACGCCGAGAATGGTGAGCGCATCCGTGGACACCTGGATCTCCGCGCGCCTGCCCTTGAAGGTCGTCGTCACGGTGGTCCATTCGGGCGGGTCGTAGGCGCCCTGCGCCACGGCTTGCACGAGGAGCTCTTCGCGCTCCTTGATGTGATCCGCCGGGAACTTCGCGAGCACGGCCGCGAGGCGTGCATGCGCGGCTTCCCGACTCAGTCCGGACCTCGATGCCGTTACGAGCGCCGCGAGCTCGGGGCTGAGTCCCGCCGTCGACGGTAACACGGGCGCACTCTCGCTCACGCCGATGCGTTGCGGCGCGCGTCGCTTCGAGCAGCTCCCGGTGAGAAGACAGATCGCCGCAAGTGCCAACGACCCGAACCGCGATGCGCTTCGCATGATGCCAACGCTCTCCGCGCGCGAGCCCGACACGTGGCTCTCAGTACTTCCAGTGGTGCTCGCGCGGCACGTGCTCCTCGAGCGCGCTGTGGAACGCGGCGAGGTCGAGCGGCGCGCCCCGCTCGAGCAGCCACATCGCTGCGCTGCGCGGTGAGCCGCAAACCGTCTCCGGAAAGGGCTTGCGCACGAGCCAGTTGATGGCACGGAGCGCCATGATGTGGAGCGGGGAATCGAGCACGAGCGCGAACCCGACGAGCGACGCCAGACGCAGCGCCTCGCGGCTGATGAAATTCGCGATCATGCGCCGCTGCTCGGCGTTCGGTGAGTCGGCCCGGTGACAGATGCACACGAGCGACGGCCGGCTCACGCCCGAGTCGAGCATCGCCTCGCAGTGGGCGAGGTAGGCGCGCCACACCTCGTTCGTCGATTCCCCGGTGAAGTAGAACCAGAACGTCGTCCCCACGTTCCCGGACCAGTACGTCCGCTTCTTGTGCACTCCCGTGGCGCCGTTCCGGACGAGCTCGGGCGACATGCTGCCGTCACCCTAGCACGGTGGCGGATCGCTCCCCTCGCGGCACCTACGCACGGCAGCTCGCCTCCGACCTGCTCGTGACGCCTTGACGCGCCGCGCGCCCGCTCAACATCTGTAACGTCGTCGCCGGTCGCGAACTATGCGGGGCATGACTACCGCCTCCTCTGTCCCCAACGCCGAACCTTTGGACGGGAAGCTCGCCCCGGAGGGCGGGGCGGGGTTTTTTGCCTGGGTCTCGGACTTGGTGCACACGCACCGCGAGCGGCTCCTCGCGTATGCCAGGCGCCGCGGCCTGAGCGCGGAGGATGCGCTCGACGCCGTGCAGGACGGCTTCGTCTCCTTCTTGCGGCTACCGGAAGCGCGCGCCATCGCGCACGAAGGGGACGACGCGCTCAAGCTCTTGACGGTGATCGTGCGCCACAACCTCCTGAATCACTTGAGTAAGAGCCGGCGGCGCGGGCGCGCCCAGGCGCTGATCGAGGCGGAGGCGGCGCAGCTCGACGGCGAGCGCAGCGACACCTTGATCGCCCGGGCGGAGGAGCTCACTCGCGTGAAAGGCTGCATCGAGCGCATGGGGCGCCTAGAGCGAGAAGTCGTGATGCTGAGCCTGCTCGACGAACAGCCGCGCGATCGGGTGGCGGAGCTGCTCGGCATCTCGGATGGCTACGTGCGCGTGCTTCTGCATCGCGCGCGCGAGCACGTTCGCGCCTGCCCCTACGACGCCCAGTAACGAACGAAGTGTTGCCGACCTAGGAGAGCGTCCCCGGCAGATCGCCGGGTGACTCTCCAAGGAGGAAGCCGTGAACAACAAAACTGCCATCGTCACAGGGGCCTCGAGCGGTATCGGCTTGGGCGTCACGCTCGCGTTGCTCGAGCGTGGGTACCGCGTGGTTGCCGTGGCGCGCGACCCGGCGCGGGCGCGCCAGCTGCGCGCTTCGCCCGATCTCGCCATCGTCGCGGGCGACGTCGGCAAGCGCACGACCGCGGAGCGAGCCGCCGCCGCGGCGCGCGATTTCGGTGGGCTCGATCTGCTCGTCAACAACGCGGGCGTCTTCATGGCAAAGCCTTTCACCGACTACGCGGAGGACGACTTCGCCCTCTTGATGTCCACCAACGTTGCCGGCTTCTTTCACATGACGCAGCAGGCGTTGCGCCTGATGGCGGCGGGCAAGGGCGGGCACATCGTCAACATCAGCACGTCGCTCGTGACGCAACC
>DATMCL010000584.1:0-7655 GCA_035558375.1 Polyangiaceae bacterium
ACGCCTTCGCGCGTGCGTCAGCGACGGCGGGACGGACGGCGCCGCCGTACGGCGTGCCATCGGCGTGGGCGAAAAAGAGCCCGGAAGCGGGAGTGCCCGTGATGACGAGCGAGCCGTCGTGGGCAGCGCGGTGGTGCGCGCCGCACAGGGTGAGGAGATTGGCGACGAGGTGTTTCCCGCCTTCGCAGCGACGCTCGAGATGGTGAGGCTCCGTGAAGACTGCGTGCCGGCAACCGGGGACGCGACATTTCGCACTGTCTCGGCGCAGGACGGTGCGCCGCGTTGCGGGCGGAATGGTCTGGGTGGCGCGAACCTGCGCTGCGCGGGGAGGACTCGAGCCCACGTGGGCGCGACCGTCGCCGTTGTCGTCGACGCCCACGTGGGCGCCGACGTGGGCGTTTGCGTCCGCGTCGTCTCGAACGCCCACGTGTGCGTCCACATGTCCGATGTGCTGAGCGTCGCACTCCGCCATCTCGACGATTTCGGGACCGACCTCGATGAGCTCCCCGCGCCCCAGCTGCGTGGCGCGGCGGCAGCGCTCGCAAACCGTGACCGCGATTTGGTAGCTCGAGCGCCCCGGGTCCCTGTTCCCCGCAAGGGTCTGACGACAGAGCAGCAGAAAAGCTGCGTCGTCGTCGAGCGGCTCCCCCGCGTCGCGTCGAATTTTTGCCATCGCTTCGCGGAAGGTCGCGAAGACCTCGCCCGAGAGCTCGAGGCGGAGCACATGGCGCTCGAGCCGGCAGTCCGGAACATCGTCGGGAAGGCTCCCCGGCCGATGCCCATTCACGAGTTGCTCGACTTCGCGCACCGTCCGGCCTCGTGCGACTTCGAGCCACTCCTTTTCGGTAGACGGAATCGCGACACGCGTGACCTCGCGCGCGACCGAGAAGTTGATGGCGCCCGTTCGGAGCTCCCCTGCGATTTCAGGAAGCTCCTCGAGCGCCTCGGCGACGCGGAGCTTCTCCTGCGTGAGCTTGGGTCCGTAGCCGAAAAGGCGCTCGGTGTATTCCAGGAACGACGCGAACCCGAGCCGAACATGCGCTCCCGAGCGGCGGGCGCGGAGTAGCGCGCGTCCTTCGTCGAAATCGAGCCCCGCGCGCTCGGTCGCGAGACGAACGAGCGCTTCGTGTGCCTGACGCCATGAAGCGTCGTCACCCTCCCAGACGATAGCTACTGACATGGTCAAACCTCCCGACCACGCGCCCTCGAGCGCAGTGGGCTCGCTGAGCTTCCTCTCTAACACGCAGATTTTCGTCCTCGCCCGCATGCCCAGGACGTCGTTTCACGCACCGAAACGACAGCGAAGCCCTCCAAGCCCCGAAAGCCAGCCACCGCTCATCCTGACGCAGCAAAGCGGCCCTTGCGTAGCAAGCAGCGGCTCTCAACACTCGAGCCCGATGAAACCCGTCAAGCACATGCCGAAGAAAACGCTTACGGAGCGCATGGCCTCCCCAGCACGTGGGGGGCATCAATGCCCGCGTCGGCGATCGGCGTTGAGGCTCCCCGGGGTCGGTGCGACCGACGTCAGGTGGGGCTTGCGAGGTTTGGTCGGGTGCGAGCCACGACGTTGCCGATCATGACTTCTTGGGGGGCTCGATGAGTATCTCGGGCGGTGGGAGCGTCGGGCGCTCCGAGGAGCCCGCGTCGGTCAACGTGCGCACGGAGACGGGCGGGGACGAATCGTGGGCATCCGAGGGCTTGAGCAGCGCGAGCAGCGCCCGCACGTCGACCGGCTTGAGGAGTGTGGCTCGCCCCGAGCTCTTGATGTAGTCGGCTTCGGCGCGGCCGAGCGCGCCGCCCGTCACGAAGACGAAGCGGTCCGCGACGTGGGGCCGCTGCTGGCGCACGCGCTGGTGGAGGACGTGGCCGTTCGCGCCCGGCAAGAACACGTCGCACACGACGAGATCGGGGCTGTACGACGGGTCGAGCAGCGCAATTTCGGCCTCGGACGCGCTCGACGCCGTGCGCACGTCGTGAGGCTTCAGGCCGCGGCGCAGCGTGCGCGACTGGATCGGGTCGTCGTCGATCACGAGGATACGCCGGTTGCCGCTCGGGCTCGCCGACGGCGGCAGCGGCGTCTCGCTGAGCGACGGCTGGCCGTCGGCATCGACGCGCGGCAGGAGCACGTGAAAGGCGGCGCCGCCACCAGGCCGCTCGTGCACCTCGATGTGGCCGCCGTGCTCGGCCACGACGTCGCTGCAGATCTTGAGGCCGAGCCCCGCCGTCCCCTCGCGCGTCTTGGTGCTGAAGAACGGCGAGAAGATATTCTCGACCGCGTCGGGCGGCACTCCGGGGCCGTTGTCCTGAACGATGAGGAGCACGTGCGGACCGTCTACTGCGGTTCGGATCCAGACTTGCGGGCGCGAGCCGCCGGAGCACGCGTCAGCCGCGTTGAACACGAGGTTCAAGACGACTTGCCCCAGCATGTCGTTGCGGCCGAGCGTGAAGCAATCCGGATCGTAGCGCTCGCTCAGGAGAACGCCCTGCTTCTCGAGGTGCGGGCGTGCGACGACCATCGTTTCGCGCGCCACCGTGCCGACGTCGAGCCGGGCGAGGGGGCGCTCGCGCTTGCCGACGGTCGTGAGCTTTTCGATGGTTTCGCGGATGCGGGCCACGGCGACGCCCATGTCGCTCGTGAGCTCCGCGAGCTCCGCGGCCGTGCCGCCGAGGGCCGTGTCGCTCGAGCCGGCGAGCAGGCCGAGCTGCTCGACGACGCGGTTGAGCTCGTCGTGCTGGAGCACGAGCGCGCCGACGGGGCTCTTGAGCTCGTGCGCGACGGTCGCCGTTACGAGGCCGACGCCCGCGTTGGATCCACCGGCAACCAGCCGATTGCGATCGGTTTCGGCTTCCTCGACGTACCGATCGCGCTCGAGCGCGACTGCGGCGACGGATGCGACGGTGCTCACGAAGCGCAGCGTCTCCTCGTCGAGCATGGCGGCGTCGTCGAACATCAGGACCAGCGTGGCGAGCACGCTGCGGCGGTGCATCACGGGATGGGCGAGCACGGCGCGCACGCCGAGCGCGGCGATCTCGCTCGCATCCTCCATCGTTTGGACCTCCCTCCGGACGTCCTTCACCTGCACGATGCGGCGGGCCGTGGCGGCGCGCTCGGCCAGGGCGCGCGCGCCACGCCGGAGCCGGGCCGGATCGAGCTCGGGACGCCGGCTCAGGCGGCGCTCCGCCGCGGGCTCGACGGCCCCGTCGGTGCTGAACGCCAGCGCGCAGCGGGCCGGCGTCGCGTCGAGCAAGAGATCGAGGCAGTCACCGAGCACGCCGCCCGCGGACTCCGCCGCCAAACGGCTGCACAAGGAGTGCAACGCATCCAACCGACGAAGACGAAGCGCAGGCGACATCCCGAACGATCCCGGGTGCAGGGTAGACCAAGGGCGCTCACAGAACCAGGCGCAGCACCGGGTACTGAGTCTGGTCGCTCACGATCTCGAAACCCGCGCTCGTGAACAGGGCGAGCGGTCCCGTGAAGAGCTGCTCGTCGGGAGCGCCCTCGGCCCGTCGCGGGAACGCTTCGACGGCGCTCATGTGCTCGGCGCGGGCGAGGTCGAGCCCCGCGCGCAGCAGGGCGCGGGCGACGCCGCGGCGCCGCCACGCGGGGTCGACGAGAAAGCAGCCGACGGTAAGGACTCCGGCTCTCGGGCCTTCGAAGCAGGGAAGTGCGCGGTACGTGCGCTGCGCGTAGAGCTTCGGCAGGCTCTTGGCGGCCTCGAGCTTCATCCAGCCGACGGCCGTCCCATCGGGCAACGTGGCCACCACGCCGGTGAGCACGGGGTCACGGGCGTGTGCGATGAGCTCGCGCCGATTGGCGTCCGGCTCGTGGAAGAGGCGCGCGAGCCAGGCGTTGTTGTCGCCCTCGAAGTGAAAGTAGCGGCAAAAACAGCTGGATTCGGCGCGATCGAACAGCCGGGCGAGGGGTTCTGCGAGGCTACTGTCGAGCCGTGAGCACGAGAACGGCTCGGCGCTCACGAGCGGCAGAGCCGCTCCACGCCGGCCGCCGCCGTGAGCAGCGTCTCCTCGCCGAAGGCTGGCGCAAGGAGCTGCAGCCCAACCGGCAAGCGCGGGCGATCGGCGCGCGCCGTGGTGAAGCCGCACGGCAAGCTCATGCCCGCGATCCCGGCGAGGCTTGCCGGCAGCGTGTACACATCGGCGAGGTACATCGCTAGCGGGTCGTCCACCTTCTCGCCGAGCCGAAACGCGGGCGTCGGGCTCGTGGGGCACGCGATCACGTCGACATCGCGGAACGCCGCGTCGAAATCGCGGCGGATGAGCGTGCGCGCCTGCTGCGCTTTCTTGTAGTACGCGTCGTAGTAGCCGGCGCTCAGCACGTACGTGCCGAGCAGGATGCGCCGCTTCACCTCGGCGCCGAAGCCCGCGTTGCGCGTCGCTCCGTACATGTTGGTGAGGCTTCCGCGCTCGGGCTCGATGCGCAGGCCGAAGCGTACGCCGTCGAAGCGCGCGAGGTTCGAGGACGCCTCCGCCGTCGCGACGATGTAATACGTGGCGACGCCGTACTGCGTGTGCGGCAGCTTGACCGGGCGAATCGAGCAGCCTTCGCGCTCGAGCTTGGCGAGCGCGCCGCGGATCTGCTCGGCGATCTCGGGGTCGAGCCCTTCGGCGAAGTACTCCTCCGGCACGCCGATGCGGAGCGATTTCACGTCGCGCTCGCACGCGGCGGCGTAGTTGCCGACCGGCGTCGCAGCCGCGGTCGAGTCACGCTCGTCGGGCCCGGCGATCGCAGCGAGCACGTGCGCGGCGCTGCGCACGTCGCGCGCGAAGGGGCCGATTTGGTCGAGGCTCGAGGCGAAAGCCACGAGGCCGTAGCGCGACACGCGACCGTACGACGGCTTGATGCCGACCACGCCGCAGAACGCCGCGGGCTGGCGGATCGAGCCGCCCGTGTCGCTGCCGAGCGAGCCGAGCGCCATGCCCGCGGCGACGGCGACGGCGCTCCCACTCGACGAGCCGCCCGGCGTGCGCGTCGGGTCGACCGGATTGCGCGCGGGACCGAACGCGGAGTTCTCGCCGGACGAGCCCATCGCGAACTCGTCCATATTCGTCTTGCCGACGAGCAGCGCGCCGGCGCGGCGCAGGCGCGCGACAGCCGTGGCGTCGTAGGGCGGGCGCCAGCCGGCGGCGGCGTCGCCCGGTTTTCCGTCGGCGCCGCGCCGCGTGAGAATGCGCGAAGCGCACGTCGTCGGTGCGTCGGTGGTGCAGAGAGCGTCCTTGATGGCGATGGGGACGCCCGCGAGCGGGCCGAGCGCTTCGCCGCGCTGGCGGCGCGCGTCGAGCTCGGTCGCAGCGTCGAGCACGGAGGCTTCGCTCACGTGCAAGAAGGCATTGAGACTGCTCTGCTCGGCAATCTTGGCGAGCGCGGCCTCCGCGACCTCGCGCGCGGCGATTTCGCCCTTCCGGATCTTCTCGGACAGCTCGAAAACAGGGAGATCTAGCGCAGCCATCAGTCGTCCACGAATCCCGGCACGGCGAACGAGCCACCACCCCGGCGCGGGGCTTCGGCAGTCGCGTGCTCTTGATCGAGCCCTGGCACCTCGCGGTCGTCGCGCAGCGGCGCGCGTTCGGCGGCAATGTGGGCGGTCGCGGGGATGCCCTCCGTCGCGAGCCCCGCGAGCTCGCCGACGTAGCCCACGATTTTCGCGAGATCGCGTTCCATGCGCTCGATCTCGTCGCCTTCGAGCTCGAGCCGAGCAAGGCGCGCGACGTGCAGCACCGTGTCGCGAGTGATGGCCATGCGCCCGTCTACCACCGCCCGAAGTCTCGAGGGAAGGCGGAGGCGCTGGGACATCCGTTCAGCCCTATTTCGCAGCCGGACGACGTGCTGCTCGCCTGGCGAGCGCGCAACCGACCCGGCTCTTGGCCGATGCCAGCGCGTGGTCCAGCCGCGTGCGCCGCGCCTCTCGAGCTCCTCGACGGCCATCACGAGCGTCGATATCCTCCGGCCGAAGCCGCAGCGTGAGCCGAGCGATCGGCGGCGCGCTGCGGGGGCGGCACGCGTGCGACAAGGCGAGTACAAAGCGGGCGAGCTCATTCCCGGCACGCGGTACCGGGTGCTCGGCCTGCTCGGCATCGGTGGGATGGGCACCGTGTACGAGGTCGAGCACACCGAGCTCGGCAAGCGCTTCGTGCTCAAGGCCCTGCTCCCCGAGCTCGCTCGGCGGCAGGATCTCGTCGTTCGGATCCGGAACGAGCAGCGCGCGCTCGGGCGGCTCGAGCACCCGAGCATCGTCACCGTCACCGACGCGGGGATGACGAGCACGGAGGTGCCCTACTTCGTGATGGAGCGCCTCGACGGCGAGACGCTCGGCGCGCGCATCAAGCGGAGCGGCTGCCTCGGCATCGACGAGGCGCTCGGCATCGCGATCGGCGTGCTCGAAGGCCTTTCGGCCGCGCATCAGATCGGCGTCATTCACCGCGACATCAAGCCGCAGAACGTCTTCCTCGCTGCGCGCTCGGGTCCGAAGATCCTCGATTTCGGCGTGGCGAAGGTCGCCGACACCGGCAGCGCCATCACGGCGCGCGGCGTCGCCGTTGGCACGCCACGCTACATGTCCCCGGAGCAAGCGAGCGGCGAGCAAGTCGATGGGCGTTCCGACGTGTACGCCGTGGGCCTCGTTCTGTTCGAGTGCCTCGTCGGTCGTGGCCCGTTCGACGATGCACGCGACGCGAACGAGATGCTCCTCGCCCAGCTCAGCCGCGTGCCTCCGCGCTTGCTCGGCCGCGTTCCGGGGCTGACGGCCGAGCTCGACGCGTTGCTCGCGGCGCTCTTGGCGAAAGATGCAGACGCGCGCCCCAGCGACGCGCGCGCCGCGGCAGACGCGCTTCGCGACCTCCGCGTGCGGCTTCAGCAGCCGAGCGATTCCGGCACGGTGCCGCGTTCCGCGACGGTGCGCATCGGTGGACCAGCGGCTCCGCTGCCGACGACGCACGCCGACGGCGTCGCTGCGCGCCATGGCGGGCGTGCTCGGCTCGGCGTGACCGACGACGCGCCCACCGTCGCACGCGCCGCGCAGGTGAGCAGGCCGAACGACACGCTCATCGACGAGCGCGGCCCGAGCGCGCCTCCGGGGACCGCCACGGACGCGACCTTCGCGAGCACCCTCGCCGAGCATCGCGATCCGAGGACGCGCACGGAGATCCTCCCCGCTGTCGAAGCCGGCGCTGGGGACGCCCCCACGCACACGCGCGTGCCGCTCACGCCGACCGACGGCTCGCGCACGCTCGATCCGGTTCCGCTTCCGCGCCTGCCGTCCTCGGCACGGAGCCCGCGGCGGATGCGTGCGCTGCCGTGGTTGCTCGGTAGCGTTGCTTTCGCGTGCGGCGTCGTCGCGGTGATCGTCGTGCGTTCGAGCTCCGACCCGCGCGCGCTCGAACCCGCGCCCGCTCGAGCGCCGCGTTCAAATGCCGCGCTCGCCGTCACGACCCCGGCGTCAGCTCCGCCTCCTGCGGTCGCGCCGGTGCCGTCACCCGCAGGCGTACCCGCCTCCGCCCCGGCTCGGGAGCTCAGCGTCGCGAATCCCCCGCCGAGCTCCGTTCCATCCCTGGTGAAACGCGCCACCGGGCCCGCTCCCGCGGCTTCCGCGCACCCCAAAACCCCCGAAAAATCCGCCTCCGGCCCTCGCATCCCCGTC
>DATMCL010000585.1:0-6656 GCA_035558375.1 Polyangiaceae bacterium
TTCGAGACGCTGCGCGAGCGGCTCGCCCACCGTTCGGCGTCTTGGCGAGCTCGTTCGAGCCGCCCCTCGTATAGCGCGCGGAGCTCGGGGGGCGTCACGGGCGTGATTGTGGAGGTCGAGGGGACGCGCGTCGAGTGTTAGGGACGAGCCGTGAACTTCACGAGCACGGTGGCTCCGACCAGCGGCTCCTCCGGGACACCGACGTGACGGCGGTCCACGACCTCGGAAACACAGCGCGCCGCCTCGGCGCTCACGTTGACGCGCTTCTGGACGCTGACGCCTTCGGCCACACCCTTGGAACGCACGAGGAAACGCACGTGCACCTCGCCGCTCTCGCCGCGCAGGCCGCCGTTGTCGTCGAGGCACTTCAGGTACCGGTCCTTCGGCTGACCGAGCTTGCCGACCGGTAGCTCGCCGTGATCGGCGGTGACGGGGCCGACGGTCACGTCGTAGCGCCCGGGCTTCGCGGCCCCCTCCGGCGCGACGGCGGTCGTGGTTGCGGGTGCGGCCGAGGGCGCTGCCACAGGTGCGGCGACGGGCGCAGGTCCCGCGGCGGGCGCAATCGGTAGCGCGTTCGCGACGGGCGCGAGTGCGGTCGCCTCTTGCTCGCTCAGGCAGCGCACGATCGTGCCCTTGCCGTTGGCGAGCCGCCCCCAGACGCACGCCGGATCGTAGGGATAGCGCCGCACGAGGTTTTCGACCGACTCGCTGAGCGCCGCTGCGGCGACGAGCCCGAGCGCGGTGAAGCCGAGCGCGGAGACGAGGAGGCGTTGGCTGGATCGCTGCATGGGGCGGATCCTTATCCCCGATTGGCGAAGAGGGCGAAAATTCGAGTCTCTGCGGTCAGAACCGCTCGGGCTTTCGGTTGCGAGGGCAGGGCGTGGATGGTAATTCGAGCCGTATGTCTTCGCAGGCTTGGCGCTGGCTTTTTGTCGGGGGCATCACCGCGGGTGTCGCGGCGGCCGTGGGCTGCTCCTCGGGTGAGGACCCGCCTGCCAAGAACACGGGGAGCGGTGGCAGCGGCGCGATGGGCGGTACCGGCGCGATGGGCGGCAGCGCTGGAACCGGTGCCGCGGGCAAGGCTGGCTCGGCCACGATGGGCGGAACCGGCGGCTCGACCGGCGGCAGCGCGGGCGCAGGCACGGGCGGCATGTCCGGCTCGAGCACCATGGGCGGCAGTGGCGGCACTCCCTCGACGGGTGGAGCGCCGATGGGTGGCATGGGCGGCACGGCAGGCATGGCCGGGTCGGCAGGGAGCGCCGGCATGGCGACGGGCGGGATGGCAGGAGCTTCAGGAAGCGGCGGCGCCGCGGCAGGAAATGGAGGCGGCGGAATGCCAGCAACGCTGGTCACGCCCATCGATCGCAGTGCAACGAGCTACGTGCTCGAATTTGGCGACACTTACTTCGAGGTGAACCCGATGTACGGGGGGCGCGTCATCAACGTGCACCTCAAGGGCGGGCAAAACCTGCTCGGTGCCGGCAAGGACGCCGACAACATGGGCTCGACGTTCTGGCCGAGCCCACAGTCGGCCTGGACGTGGCCGCCGACGGACTCGGCGAGCATCACGAACATCAACGACAAGCCCTACACGCCGAGCAAGGACGACACGTCGATGACTCTCGTCGGCATGGCGGCGAGCTCGATCGGTATCAGTGTCACCAAGAAGTTCGCGGCCGATCTCGCGAAGGAAGCGATCGTCGCGACCTACACGATGATCGGCAGCGGCAAGATGGCGGCGCCGTGGGAGATCACCCGCTTCAAGCAGGCGGGCGTCACGTTCTACCCGACGGGCTCCGACACGCCGAAGGGCAACGCGGACATGGACCCGCCCGCGTTCACCATGGGTGCGGGGTGCACGTGGGTCGCTTCGCCGGGGACGTTCGCGTCGGCGTCAGCCAAGGACCAGAAGCTCTTCGCCGACGGCAAGGACGGCTGGCTCGCGCACGCCGAGGACGACTGGGTCATCGTCAAGAAGTTCACCGACATGAACGGCATGGCGGCGACGGGCGAGTCCGAGATCCAGGTGTACATGAACAACCCGGGCAACACGGGCAATCCGACGCCGTACATGGAAGTAGAGCAGCAGGGCGCCTACGGCGCCGTCGGTACCTGGACCGTCACCTGGTTCGTGCGCAAGCTGCCGTCCGGTGTGACCGCCATGGCCGGCAGCCAGGCGCTCGTCGACTTCGTGAAGTCTCTCGTCCAGTGAGCCCCTTCTCGTGACGGTCCCCACCGTCCAGACCAATCCGGCCGACGTCGTGCTCACGTTCCTCGAGAGCGTGGGGCGACGCTCCGAAGCCGAGCTCTACCTGAAGCTTTTCCGCCAGCTGCCGAAGGAGAGCTTCGCGCTGATCGCCCCCGGCGCGCAGGTCTTGCGCGACGGCACCGGGGCGCTCGTCGAGCAGATCCGGTTCCTCGCCGATCTCGACCTCTTCACGCCGATCGTGGTCGGGCTGTACGACTATGGCTCGGGTGTGCCGGCGGCGGAGCGGGTGGCACGGCGCGTGTCCGCCGCGGGCCTCGTCCCCTACGTGCACCTCATGGACGAGCCCGAGCTCGGCCAGAAGCTGCGCGAGGAGCTGCGCGCCGAGCGCGTTCCCATCGTGCATTTTCCGGTGGTCGAGGGCGAAACCATCGACGCCCGCACCGTTCAGCTCGGCCAGCTCGCGCGCGATCTCGACACGCGGAAGATCGTGCTGCTCCGGCGGCGCGGCGGCCTCGCCCCTCGCGGCGATCGGCCCCTCGAGCTCGGTCCCGGCCACCTCATGCCGAGCGTGGGCGGCTGGATTTCGGTCGTGAACCTCCGCACCGATCGCGCCGGACTCCAGGCCTCCAAGCGCCTGCCCAAGCGCGACGGCGAGCTCCTCGACTGCGCCGCACGCTTGATCGAGATCGTGGAGCCGAGCCCGCTGCTCGTGAGCGTGGCCTCGCCGCTGAACTTGATGAAAGAGCTCTTCACCGTGAAGGGCGCCGGCACCCTCGTGAAGCGCGGAACGCCCATCGTGCGGCACGAATCCTTCGCCACGGTCGACGTTCCGCGGCTCCGGGCGCTCGTCGAAGCGAGCTTCGGCAGGACGCTCGTTCCTGATTTCTTCGAGCAGCCGATCCTCGCCGCGTACGTGGACGAGCAGTATCGGGGCGCTGCGATCTTCCATCCGGGCGACGCCGGTGCGTACTTGAGCAAGTTCTCGGTCGAGCCGCAGGCTCAAGGCGAGGGCATGGGCTTCGACCTCTGGTCGGCGTTCAACCGGGATTTTCAGCATTTTTTCTGGCGCACGCGCCACGACAATCCCGCGCTCGGCTGGTACCTCGGCGTGGCCGACGGCATGGCGCGCCGGCCGCTCTGGCACGTCCTCTGGCGCGGTCTCGAGCCGGAGCGGATCCCCGCCGCCATCGCCGAGGCCGAAGCGAAGTCCGCCGACTTCGTCTAAGACGCTCCCCGCCGCTTCGTACTAAGCTCGGCCGCGAGGTCGGAGCCGCCCATTGTTCTACTTGTTTTTGGTCGTGGTGGGGATCCTCGGCATCGGGATCTACGTGCTCTTCATCTTCAACCTGGTGCCCGGCGTGAAGGAGGAGCGCATGGGGGTGCTCGAAGCGCTGCCCGACGACGTCGGGAAGTGGCGGGTGGACGAGAGCTCCGAGGCGAGCCGAGCTGCTACGGCCGAAGGCCTCGTGCGCGAGACGCGCCACTACTTCTACGAGTCGACGGGCAAGCTCGTGCTGCAGGTGCGCTACAAGCGCAAAGAGAGCGGGGAGATCGTACGCGTGGAGCCGGAGGAGCCGGTCAAGCGACGGCGTTTGCGAGTCTGACGCTCGCGGTAGGGCTCTCAGAAGCGATAGCGAAGCTCGAAACGCATCGGCGACGCCGTGAGGGTGAGCGTGCGGGGGCGCATCTGATCGATGTACGAGGGGACGAGGTTCGGGGTGAGCGCCGTGAGCGTCGCGGACAGGCCGACCAGGCCCGCGATGATGGCGGCAGCGGTGGCTTCGCTGTTCGTGTGGTGGCCGTCGATGGCGGGAATGAGCGCCATGCCAGCTCCAATGCCGAGCGGTGCGGCCATCACGCCCTGCCGAATCGGAACGTCGGTGTCCAAGAACGCTTGCTCGGTGATACGAAACTCGCGCTCGTCGAGGCACGGCTGCGACAAGGCGTTCTTGCGAGCACGGAGGGTCGAGGTGCGCGTCTTCCTCGCGAGGGAGTTGATGCTCTGGAGCAGCGCGACCGTGAAGTAGGCGCCCGCGGCGCTCGCCGTGCTTAGCCGGGGAATGCTGCCAGGATCATCGGCGACGGCGAGGCCCAGGTACGCGACGCCCGTTCCGTAAGTCGCGAGCGCCTCGACTTCGTCGGCGCGCGTGTCGCGCTCGGCGAGCCATGAGAGGCCGAACGCTGCGATGGCGGCGCTGTAGCCGGCGACATAGGTGACGCCGAAGGGCCGATCGTGGCTCCAAACGGCGGCGCCTACCCCGACGCCGATGCCGTCGAAGATGACGCCGCCGTAGCCGAAGTCCTCTGCAGCCTGACGGCGCCGGATCGATTCACGGACGTAGGCACGCAGGATGGTTTGGCGTAGCGCCTGAGCTTTGGCGCGCTCTTCCCAGGCGCCGTCGACGACAGGCGGCGAGGGGGTGGATGGCGGAGCGGCTGCGGATGCCGGTGCGGGGGCAGGTGCGGGCGCGGATGCGGATGGCGGAGCCGGCGCGGATGCGGGCGCCGGTTCGACGGGAAACGCGGCGGTAGGGGGAGCGGCGTGGGCGCGACGCGCGGCGAACAGCGTCGAGGCGCAGGCGATCGCTGCGAGTCCAATGCTCCCCGGCCGAACCATGGCGTGAGATTACCACGCTCGGCGCGGACCGCGTTTGCGTCAGCGCCGCCGGAGCACCCAGAGCGTCGTCGATTCCGGCTCTTCGCGCGGGGGCCTTTCGGAGCCGGTGCGCTCGAGGGAGGCGGGATGGTGCGAGCCGCGGTCGAGCTCGACGATGCGGCGACACCCGGCTGCGCGCAGCCCCACGGCGAGGGGGTCGCTGCTGTCGTGGCGCAGCGTGGCGACGACGACTCGGCCGTCCTCGGTGACGCCGAGCGCGGCGCGCTTGCGGGCGTCGCCGCGCTCGCGTGCGCGCGCCGTGACGTCGGCGTCGTCGGCGAGCAGCGGGAGCTGCACGGCGTGCTCCTCCGCGCGGAGCGTCACCGGCTCGCCCGGGAGCAGGATGCGCGCCTCGCCGTTGCCGACGACGAGCGTCGCGTAGCCCGGCTTCATCGGCAGGGGGATCAACGTCCCGAGCGCGAGCCCCATGCGCGCGGCGCCCGTCGCGTGGCCGAGCTCGAGCGCGGCGAGCGCGCGCCCGCGATCCTCGGCGGAGAGCGCACCCGACCAAGGTTGCCCCTTCGCGCCCGGCTCGAGCGGCCCCGGGCGCACGCGGAAATCGGAGCGTCGCGTCTCGAAGCTCGTGAGCTCGAGCGTGACGCCGCCGAGCGTGAGCTCGCCGCGCAGGATGCCGGGCAACCACGCGGGCTCGGGCTGGGCACCGCCGTCCGGGCCCCACGGCATCTCGAGCGGCGCTTTGGGTCGAACGTCGCGCACGGAAAGGTACAAGAAGTCCCGCGTCGAGCCGGAGAGCGTCGCGGGGCCGTCGAAGTCGAAACGCGGATCGAGCGGCTCGAAGCGCGGCGCGCCACGGCCCACGTCCGCGAGGACGAACCCGAGCCGTTCGGGACTCCCGGCGAGCGGCAGCGCGAAATCACAGCCGGCGCTCACGAGGCCCTTGGCGAGCGTCTCCGCATCCGCCGCGTCGGCGTACGCGTACACGAGACGCCCCGACGAGACGGCACAGAGCGCCGAACGGCGCCGGCTCGACCGATCGCTCGCGGGCACGACGGCACCCGCGCGCACGAGCGCACTCTGCCGCTCCGTGAAGGCGACCACGTCGCCCGGAATGTCGTCGCCGAACGACCAGGCTCCCAAGGTGACGCGCCCGGAGCGCGTGACCGTGAGGCTCGGCCAGTCGTCTGCGGGCGGAACGAGCAATCGCCCGTCGGCCATCGTCCCGTAGCGCTCGTACGCCGCTTCCGGGCCCGCGTTCAGCACGGCGACCACGCGCTGCCGGCGCTCCGGGTCGCTCGGCAGTTTCCCTTCACCCGCGGCCCCGAACGACGCCCGTGGCCATTCGCTGCCCGCCTGCACGCCGAGCTCGAGTTGCTCGAGATCGATCCCGACGAGCTCGAGATTCGTCCCGGCGACGGCGAGCGTCGCGCGTTCGAAATACGACGCGCGCTCGCCGCCCGCCGCCGGATCGGCGCCCAGCGGCGGCTTCAGCAGCGCGCTCCGGACGGGTTGCCAACGGACGTCGGCGGGACGCAACGCCTGCTGTCCCGTGGAGGAGCCAAGCGCCCGGCGCACGGCGGACGACGCCCGCAACACGACCTGGCCGCCGAGGGCCGTGAGTCTCGGCCCGAGGCAAGCCCGCGAAAGCGCGACCAGGCCGAGAATGCCCGATTCTCCGCCCGGCGCGTGCGTCACAGCGTGCGCGATACCGTTCACCTCGCGGGTCACGCTGCCGTGCTCGAGATCGACCTTCACCGCCTGCGGCGTTCCGGAGAGCTCGAGCTCTCCGGAACGCCGCAGGCGGTGAAGGTCGATCTCGAGCACGGCAGCGTG
>DATMCL010000586.1:0-18183 GCA_035558375.1 Polyangiaceae bacterium
GCGTGGCGCGGTCGGACACCGCAACCACGAGGGTAGAGTAGCACACCGGGTAGTCTCGCCACTCATCAATCGGCACACCGTGATCCTGTGTGGGACCTTGTCGGCGCGTCGGCTCACGCTGGGATGACAAACCAGACGTGAGTGTTTCTGGTGCAGCTAGACGATTGCCGCGAAGTGGCAGCGGCCAGCGGCGGATCGTCCGGGAGAGTGGAATATCTCCACCTACGGTAGAGCGGCGCATCACCCTGGGCACATCGGCCCATCGCGCCCGCGCCGCGTCGTCTTCAGGCGGCGCGCCGCGGATGCTCCGGTTCGCGCGGCGGCATGGAACCGGTACCCGAGCCTTTCGGTGCTTCGCGTGACGCGAGTGTCGCAACGCGCTCACCCGTCTCCGGATCGAGCAGCGTCTCGTCGTCAACGTACACGCGCGGCGTGCGATGGATGAGCAAGAGCGCGCGCCAGAACGGCATCGACTGATAACGCTCGGGCCAGCGCTCGAGCACGAGCTTCCTCACGAGCGGAGCGTGGCGCGAGCTCATCCACGGAAAGAGGTGGTGCTCGACGTGAAAGCCGAAGCGCAGCGTCACGAAATCCACCCAGCGCGGCACCGTGACGCTCAGCGAATTCGCGAGCGGATCGTTCACGCGCGTGTGCGGCGAGAGCGAATGATTCGTGAAGATGTACGCCATCACGATCGCGTTGCCGACCATCAGCGGCAGCACGTAGGCGAACAGGAACCCGACGCCGCCGAGCAGCGGCAAGAGCGCGAGCCAAGCGACCAGGCCGGCGAGCGTCTCGAGCCACGCGAGCACGAGCTCGCGGCGCGGCAGGGTTCCGCGCGGCCCCGCGGCGAAGAGCTGATGGGCGCTGTGCGCCGTGAACCCGATGCCGAGGCTCGTGAGTCCGCGCAGCCGCCCCCGGCCGACGCCGAGGTAGTCGGTGCTCATGCGCACGAGCGCGCTCGCGCGATGCTCGTCGAGGGTCGGGTAGGCGTCGGGGTCGACGCCCGGCTTGTTGGCATTGCCGTGGTGCATCAGGTTGTGCCACGCGACCCAGAGCCGCGGCGACACCGTGAACGGCAGGAACCCGACGAAGCCCACGAGGTAGCGCAGCCGATGGTTGCGCACGATCGCGCCGTGCAGCGTTTCGTGGCCGAGGAACGCGAGCCCCGCGAACGAGAGCCCCATCACGAGCGAGACGACAGGGAGCAGCAGAACGGGCACGCGGTGCTGGAGGATACCGAGGATGCCCGCCGCGAGCACCGTCGCGTGCACGGGCAACCACAGCAGGCGCGAACGTGCTGGCTCGAACGCTTGCGGTGGAAGCTCGGGCTTGAGCGTCGCGACGTAGGCCGAAATGGGTCTGAGAGGTATCACCCATTAGGTATGGGTTCGCGCGCGGGCGGATGCCGTCAGACTTGCGTCAGATGGCGCGCGCGATCGTCACGGAATGCACAGGGCGCCGTCGGCGCGCGCTGACGTGCGACGCGTCACGGCAAGGACGACGCGTCACGGCAGCCGCCGACGCATGACGGCACCGACATCCGCCGGTCAGGTGCGCTGCCGGAAATCCGGCCGTGGAGCTGCGCTTCCGCACACACATCATCCGACACCGTAAGACGACGTGAGTCGAAGCCGGAGACGGTGTGAGCCGGAAGAACTGCTCGCGCACACCTTGGTTTCCGTAGACACCTCGGGCAGAAGAGCGTGACAATAGCTCGATCCACCCGTGGGTCCGGAGGTCGTGGTCGCATGCGTTCGTCGCGCGTCATCTTGCTTGCCGTTCTTGGTGCGTTCCTCGGCTCGGGGGTCTCCTGTAGCGTGGCCCCGCCGGCTTCGCCTTCGCTCGAAGACAGCGGCGGCAATGGAACCGGTGCCACGGGCGGCATGGCGTCGTCGTCGTCGAGCGGCGGATCGGGCACGGGAGCGACGGGCTCGGGCGGCACGGTTCCGAACCCATTCTCGGGGACCGGCGGCCAGATGGATCCATCGATGTGTGCGCCGCCCGCGGGGCCCTACTGCGGCAACAACGTCGTGGACGCCGGGGAGGTGTGCGACGACGGAAACCAGCTGCCCGGTGACGGCTGCACGGGCATCTGCGCCGTCGAGCCGAACTTCGAGTGTCCTCCGACCGGGGGCCCCTGCAAGAGCACGCTGCGCTGCGGCGACGGGATCCGCTCGCCGGGCGAGGCCTGTGACGACGCCAACGTCAACCCGGGCGACGGCTGCGCGGCGGACTGTCTGAGCGTCGATCCGGGCTACTACTGCCCGACGCCCGGCATGCCGTGCCTGCGCTCGGAGGGAAAATGCGGCGATTCGAAGGTTCAGCCGGGTGAGACCTGCGACGACGGCAACGAGGTGGACGCCGACGGCTGCACCGCGCTCTGCCGCGTGGAGCCGGGCTGGCGCTGCACGCAGCCGGGCATGCCCTGCATTCTCGTGCCGGTGTGCGGCAACGGCACGAAGGAGGGCGCCGAGGAGTGCGACGACACCAACATGACGTCGGACGACGGCTGCAGCAGCACCTGCCGCCAAGAGCCCGGCTGGATCTGCGAGACCCCGGGTATGCCGTGCCGCAAGACCATGTGCGGTGACGGCAAGCAGGAGGGCTCGGAGTGCTGCGACGACGGAAACACGGTGGCGCTCGACGGCTGCACCGCGACCTGTCTGTGTGAGCCGACCTGTCCGGCGATGGGTCCCTGCACCGCGAAATGCGGCAACGGCATCGTCGAGGGCACGGAGAAGTGCGACGACGGCAACCTAGCGAGCGGCGATGGCTGCTCGGCGACGTGTCAGATCGAGCCCGGCTTTGAGTGCACGACGCCGCCCTGCACGCTGCTGAACGGCTCGTGCGTGCTCGTCGTCCCGGTCACGTTCCGCGACTTCAACGCGAACACGGTGTCGGGCGGACACCCGGATTTCCAGCCGGGGTACGTTTCGGACGGCGCCGTCACGGGGCTCGTCGAAGAGACGCTCGACGGCGAGGGCAAGCCGGTGCTGTCCGCGAAAGCGACCTCCGACGCGAAGGGCGGCTTCATGCACGGCCAAGCGTCGTTCAAGCAGTGGTACCGCAACGGCTCGCCGGCGAGCGCGCCCATCCCCGGCCAAATCATCCTCTACGACAACATGAACGGCGGCTACGTGAACCGCTGGGGCGCGAACGGCGAGCAGTGGCAAGGGCGGCTCACGGCAGAAGACTACGGCACGCCCTCCGCCGGACTCCAGGGCGGCCTCGGTTGCTCGAGCCCCGACTATCCGAATCAGGGCTGCACGCCCGGTCCCGGGCAGGTGTGCCTCGACCCGTGCATTCCGTGGGGCTCGACCAATCAGGCGTGCTGCGCGGACGTGCCGCCGTCGAAGGGCTACGACGGTAATCCGCTCTTCTTCCCCGTCGACACCGCGTCGGGGATCCTCACGGAGGCGCGCTCGGAAGGGAGGGTGCCGTCGCAATACGGTTGGGACGGCTGGCCGTGGGAGACGGACGCGGCGCCGCTGATGTCGCCGCCGATCACGACGCCGATCGCCACGGCAACGGCGCCGTTCCCCTCGACCAAGCACAACTTCAGCTTCACGACCGAGGTGAAATACTGGTTCAAGTACAGCGCCACCATGAAGGCGACGCTCGATTTCACGGGCGACGACGACGTGTGGGTGTTCTTGAACGGCCACCTCGCGGTCGACCTCGGCGGCTGGCACGTGCCGCTGAACGGCACGCTGACGATCAACGGCGCGACCATCAACGCGGTGTCGCAGATCACGGTCGATAACCTCGGCAAGACGCTCACCTCGTCGATGCGCAACGGCACGGCCACGACGTACGGCCTGGTCGACGGCAACGTCTACCAGATCCAGATCTTTCACGCCGAGCGCGAGGTCGAGGGCTCGAGCTTCAAGCTGACGCTCGGCGGCTTCAGCATGCTGCCGAGCGACTGCACCGAGACGTGCGGCGACGGCGTCGTCACCATTTCCGAGGAATGCGACGACGGCGCGATGAACGACGACTCGGCGTGCGGCGCGTGTACGACGCAGTGCAAGTTCGGCGCGCGCTGCGGTAACGGCGTCACGGAGTCGGATTGCGGCGAAGCCTGCGACGACGGCGTGAACGTCGGCGGCTACAACCAGTGCGACGTGGGCTGCAAGCTCGGACCGCGCTGCGGCGACGGCGTCACGCAGGACAGCTTCGGCGAGCAGTGCGACGACGGCGCGAACAACGGCATGCCGGGCGCCTGCACGGCGGGCTGCGGCGTGCCCGCGTTCTGCGGCGACGGCGTCACGACTCCGCCCGAAGAATGCGACAACGGCATCAACGACAACGCGTACGGTAGCTGCTCGCAGGACTGCCACTACGGTCCGCGCTGCGGCGACGGCGTGGTGCAGGCGGACGGCGGCGAGGAATGCGACCTCGGCGCGATGAATTCCCCCGACACCTACGGCGGCTGCACGCCCCAGTGCCACTTCGGCCCGCATTGCGGGGACGGCGTGGTCCAGGGTCCCGAGCAGTGCGACCGCGGCGGCGTCGATCAGGCGATGGCGGCGGCGCAGCCGAGCGTCAACGGCTGCGACGCCAACAACAGCATCTGCAACGACGCCTGCAAGCTCGAGCCGATCACGGTACCGCGGTAACTGCTCGAGCGCGCCCTTCGTCAACCGTTCAAGCGCGCTCTTCGTCGGCGCCCTCGAGCTCGGAGTGCCAGCCGTGGCCGGACTCCGTCGCGATACTCGCGCGGTCCTCTTCCATTTGCCGCTCGAGTTGCTCGCGAGCGGAGCGCGCTAGGTTCGTGCGCGCCTCCTCGTTCTGCCAGTGCGGCAAGACGTCCTCGAGCGTGCGAAGGTTGTGGTTGCGGAAGAGATCCGCTCGCTCGCGAGCCTCGTAGGGGCGCACGCCGAGCGTCTCGAGCGCCCGCCGCCCGACCAGGATCGCGGATTCGAACGTCTCGCGCTCGACCTTCGCCACACCGCGTGAGCGCAAGGCTTGCCAGTGCGAGATGTTGCGGGCGCGGGCGACGATCTGGAGCTTCGGGAAATGCTCCTTCACGTTCTCCACGAGGCGGACACTCGCCTCGGGGTCGTCGATTGCGAGGACGAGGAGCTTCGCGCGCGCGGCACCAGCCGCTTCCAGGAGATCGAGGCGCGTCGCGTCGCCGTAGTAGACGCGGAAATCGAAGCGCTTCAAGAGCTCGATCTGGTCGGGGTCGAAGTCCAGCACCGTCGCTTTGATGCCGCTCGCGAACAAAAGGCGCCCGACGATCTGACCGAAGCGTCCGAAGCCGGCGATGATCACCTCGGCGCTCGCATCCTCGATCGTGTCGGCCTCGCGGTTTTGCTGGTCCGGGCGCGCGAACAGCCGATCGTGGAGCATGAGGAGCAGGGGCGTCAGGGCCATAGAGAGCGCGACGGCCAGCGTCAGGCGCGCGTCCCACTCGCCCGGGAGCAGCCGCGCGCTGCGCGCGACGCCGAAGACGACGAAAGCGAACTCCCCGCCCTGCGCGAGGAGCGCGGCCAAGAGCCAGCGCTCGGGTGCCGCGACGCCGAGCGGCCTCGCGATCAGGCGGAGCGCGAGCAGCTTGAGCAGCTGAAAGCCCACGATGAGAAGCGCGATGAAGAGCGGTTCGCGGGCGAGCAGGCCGAGATCGATGCTCATGCCGACCGCGATGAAGAAGAGGCCCATGAGCAGCCCCCGGAACGGCTCGATGTCCGACTCGAGCGCATGGCGGTACTCGGACCCGGCCAGCAGCACCCCGGCTAGGAACGCGCCGAGCGCCATGGAGATGCCCACGCTCGACATGAGGAGCGCGATCCCGAGCACGAGCAGCAGCGCGAACCCGCTGAACACTTCGCGCAATCCGGTCTTGGCGAGAACTCGCAGGATCGGGCGCGTCAAGAAGCGCCCGATGACGACGACGGCGGCGATGGCGCCGAACGCCTTGAGCGCAGCTTCGGCGCGTGACCCGTCGCCTCCGCCCGGCGCCGCGGCGAGGAGTGGGACGATGGCGAGCAACGGGATCGCGGCGATGTCCTGAAAGAGGAGCACGGCGAACGCCGTGCGCCCGACGGGCGTCGCCGTCAGGTTGCGTTCGCTCATCGTCTGCATGCTCACCGCCGTCGACGAAAGGCCGAGCGCGAGCCCGACGACGAGCGCGGCCTGCCACGGTAGTCCGACGAGTAGCGCCGCTCCGCCGAGCGGGATCGCCGCCGCGACGAGCTGGAGCGAGCCGCCGCCGAAGACGGCCTTGCGCAGCGTGAGGAGGTGCGAAAGCTCGAGCTCGAGGCCGATCACGAACAGCATGAGCACGACGCCGATCTCGGCGAAGCGCAGCGTTGCCGCCGGGTCACGCACGAGGTGCAGGCCGTACGGGCCGATCAAGAGGCCCGCCGCGAGGTAGCCGAGCACGGAGCCGAGCTTCAGGCGGCTCGCGATGGGCACGCAGACGACCGCGGCGGTGAGATAGACGAGCGCTCGTTCGATGGCGACGTGCTCGTTCACGGCCGCTCCTCCCGCGCGATCAGCCTCGCGAGCGTGTCTCGGTAGCGCTTCGCCACGCCGTCGAGGTCCGCCTCCGACACGCGATGAGCGCCCTTCACGATGAGCGGCTCTTCCCAGCGCATGCCGCAGAAAAGCGCCGTCTGCTCCACGACCGGAACGTATTCGGCGAAGGGCCGGCCGTGGATGCCCGTGGGGACGTAGGCGTTGTCGTCGCCCCCCGTCGTGGGCACCCACAGGCAGCGCTTGCCGTGGAGCGCGTTCCCGCCCTGACCGTACGCCCAGCCCTTGAGCAGCACCTTGTCGAACCAGTGCTTGAGCAGGCTCGGCACCGTGTACCAGTAGATGGGGTGCTGCCAGACGACGACCTCGGCGCGCGTGAGAGCCGCTTGCTCGGCGGGGACGTCGATGTCGAACGTCGGATAGGTGTCGTAGAGCGAGCGCACCTCGAGGCCGGGCAGATCGCTCACGGCCTCGAGCAGCCGCCGATTGGCCCGCGAGCGATCCGGATACGGATGGGCGAACACGAGGAAGGCCATGGGGCCCTCGTACCACGCGTCCGGCGACGGATTCGTTCCCTACTCGATGGCGCCGATCGCCGGCGGCGAGGCGCGCAACGCGCCGAAGAAATCCCGCGCGGGAAGGCGCGGGGCGTCGCTCGTGCCCGCTCCGACGAGCGGGCTTGCGGACGTCGGCGTGAAGTCTTCGGGTTTCGGGTCTGGGACCTTGTCGGCGTCGGCGTCGGGAATCGCGGTGAAGCCCGGATCGAGCGCGATCAGGTCGTGCGGGCCGTCCATCCACTGATCGAGCTTCACGGCGAAGAGGTTATGATCGCCGTGGTGCTCGGCGGGGTCGAACGTGCTCATGAGGTGCTCGTAGTTGATGCTCAAGATCACGTTGTCGTGGATCTCGAGGCCCTTCACGTTCACGCCGACGGCGAGCCCCCCGTAGCGCCCCTGGTGCTGCCCCCAGATCGTGTTGCCGACCAGGGTTACCCCGCGCACGTCCTCGAGGTACACGACGAACCCGGTGTCGGGGTTATAGAGCACGTTGTTCGCGAGCAGGATGTTCTCGCAGTAGTCGGCGGTGCCGTCGCCGAGCTCGTCCGCCCAGTTGCCGAAGAAGAAAGTCGAAGTGCTCGCGATGTCGTGGGCGAAGTTGCCGACGAAGTCGCTGTCGTGCACGGCGTAGATCTCGAGGCCGTCGCTGTGGCCGTTGTCGCACGGCCCGCAGCCCCCGTCGGTGCCGCAGCCCATCAAGCGGTCGATCTCGTTCCCCTCGAACAGCAAGCGACTGTTGCCGCCCACGACCACGCCGTCGTCGGCGATGTCGTGCACGTGATTGCCGCTCACGACCACGTCGTCGCCGGAGATCTCCATGCCCGTGCAGGCGCCGCTCGCGTGCTTGCCGTTGCTCAAGGAGAAGGCGCCGTCCACGTCGACGCCGCTGAAATGCGTCGAATCACCCTCGAGGCGCACGACGGTGCCCTGAAAATCGCCCACGGCGCGCAGGGCGCCGCGCCCTTCGAAGTCGTAGCCGGGTTCTCTGAAGTCGAGCTCGCCGAACGTGCACTCGCCTGCGGCGTACGCGTCGTCCCAGCCCGTGCTCGTCCCGTGGTCGGCGGTCGTCGCGCGCACGATTCGGATGCGTGCGTCGCCGCTCGGGGCGTCGTCGAAGTCGTGCGCGGGGTAGTCGCCGTGCGCCACGAAGTAGACGTGACCGCGGGCGAGCTTCATCGGCAGCTCCGGATACGCATCCGTCCACGTCGACCCATCGCCGCTGCCGCTCGCGTCCGCCCGCACGTAGTGGCAGTTGTCGGCGCCGCAGACGACGGGCTCGACGCCGCTCCCCGCCGCGCCGGCATCGCTCGTCGGGTCCCCGCCGCTCGTGCCCCCGCGCGTTGCGTCACCCGCGGCTCCACCTCCAGCGGTGCCCCCAGTGCTCGCCCCACCACGACCCGCGCCACTCGACGCGGTTCCCGCGCTGCCGCCGCGTGCTCCAGTGCCCGCTGCGCCCGCCGTGCCCGACGCGCTACCCCCGGAGTTTCCGCGGCCCGCGCTCGTCATCGCGCCCGCGCCGCCAAGGCTAGCTCCCGCGTTGCCCGCGCCGCTCGAGCCGCTCGAGCCGCCTGGCGCATCATCTTCCGTCGAGCTGCAGGCGAGCGCGAAACTAATCGCGACAGCGGACCCTACGACGACGGCGCGGCGTGCGCGCGACCCGGAGCGCATGACCCACCATTCTATCACGCGCGCCCCGCGAGCCCGAGAGTCGCGGAATACGCGCTATGCTGCACGCCATGGCGCTTTGGCGAGGGCTCCGGCCAGTGGCGTTGGTGTCGCTCGTCGCGTGCTCGGGGCGCTCGAGCCACACGCCGGCGCCGACGGATGCCGGCGTCGACGACGGCGCGACGGAGGCGTCGGCGCCGAACGGCGGCGCCCCTGCGACGGAGCCCGAGCCGCTACCGCGCGAGCCCGCGCTCGACGATCGCTTCGTCAAGATCACGCTGCATCGCGAGTTTTACTGCGAGGGGGCAAGCTTCGGAGACTTCGACAGGGACGGCGTCACGGACGTCGTCGCGGGCCCCGACTGGTACGAGGGTCCCGGTTACGGCGCGCGGCACGCGATCTGGGCGCGCACGGCGTTCGACCCGCACGGGTACTCCGACTGCTTCTTCGAGTTTCCCTACGATTTCGATCGAGACGGCTGGCTCGACGTGCTCGTCATAGGTTTCCCCGGCGTTCCGGCGGCCTGGTACGAGAATCCGAACGTCGCCGACGCACCCTGGCCGCGTCACGACGTGCTCACGGTACCGATCGACAACGAATCGCCGGCGTTCGTCGACGTCACGGGCGACGGCGTGCCCGAGCTCGTGCACATGACGGGCGGCGTGCTCGGCTACTCGGCACCGGACCAGAACGTGCGCGAGCCGTGGGTGTTCCGCGCGATCAGCGAGAACGAAGGCTACGGCGCGTTCACGCACGGGCTTGGCGCGGGCGACCTCGACGCCAACGGCATGACGGACATCCTCGAGGCGACCGGCGTCTACCTCCAACAGCTGACGCTCGACGTTGGGCCCACGTTCGAGCGGCAGGCTCAGCCCTTTGGTGGAGGAGGCGCCCAAATGCACGTGCTCGACGTCAACGCCGACGGGATCCCCGACGTCGTCACGACTCTTGCCGCGCACGGCTACGGCCTCGCGTGGTTCGAGCAACGACCGAACATGTCCGGCGTGCCCGGCGGACCGACGTTCGCCGAGCACGTCATCGTTCCCGACACGGCGCCGGACGCCACCTCGAGCGTCACCATGCACGAGCCCCACGCGCTCGCCGCGGCGGACATCGATGGCGACGGCGTGACGGATCTCGTGAGTGGCGAGCGCTTCTGGGGCCATGTGCCCGCTGGGATGCCGGATTTCGACGAGCCCGCACGCTTGTATTGGTTTCGCACGGTGCGCGACCCCGGGGGCGTCACCTTCACGCCGACGCTCATCGACGACGACTCGGGCGTGGGCACCCAGCTCACCGTGGGCGACGGCAACGGCGACGGCCGCCCCGACGTCGTCATTTCCAACAAGAAAGGCGCGTTCGTCTTCTTGCAGCGCTGAGCGGCGAGCCGATCGGCACAGGCTGGCACACTACGAGAAGCTCGAGGACCGCGGGCAAAGTCTCAACGGTTCTCGTGGGATCCAGCGAAACTTCGCGACCGACGCGCCTGGCACGACACCTGCTTAGGCGTCAGTCGCTCTGAGGAGACAGCCCATGACGCGAGTATTGACCGGACTTTGGGTGTGCGGGCTCGGCATCCTGGCGTTTGCGTGCTCGTCGAACAACGCAGCGTCGGGGAACCCGGCTCCCCTCGGCAACGTCGGCAGCGGCGCAACGAGTGGCAGCTCCGGCTCGAGCGGTACGGGCGCGACCGGTGCCTCGAGCTCGGGCGGCAGCTCCGGAACCTCTTCGGGCACCGGTGGCAGCACCGCGAGCGGCGGCGGCTCCGGCCCGGTCATCGACACCAGCAGCGGAGGCTCGACGAGCACGCCGCCGTCCGAGCCTTCTGACCCCGATTCCGAAGCACCCGACGGCACGCCTTCGAAAGGTGAAGACTCGGGGTCCGCCGACGGGAGCGACGGAACGGCTTCGCCCCCGCCGTCGTCCATGCCCGAACCCCCGGACGGCTCCGGCGCCGGCGTCGAGCCGGGAACGCTCACCGCGGGCGCGTGGGACGACAACCTCAACTACGGATACTTCAGCGCGTACCGGCAGAGCATGGTCGAGAGCCAGACGAGCGGCCTGCTCCCCATCGCCGACGATGAGTTCGACGCGGCGCACGAGGCGCTCGCGCCGGCGCCCGGCAAGAAAGACCGGCTCGACATCGCGCTCGTGATCGATACGACCGGCAGCATGGGCGACGAGATCCAGTACCTGAAGGTCGAGTTCATGACGATCGCGAGCACCATCGCCGCGAGCCACCCGAACTCCGAGCAGCGCTGGTCGCTCGTCGTGTATCGCGACTACAGCGACGACTACGTCGTCCGCTCCTTCGACTTCGAGTCGGTGCTCACGACCTTCCGCAACAACCTCGGCGCCCAAAGCGCGCAGGGCGGCGGAGATTTCCCGGAAGCACCGGATCAGGCGCTCTCCGCGCTCACCGAGCTCAGCTGGCGTGACGACGCCGCCACGGCGCGCCTCGCCTTCTGGGTCGCCGACGCGCCGAACCATCCCGATCAGGCCGCGAACATGGCGACGGCGATCCGCGACGTGGCCTCACTCGGCATTCACGTCTACCCCGTCGCCTCGAGCGGCATCGACGAGCTCACCGAGCTCACGATGCGAAGCACGGCGGAGCTCACGGGCGGACGCTACTTGTTCCTCACCGACGATTCAGGCGTCGGCGGCGCGCACAAAGAGCCCACGATCCCGTGCTACTTCGTGACCAAGCTCGACGCGGCGATCGTGCGCATGGTCGATATCGAGCTCTCCGGAAAGTACCGCGAGCCGTCGGCCGAGGAGATCCTCCGAACCGGCGGCAACCCGAAGAGCGGAGCCTGCTCCCTCGGCTCGGGCGACAGCGTGTTCGTCTTCTGATGAAGGCGGCTGAGGCCGCTCGAGACAGAGGCCGCGCGAAGAGAAGGTGGGGGCCGCGTGAGCGCGCCGAGGGCGGTGCTCTCGCACTCCGGAAAATGAGCGAGCCGTGCCGGGGCTACGCCGAAGTCGCCCGCGCCTTCAACTTCGCGATCCGAAGCGCCGCCGCCACCTGCTGCACGAGCGATTCGTCGTCGCCCTTGTTGACGAACGTCCCGTCGAACCCCGCCTTCTTCGCAGCCGCCGAGACGGTCGGATCCGACGTGTAGAGGTAAAATGCCGGCCGCTTCGGCGAGCTTGCCACGGCGCGCTGGAAGGATTCGAGCACGTCCCCGCCGCTCATCCCCGGCATGTGCCAATCGATGATGACCAGGCTCGCCCCCTTGAGGTGCCGCGCCGCCCCGACGGTCTGTGCGGTCGTGACCACGCGATACCCCTCCGTCTCGAGTCGCGCTTTGATGCGCTCGAGAATGATCTCGCTGTCGTCGACTACGACGATGACGGGCTGGTCGACCATGCGCCTTCCGCTGCTCTCCCGGCTGGACCGAGCAGCACGCTCGCGCCGATTCCACTCTGGGACCTCAAGCTCACAAGATACCCGATCTCTTTCAATTCGTCCCGGACCGCGCCCAAGCCGACGCCGAAGCCGCCGAGCTCGTCGGCCGTTTTCCGAGTCGAGCGACCCGCCTCGAAAGCCCCTTCCAGATTGCCGCCCGCGAACGCGTCCACGTCGAAGCCCGCGCCGTCGTCGTGGACCCGGATCTCGACGCCGTCGCCCGACTCGAGGCAAGAAAGCTCGATGCGTCCTGCCCCAGGCTTTCCGAGCTCGAGGCGTCGCTCCTCGGACTCGATGCCGTGAGCGATCGCGTTGCGCAAAAGGTGCGCGAGCACGCCCGAGAGCCGCTCGGCGACACGCGCTGGGACGAGCACCTCGCGCCCCGTCACTACGACCTCGACGCGCTTGTGCGCTTTGCCGGCCCAGCGTGCCGCGTCTTCCGAAAGCGTCGAGGTGAGCTCCCCGAACGGCCGCGCCGAGAGACGCGAGATGAGCCGGCCGAGCTCGTCGTGGCGCGCGCCGTAGCGCTTCACGAGCTCGTCGATATCGCCGCGCGACACGGTGACTTGCTCGAGCACGCGCCGGCCGATGGGCGAGCTCTCGACGAAAAGTGCCTCCGCGTCGTCGAGCAAGGTCCGAAGCTCTGCGTAGCCCGACTCGAGGCTCTTGCGCGCGACGACCAGCGGCGCCGAGCCGGGTGGCGCGTGACGGGCTCCGGCGAGCTCGAGCTCGAGCCCGAGCGAGAGCTCCTCCACCGCGCCGAGATCGAACGAGCGCGACTCAGCGCGCAGGGTGTGGACGAATCGGAACGCTCTTTCCACGCCTTCCTGCGTCAGTGGCCCCGCGTTGCCGAGGTCACGCACGGCGCGCCCAAGCCGGTCCCGAGCCGACGAAAGAAAGCGCACGAACACCTGTCCGCCGCCGGCGACGAGCCGGCGCATGGCGCCGAGCTGCTTCTGATGCTCGCGTTCGCGCGTCTCGGCCGTGCGCTCGAGCCGGCGCTGTGAGGTCACGTCCGTCGCGAGCAGCATGATGCGTCCGTCCGTGTCGCCGGCGGCCGCGCGGAACTCGAGCTCGAGAATGCAATCGCTGTCCCCTCGGCGCAGGCGCGCTTCTTTGGGGGCCAGGTCCACGAGCTCGTCGAAGCGATCGCGCGATACGGCGCCGGCGACGCCGAGCCAGGCGCGGAACGCCTCCCGTTCCACGCCGGGGGCGTGCTCGGCGGGAAAAAGCAGGTCAACGATGGAGCTCTTCACCCCCGCGGCGTCACCAAAGAGCTGCTCGGCGAAGCGCGAGCGCTCGCGCTCGAGCCGCCCGTCGCCGTCGAACACGACGATGGCCTGGCGCATCGTGTCGAGCAGCCCCTGGAGCCGCGTGTTCACATCGTAAATACGCTGCTCGCGCTCGCGGATGGCGCGGCCCATGTTGTTGAAGGTGTGGCCGAGGCTCCCCACCTCGTCGAGCCTGATGTTCTCGACCTCGATCAGCTCGCCGCGCGTCAGCCGGCGGGCCGCGCGCTCGAGTGCGGCGAGCGGAGAGATGATCGTGCGCCGAACGACGGCAGTGAGGAGCGCGGCGACGAGGGCGGACAGCGCGCACGCCAGCCAGAAGATGCGCTTCTTCGCCGCGACGACTGCGGCGCGCTCTTCCGCGAGCGAGACGCGCACGAGCACGCTGCCGAGCGGTTTGCCGACCGGGCTCTTCACTAGGCGGGCGATGTCGATGTGATCGCGCGTGACGCGGATGCCCGGCTCGTGGCTCGCCGAAGCGAGTGATCCATTTTCCCGAAGCCGCGAGAGAGGCTCGCGGCCGCCGGCGGCCCACACGGCGGCGTCGACCACGTCGCGGTTCTTCGCAAGCATCGCGAGCGAAGCGTGGATCGCTTCAGCGTCGGCGAAATCGAGGGCTGGCGCGATCGAGTCGGCCAACAGTTCAGTAAGCATCGAGCCCGCGAGGCGCTTGGACTCGATGTAATGGCTTTCTTCGCGGCGGGTGAGCTCGAAGGCCACGGCCGCCGAGACGGCCGCGACCAGCGCGAAAATGACTACCGCCATGCGGCTCGCGACCGACACGAATCCCTTCGCCTCGCGCACGGGAGATCGCTTGACGGGATCGGTCGACTGGCCCACTCTGAGACAGTTTAGACGGCTTCGGGCCGTAGAGGATTAAGGGCGAACGGGTCGTGGCCGTAGCGGGACCAGGGTTCTTGGCGTGATCCATCGAGGCACCGTCACTCGACGAGCGTTCCTTTGCGCCAGTGGCGCGTGCGGCACCGCGCTCTGGGTAGGTAAAGGTGCGGCGCAGTCGGTGGAAGTGCCCGTGCGTCTCCAAGTGGAGCTGCTCGCCAAGGTCGCTGCCTACGACCGCAACTTCTCCGAGCGCGCGCGCGGTCGCGCCGTCGTGCTCATCGCGGTGAAGCCCGGCGACGCCGCCTCCGAGCGTGTCGGCGAGCAGATCCACGACGAGCTCTCCGTGCTGAAAGAAGTCGGCGGCCTGCCGCACCGCGAGGAGATGGTCCAGTATTCGGCGCGTCGCGGCCTCGCGGCGCTGTGCAAGAGCTCCGGTGCGGCGGTGCTCTACCTCAGCGTCGGGCTCGCCGACGAGATGCCGGCCATTGCGGCCTCGCTCGTCGATCAATCGATCCTGACGGTCGCTGCGACCGCCTCGTACGTGCCGAAGGGCAGCGTGCTCGGCTTCGACGCCGAGTCGGGTCGGCCGAAGCTGGTCGTGAACCTCACACAGGCGCGCCTGCAGAAGGTGGCCTTCAAGCCCGAGCTCTTGAAGCTCGCGAGGGTGATCCCGTGAGCTACCGTCTTCCGTTCGCCGCCTTCGTGCTGGCGTTACTCATCGGGTCCGAGGCTCGCGCCGAGTCGCCGTCCGAGCTCGACGAGCTGCTGGGCCAGTCGATCGTATCGACGCCTTCGAAGGGTGCCGAGACCGATACCACCGCTCCCGCGACCTCGACCGTGATCACGGCGGACGAGCTCCGCCGCTACGGCATCCGCTCGCTCGACGAAGCCATCGACTATCTCTCGCTCGGCATGGTCACTTCCACGCCGAATCACACGGCGGAGGTCGGCGCGCGCGGCGTGCTCCTGAACGGCGACTACGGCAACCACGTGCTCCTGCTCCTAGACGGCCACACGATGAACGAGCCCTGGAACGGTACGGCGTACTTCGAGCGCGGCGCCGGCGTCCCGTTCGAGATGATCGATCACATCGAGGTGATCCTCGGGCCGGGCTCGGTGCTGTACGGCTCGCAGGCGATGCTCGGCGTCATCAACGTCGTCACCAAGCGCGCCAAGGACTTCTCCGGCCTGCGCGTGATCGCCGAAGGCGACGCCTCCCTCCCCCCGCAGAAAGCTGGCGGACCGAACAGTCCGGGCTTCACGCAGAGCCTTGGTGGCGGCTACCGCTTCGCTGCCGGCTACGGGCGCGATTTCACCCTCGGCAAGTCGCCGTCGGAGCTCACGCTCGGGCTCGACTACTACGCGAACCGCGGGCCCACGTGGCAGGTCGGCCCGCAGGCGTACGGCGACGACTACATCACCTACATGCCGAAGAATTTCGGCCCGAAGACAGCGCCCGGCACCTGGGGCGGACTGATTCGCGACGCGGACACCATGCAGGTCCCCTCCGCGTACCTGCGCTTCGCGACCGGCGACTTCAAGGCGGCGGTGCACGCTTCGACGTACCACCGCAGTACGGCTTTCGCGGACTCTCTCGCAGCGTACGCCGCCGACTTCGATGACCCAGGCAACCGCGAGGTCGATCGCTTCCTGAACATCGATCTCAGCCAACGCCTGGCGTTGTCCTCGCGCCTCGACCTGCTCGTCCGTGGCTACGGCGATCTCTACGACTACCAGTGGTACAACCGAACGAGCGCCGCGGAGGATTGCCCCGACGGTTTCATCGAGGGGTGCCATCGCTATCTCAAGGGCGTCGGGCGGACGCTCGGTGGGGAAGTTCGCGCGACCTTACAATGGCCGATCCTGCGGGCTGCCACGCTGTTCGGCGTCGACGCCAAGGTGCGTGATGTCGAAGACAGCCTGACCATAAAGAACGCGGCGGGCACGGCCAGCATCCCTCCGAGCGGCGGACACCGCACGGACGGCCTCGTCGGTCCGTACGTGGCGCAGACACTGAGCCCGACCAACTTCCTCGACATCAACGTCGGGCTAAGGCTCGACCACGACACGCGCTTCGGCGACAAGCTCTCGCCGCGCACGGCGGCCGGCGTCACGCCCTGGGACGGCGGCCGCGTGAAGCTCATCTACGCCGAGGCGTTCCGTGCCCCGGCTGCCTACGAGCTCACTTACGCGGACCCGAACTCGCAGCTCGCCGCGCCCAATCTGGGGCCGGAGACGGTGCGCTCACTCGAGGGGAGCTTCGAGCAGCGCTTCGGCAAGCACCGCATCATGTTCGGCGTCTTCCGCTCGTGGTGGATCGATCTCGTCGATGCGGCTCCGCTCTCGAGCGACGCGCTCGCCGCCGGCATCGCCGAAGGCAAGCTCACCCCCGGCCTCGAGGACGGGTACCAGAATCAAAACGTCGCGCGCGTCGACAACGTCGGCATGAACGCGGGCTACGACGGCGCGGCGGTCAACGGGCGCCTGCGTTTCGGCACGAACGTCACCATCGCGCGCACGCACGTCAACGAAGGCGACGGCGGTGGGGAGCTCGAGATGCCGGTCGCGGCCCAGGTCTTCGGCAACGCGCGCGCATCGTACGATCTCGGCGGCTCGCTCCCGACGATTGCGCTCGCCGCGCGCTTCCAGGGGCGGCGGCTCGCCGATCGCTACTACGACGGCGGCTTCACGACGGCGCCCGTCTCGCCGGCAACGGTCGCGACGCGGCTCGTGCTGACCGGCCCGTTCGCTCCGGTTCCCGGTCTCTCGTACCGCGTGGGCGGCGAGTACTCGTTCGCGAGGACCCAGCCGTACGTGATCGGCGCGCTCTTGTACCCGGTGGACGAGACCTCGCGCGCCGAGCTCGCACCGACGCGCCGCGCGCAGGTGTTCGTCGGTCTCGAGTACGCGTTCGAGCACTGAGCCCCCGAAGGCCCAGGGGCAGGCCAGACGTCCCCCTGATCCCCGCCTGGCCTGCCCCCGTCTCACCCCGCTCCCCGTTCTTACATGGCCGCCGGGCAGGCCGCCGTACCGAGCGTCAAATTGACCGGTGCGACGCTGTCGTCGTCCCCAATCGCCGCGTCGCTTTCGGCCCAAAGCTCGCCCGGCGAGCAGGCTCCGTTGCCGTCGGCGTCGACGACGGCGCGCACGCGCACCGTATCGCCCTCCACCGTGACGGTTTGCTTGAACTCGCCGACTGCGTCGAGCTTCGTTTCGGCAACGCTCTTCGGCGTCTCGTCGCTCGAGACGACGTCCAAGAAGCTCAACGTGATCGGGCCCGACACCGCTTGACCGGCAGGCGCGGCGACGCTGCCCGTCACCTCGACGTCTCGGTCGCTCGCGCAAGCGAATGTCGCCGCGGACGCGAGCACCATCAGCATGGACCTAACTCTCTCGTATCGAAGCATGTGAACCTCTCCCGTTCGGATTGAATAACGACGCCGAAGCGCCACCCAGAGCGACTAAGAGCAACCGATGTGCCAACGTCGAACGACGGGATTGCTCATGCGCGTCGCGAGCATCCGTGGCTCCACGGCACAGGCCCGTGAGGTCGCGTTTGCGACAGTGTGCCGAACGACCCGTGCGGGGCGGGGTCCCGACGGAGGGGGTGCGACGTTTGGCTACCTTGGACCGCGGGTCCGTAAGGAACGCCGGGCACTGTGCCGAAAGGATCACACCCCCCGGAGTCGGCCGGGGACAGACGATGGCGGTCGTTCCTTGAAAAATGCCGGAAAATCAGCGAGAATCAGGACGTTGGCTCAGACTGAGACGGTCTGGCCTGTTCCTTGCTGAGGGGGAGACCCATGCGAAAGAAAGCCTTCTTACTCGTGCCCGCGCTGCTTGCCCTGGCGGCGCCCGCCTTTGCCAGCGTCATGATGCTGCCCGTTCAGGGCACCAATCTCGCGCCCGGAGAGGTCGACGCGATCGGTCAGATGATCAT
>DATMCL010000587.1:0-2965 GCA_035558375.1 Polyangiaceae bacterium
AAGTGCTCGAAGAGCAGGGCGCGATGGAATACACCATCGTCGTCATCGCGACGGCGACCGAGTCGGCGCCGCTGCAGTTCCTCGCGCCGTACACCGGCGTCACGATGGGCGAGTTCTTCCGCGACACCGGTCGCCACGCCCTCTGCTTCTACGACGACCTCTCGAAGCAAGCCGTCGCGTACCGTCAGCTCTCGCTGCTCCTGCGCCGCCCGCCGGGTCGCGAGGCGTACCCGGGCGACGTGTTCTACATCCACTCGCGCCTGCTCGAGCGCGCCGCCAAGATGGGCGAGCGCTGGTTCGTGACGCGCAAGGGCAGCGACGTGAAGCCCGGCGACCAGACCTTCCGCGGCGTCGACGGCCAGGTTCACATCGGCGACGTCGGCAAGCACGAGGCACAGAAGGTGCTCGACGCGCGCCCGGAGAAGGCGGAGCTCGAGCTCAAGATGGATCCGCACTCGGGCGGCTCCCTCACGGCGCTGCCGATCATCGAGACTCAGGCCGGCGACGTTTCCGCGTACATCCCGACCAACGTCATCTCGATCACGGACGGGCAGATCTTCCTCGAGAGCGATCTCTTCTATTCCGGCGTTCGTCCCGCCATCAACGTCGGCATCTCCGTGAGCCGCGTCGGCGGCAACGCGCAGATCAAGGCGATGAAGAAGGTCGCCGGCACGCTGCGCCTCGACCTCGCTCAGTACCGCGCGATGGAAGCCTTCGCGCAGTTCGCAAGCGATCTCGACGCCGCGTCGCGCCAGCAGCTCGAGCGCGGACGCCGTCTGGTGGAGCTCCTGAAGCAGGACCAGTACGTTCCGCTCCCGGTCGAGCGCCAGGTGCTGATCGTGTTCGCCGGCACGAACGGCTACACCGACAAGCTCCCCGTCGAGTCGCTGAAGGAGTACGAGCGCGAGCTTTACGCCTACGTCGACAAGAACCACGCCGACATCTGGGACGACATCAAGAAGACGAAGGACATCGGCGACGAGACCAAGAAGAAGGTCGAGAAGGCGCTCACCGATTTCGGCAAGCACTTCGTCGCGAGCAAGCAGGGCGCCAAGCCCGAGGCCGAGAAGGCCGACGCCGGCGACAAGAAGCCCAAGAAGTCGAAGAAGAAGGCCGAAGAGGGCTCGGAAGAGCACGCGTGAGCCGCGTCCCGGCTGCGCTTTTTCACCAGTAGTCTCGAATGCCTAGTCTCAAAGCGATCCGCCGCCGCATTTCCAGCGTGAAGGGCACGCAGAAGATCACGCGCGCCATGAAGATGGTCGCGGGCGCACGCCTCGCCAAGGCGCAGCAGCGGATCCTCGCGCTCCGTCCGTACGCGGTTCGCACCGCGACGGTGCTCGGTCAGGTCACCGCAGCGCTCGCGGAAAGCGAGTCGGGCGCCATCGAGCATCCGCTGCTCACGCAGCGCCCGGAGCGACGCGCGCTGATCCTCGTCGTGACGAGCGATCGCGGCCAGTGCGGCGCGTTCAACACGAACATTGCCCGCGCGGCCGAGCGGCTCTGGCGTGAGAAAGAGGCAGCGGGCGTCGAGGTCCAGATCGCGACGATCGGTCGCAAGGGCCGCGATTACTTCACGCGCCGCAAGGCGCCGCTCTTCCACGCCTTCACGGGCGTGTGGGAGGACTTGACGCTCGCGACGGCGCGGACCGTCGTGCGCACGCTGATGGCGCCGTTCCTGCGCGAGGAGATCGACTCGATTTACCTCGTTTACAACGAGTTCAAGAGCGCGATGAGCCAGCGCGTCGTCGTCGCGCCGCTCCTCCCGCTCGAGAAGCCCGAGCCGCCGCCCGTCGAGCAAGGCGCGGCCGAGTGGGAGCGCCACCGGGAGTACCTGTTCGAGCCCGATCAGACGGCGCTGCTCGAGCGCCTCGTGCCGATGTACGTCGAAGTCACGCTCGCTCGCGCTCTGCTCGAGTCGATGGCGTCCGAGCTCGGCGCGCGCATGACTGCCATGGATTCGGCGACCAAGAACGCGTCCGAGATGATCTCGAAGCTCACGCTCGCGTACAACCGCGCCCGCCAGGCGGCCATCACGACGGAGCTCATGGAGATCATCGGCGGCGCCGAGGCGCTGCGCGAGTAGTCCGAGCGTGGCCCGTTCGGCCCGGTTGGCGGCTCTTTTTTGATAGCTCGCCCTCGGGTCCGGTGACCATGACCGAGGGAGCCACCTCGGTATGCGCACCTCATTTGGAAAAATTCACGTGGCAGCGGCGGCTTCACTGCTGTTCGGGGCGGGCGGCTGTGACAGCGGCGATTCGGAAGATGTTCCCGGAACCGGGGGATCGGCGGGGATGGGTGCGGTTTCGGGGGCGGCCTCGGGAGCAGCGGGCTCGGGAGCCGGAAGCGGTGCGGGGGGAGCGGCAGGATCATTGGCAATGGCAGGGTCAGGGGCAACGGCAGGGTCAGGGGCGACAGGCTCAAGCGCCATGGCAGGCGCAGGGGCGATGGCAGGCTCAGGGGCGGGAACTGTGGCGGGGGGCGCCGCGGGAAGTGGCGTGGGCGGTGCGGGGCCGGGTGGCAGGGGAGGCAAGGCAGGCGCGGGGAATGGCGGGGCGAGTGGAGCTTCGGCGGGGATGGGTGGGAGCGCCGGGATGCTCACGGATCCGGGAGACCGGTCGCCGGAGGGGACGTGCGCGCGCTGGAATGCGGATCGCGCGGATATGAGTGAAGGAACTTGGGACGGCGACATCGCGAGCTGTGAGCCCGGGATGATCTCGGCGACCGGGCACGACAACGCGCTCAGGCTGTTCAACTTGTATCGCTGGATCGGCGATCTGCCGGCGGTCGTGACGGATGCGGATCGCGATCGCAAGGCGCAGGCGTGCGCGCTCCTGATGGACGCGAACAACGAGCTCTCGCACGATCCGCCGGAGGATTGGACCTGCTGGACGCAGGATGCGTACGACGGGGCGAGCAGCAGCAACATCTCGAGCGGTCCCGGCGTCGGCAGCGTCGACGGCTACAT
>DATMCL010000588.1:0-11612 GCA_035558375.1 Polyangiaceae bacterium
CGGAATGGTTGTGACCTCGAGCAGGTCGTCGTCGCTGATCTCCTCGGCGGGGATCGACTCGGGCGGCAGCGTCGCGGGCCGCGTCTGGACCGCGGAGCCAGGCTCCGGCTGCCACCCCGGCGTCGTCGGCGGCTGCACATCCGGCGGCGTGGAGGCCATGGTGGGCGGCGACGGCGGCGTCGGCGCGGGAGCCGCGGGCGGCGACGGGGGCGTGATCGCGGAGGCGAATGGTTCGCGCGGCGCAACCGGCGGCGGCGGTGCCTGGGCGGAGATGGCATCGCGCGCGAGGGGCGCCGCTACGGCCGCGCTCGCGCGACGTGGCGCCGCCGTTCGATTCTTCCGCACGCGCTCGAGCAGCGCTTCGAGCTTCTGCACGCGATCGGTCGTGGTCACGAGGCGCCTCCGGCTCCGTTCAGGCGTCCAAGCACTTCGCCCCAGCTCACTCCGGAGCCGAGCCACTCCCGCACGCGGTCCGCGGTGCTCGAGCTCACGACCAAGAGGCGCACGAGCGAATCGTCGCGCTGGAGCGGGACGACCGACGCCGTGCGTCCGAAGGCGCGCTGCAAGGCACCCTCGACGATCCCGGCGAGGATCTCGTCGCCTTCGCCGCGCAGGGGCGAGCCCTGCACCGTCGCGACCAGCATCCGCCCCCAACGCTCGAAGCCGAGCGAGCCCATGCCCATCAGCGCGACCTCGCCGCCGAGGTGCTCGACCACGGCTTCGGCGCTCGCGTTGCCGTCGAGCCGCTCGGCGACGCGGCGGCCGGCCTCCGTGCCGAGGCGGCGCGCGAAGTCGCGGCGCGTCTCGACATCCGCGCCCCGGACGAGCGCCGCGAGCGCGTCGGCGGGCAGCAGCACGCGTTCGATCGAACCGCTGAGCTTGACGCTACCTCGGTCGAGGTTGAATTCTAGCGAGTGCGTCGGATCGAAGCGCGGCGTACCCATGACTCGAGCGCGAAAGCTCCGCACTCAGTATAGGGTCCGAGGCGCGGAGACTGTCAAATTCCGCCGCCCGGGCCGTCCCGCCCTCATGGCCGGCGTGATCCTCGCGGCGTCGCATGCCGCGGCCGGTCCGACCGAGCCACCGCTCTTGCTCGGTGGCCCCGTGGCCGAAGCCCCGCACGTCGTCGAAACCGATCCGCGCCTTCCGACCGGCGCACGTATCGAAGCGGTGCTCCGCCCGCAGGCGACGGGCCGCGCCTGCTCGCCGAGCGTGCCGGTGTGCGTGCACGGCTCGGCCCAGGTCTCCGCGGCCGTCACGCTCGCGGCGCTCGGTGCGCTCGAGCACGCCTACCGGTCGCTCGTTCAGGGCCTCCGGCTGCCGGCGCCGCTCACGGACTTCGAGCTTGGCGGTGGGCCGGAGCTCGACCTCTATCTGGCGGCTCCCGATCGCACGACGCCCGGCTTCGAGCGCGTGCGGGTCGCCGCGGACGCGCTGCGGCTCGGTGGCTTCGACCGCGCGTCGGCGTTCTGCAGCGCGCTCGCCGACGACGACGCCTGGCTCCTCGCGCGGGCCGCCACGCTCTGCGTCGGCGAGGCGATCGCGCTCCGGCTCGACGCCGGCGAAACCCCCGATCTCCGGCGCGCGTTCGCCACCGAGCTCTGGTGGCTCGTCGGTCGGCCCACGAGCTTCGACCTCGAAGCCGTGAGCGCCGTGCAAGCGACGCCGAGCGCCGCCATCGCCGCGCGCGAACGGAGCGCCGCGAGCGAGGGCCGCGCCATCTTCCTCGAGTACCTCGAGGAGAAGCTCGGCACGGGGACACCGGGCGAGCTCTCGACGGCGCTCATCACGGCGTCCGTGCAAACGACGCCTGCCGACGCGCTCACCTTTCGGAACGAGCCCGATTGGTTCGACGTCATCCGCCACACGCTCGGCGAGAGCGAAGCGAAAATGGCGAACCTGCTCGGCGATTTCGCGGTGGCGCGCGCGTTCCTCGGCGAGCGCGAGGACGGGCGCCACCTGCCGTCGCTCGCGTGGACGAGCGGCTTCGGCACGGCGCACTTCGACTGGACCATCCCGTTCAAGAGCTTGCCGCGCCGCGTGCGCCTCACGCCCCTCGAGCCGACCGGGGCCGCGCTCGTGTGGCTCGATCTCGCGGGCGCGCCGCAAGGCTTCACGCTCGGCATGCGCGCCGAGTGGGAGCCGCCCGGCGAGTTTCAGTGGTTGCTCGTCACGGTCGGCAAGAACGGTGAGCTCACGCGGCTCGAGGTTCCGTTCCAGGAGCGTGAGACCCTCGCCGAAGCGCGCCTCGTCAACGTTCACGACGCGCGCGGCGTGCTCGCGGTGGGCACGCACCTCGAGCGCGTGGACGCCGACCATCCGTTCGACCCCGACGTGGCTCCGTTCGAGCCGCACGGCGCGAGCCTTTATCTCGTCGAGCTCTAGCTGAGGCGTGACGCCCGGCGCCGGCGCACGAGGCCGAGCAGCGCGAGCAACCAGACGCTGGTTGCCGTCTTGGAATGGCCGGCGACGCCGCACGAGCAGCCCGAGCTCTTGTCGCCGGTCGAGCTTTTTTCCGTGTGGCTCGCCGTGCCCGCGGCGTTTGCGTCGCCGCTCGCTCCAGCGGCGCGACCGCCGCTCCCGGGTCCGCCCGCCATGCCTCCCGTTGCGCTCGTCGACCCGCCGGTGTTCGGTCCCGCGCCGGCGCGTGCGCTCGAGCCGCCGGCTGCGCTCGTCGAGCCGCCGCTTGCCCCGCTGGCGCCCGAGCCACCGCTCGAGCTGCTCGCGCCGCCTTCGCCTTCACCCACTGAACCGACCAGGTCGTCCGCGACGTAGAGTCCGGCGCTCGTCGCGATGCCGCGGCCGCCGGCATAGAGCGCGAGCGGCCACCCGTAGAAATCGCCCCAGCTTTCCCAGGTGCCGGCGGTACCAGCGGGATCGTGAGTGTACGCGCCGGATTCGCGCCCGAGGAGCACGCGCCCGAGCGACGAGGAGTACTCGATGTCCGACAGCTCACCCGAGCCACCGGTCGGCGTCACGTCGGTGAACGTGGCTCCGGCGTCGAGCGTTTGAAAGACGTGGCCGCCTTGTCCGGTCGAGGCAACCCAGAAATGTGCCGGCTGATCCGGGTCGAAGGCGATGCGGGACGGCTGCTGCTGCTGAAGCGCCGGATCGGCGACCTGAGCCCACGTGTCGCCTGCGTCCTCGGACTTGAACAGGCCCTTCGTGGTCGGGTCGCTGGGGATGACATACGAGCCACCGCCCGCGTAGAGCACCTTGGCGTCCGAGGGGTCGCGCGCGACCATCCAAACGCCCTGATCGGTGACGAGCGGCAGCGCTTCGTAGGTCATGCCGCCGTCCCGACTGCGATAGATGTACTGTCCAGTGCCGACGTTGGCGGTGATGTTGGCGTAAGCCACGTAGCGCGTCATTCCGTCCACGATGAGCGCGGTGACGTACTCTTGATTGCTCGACGCCTTCGGATCCGCTGCGCGTGTCCACGCGGCGTGCTGCCCGTCGTTCGCGTCTGTCGGCGCCGCCACCGCGTCGGCTAGCTCGAGCATGCGCACTTCTCGGTCGATGCTCGTGCCATAGGTCGTGCCGAGGACGATGTGCTTCGGATCGGCGAGGTCGTAGGCGATCGCGGTGATGGGCTCGGATTCCGAAAATCGGCCGCGAAACACGAGGCGCGCCGACGCCGCACCCGTCTCGGCGAAGAAGACGCGTCCCGCGTAGCTCACGAGGTATTGGTACCCGCTCGTCGCGTCGTACAAGGCGGCATCGAGTCGCGCGGCGTCGATGCCTTTCGCTGCGATTGCCCTGTCCCCGCTGTCATCGATGCGCACGACGCCGAGGCCACCCGTTTCCTGCCCCGTCAGCCAAATGTCGTCGCGGCTCGGATCGGCAACGACGGTCGTGAGCTGTGTGATCTGATCGTGCCCGGTCGCCGAGATCGGCATGAAGCCGTCGAAGTCGTAGCCGCCCGCGGCATCGGTGCTCTGCAGCACGCGGCCGCCGGAAAGCGAGAGAAAGGCGTCCCGTGACGGGACGTACCGGAGCTCGTAGTAGGGGCTGTAGCTGTCGGTCGCATCCGCGAACGTCAGATGCTCGAAGCTCGCGCCGTCGGAGCTTTGAAAGAGGTACGGATCCCCAACCTGCTCCTCGAAGAGCCGCAGGGTGTCGGTCCCGTTGTAGGCGAGATCAGGCACCGGACCGCTGATGTCGGTTGCGCCCATGATGTTGGTGACCTTGTTCAGCGTCGAGCCGTCGTCCGAATAGCAAACGCTCCCGGTGCTCGGCAGCTCGAAGGTCGGGGCGCTCTGCAGGGCGAACACCAAGCGCCCCGTCGGCAGCTCGAGCAGGCTCGAGACGGCGTTGCCGCTCGAGAGCGAGATCGAGCTCGAGAGGGTGAGCTTGGTCGGGCTCCACGTCTTGCCGCCGTCCGTGCTGCGATGAAGGACGAGGCTCGGTGTCGTACCGGTGGCGGCGTAGTAGGTGCCTTCCGTGCCGCTCTCGGCGAGCGCGGTGCAGCCTTTGCCGCCCATCGATAGAACGGCCGCGAACGTTTCGCCGCCGTCTTCGGACCGAAACACGTTGCTCGCGTCCGACGGCGTTCCGCTCATGTTCGGTTCGCACACGAGCACGACGCCCGCTTCGGCTTTGGACGACAGCACCTGTCGCGGCGTGTGCGGTCGGAGCTCCGGGAGCTCGCGCGGCGCGAAAGAAATGCCGCCGTCCGTGGATTTGTAGATGCCGACGCCGTGCGCGGCCGCGAACACCACCTTCGCATCGTGCTCGTCGTACGCGATGTCCGCGACGGCTCCTCCGGGGACGGGCACGAACGTGTAGTCCTGTGCCTCGGTGCGCGCCGCGACCAACGACGCCACCACCACCGACGTGACGACCACCACCGTACGCAACGTAGCTGCCTACTCTAGCAGCGATTTGATTTTGAGGCGACCTTTGGGTCACATCGGAACGGCGCGCGAGCAAGCCGTTCCACGACGGCTCCCGACTAACGAACGCGAGCGTTCTCGCGACGGCGCCGTGCGGCGCAAGCCAAAGCGACGAGCGCGACGAAGGCGGCGCCGGAAATCGTCAAGCGTTCGTCGCGAACGAGCGAGCAGCCGCCGCGTGCGGAGGGGAGCGTGGTGGAGAGCGCGTGATCGACGGCGATCGGCACGGTTTTCTTCACGAGCGTGCGGCCGTCGAAGCTCACGTCGATCGAGAGCGACGTGCCGCCGCTCTCGGCCTGCGCGACGACCGAGAAACGAAAGAGTCCGGGGGCGACTCGCGCCGCGGGCGTGGCGAGCACCGCGCCGGAAACCGTCACTTCGAGCCGTGCCGGGTCGAAACCGTCGGCGACGTGATCGTCGTCGTCGCGCACTTCGAGCAGCGCTTCGAGCGGCCAGCTCGGATCCGGATGCGCGAAGGACTCGGAGAGGACGAGCTCGGTTGCCGCGCCCGGCAAGCGCTCGTTCATGCCTTCGTCGAGCGCTTCGAGCGTGCGCTCGAGATCGAGCGCGCCGGCGCCGAGCTGGCTTCGGTCGCCGGTGGTTCCCGCGATGCGTCGCGCGCCGGCTTGTAGCAGGGCTCGCAGCGCCGCCTGCGTCAACGTCGGATTCTGCTCGAGCAAGAGGGCGATGGCGCCGGAGACGAGCGGAGCCGACATCGAGGTGCCGCCCGCGAGCGCGTGCGCGTCGTCGATCACGAAGCAGCCGGGCGCGTAGCCGCGCTCGGCGCACGCCCCGAAGTCGTCGAAGAGCCCGCCCGCGACGGTGCCCGGGTCGCGCGGGTCGGTCCCTTCCGCCATCGCTCCGATGACGTTGGCACCGGGCGCGACCAGATCCGGCTTCATGACGCCGAGCGCATTCGGCCCCGCCGCAGAGAAGAACGCCGTGCTGTCGACGGGCACGCCGTCTCCGCCGTACGCGCCCATCACGACGTCCTCGCCCGCCGCATCGAGCCACTCCGTGCGGTTCACGGTCGCGCCCACGCCGATGAGGCCCGGCGAGGTCGCCGGCAAGTTGACGGTCCCTTCCTTTTGCGCGCGTGGGAGCAACGGGCCGATGCTGCGCTCGGGGCTGAGCTCCGCGTCCCCCTCGACCCACAGCCGCGCGGAAGCCGGCCCCTCGAGCCTCAACGCGAAGACGTCGTCGCTCGGAAAGCGCCCATCGATCACCACGGCCGCACCATACGAGCCCTGTGGGATGGCCGAGTCGCTCGTCACGCCGTTCACGACCGTCACCTCGACCACGCCGTCTTGCGCGATGGCCTGGCGCCCGGGGAGCACGGGCTCGAGCACCGTGCCCGCGCGTCGCTCGACTCCGAGCCCGAGCGTGTCGCCCGCCCGCACCGTGATCCAGACGTAGATCGTGCCTTCCGTCACCCCTTCGGACGTCGCGGGCGTGACGATGGGCACCACCGTGCTCGACCCGTCAGCGACGTGAACCTCCGTGTGCACCCCGAGCGGATCCGGGACCCCCGTCCCGAGGTCGCGAAATAGGCCCGCGCTGTTGCCCGCCGCGACGACGATCGCGCGCCCCGGATGCGCGTCCCCGACGAGGCCCTCGAGGCCGCGCTCGATGGGTGAGCTGCCGTCGTGTCCGCCGAAGTCCGTGCCGAGGCTCAAATTCACGACCGCCGGCATGCCGAGCGCCTCGGCGCGCTCGAAGACGAAGCTCGCCGCCTTCAAGACGTCGCCGTCGTAGATGGCGCCGCCTTTGCGCGCGACGCGCGCCACGATGAAGCTCGCCTCGGGCGCCACGCCGGCGTAGCGCGCCGGAGCCGTCGCCATACCCGTGCCGCCCGCGAGCGACGCGACGTGCGTGCCGTGCCCGCCGAAATCCCCGGGATCGTTGCTAGGATCGGCGTCGTTCACGAGCGCGTCGACCTCGCTGCCCGTGTACACGGCGCACGGCGTGCCTTCCTCGTCGTTCGGATCGGTACGGCAGCCGAGCGCGGCCTCGAGGTCCGGATGCAGCCCCGCGCGCTCGCGCGAGAAGTCGAGCCAATACGCGATGCGGCTATTGCCGGCCGCGTCGCGCAAGTCGGCGTGCTTCGGATCGGCGCCCGTGTCGACCATGCCGAGCACCACGCCGCGTCCCGTGAGTCCGGTCGCGTTGCGGAACGGCGCCACGCGATTCCACTCGTTCGCGCGGTCGAGCAGCAGCCGGAGCGGCGGCGACCACGCGAAGCGCGCCTCCGGATAAGCGCGCGCAAGCTCCGCGAAGCCCGGCGCCGCGACCTCCACGACACCGAGCTCGCCGGCCGCCGTGTCCGCGACGTGCACGAAACCTCGCGGTCGCGCGCTCCCCGCACGGAGCTCGACGATGCTGCTCAGCCTGTCGCCGAACGCGCGCGGCAAGCGGCCCGGGTCGTCTCGCACGAACGCCCCGAGCTCCACCTGCGCGCGGAGCGGCGCCGCGACGGCGAGCGCGGCGAGCCCCACACTGGTGGCGGCGCGGAAGACTCGCGGGGAGCGCCCGGCGCGGCTCATGCTCACATCGGGGGCACGAGGTGCTTGCGGCGAATGCGTGCTTCGCGCCGCGGGGTAGCGGTCGCGAGCCGCTGCACGACTTCCGTGCGCAGCCCGTCGAACGGCACCACCGCATCGACGACGAGCTCGCTCGCGAGCTTCTCGAGGCTCACGTCCTCGCGGTACTCGTCGCGCAGCGCCTGCACGAGCGCGTCGCGCTCCGCGCCCTCCTGCGCCTGTTGGATGCGGTGATAATGCACGGCGTTCACGGCCGCCTGCGCGCCCATCACGGCGATCGACGCTGTCGGCAGCGCCAAACACGCTTCCGGCTCGAAGGCGGGCCCGCACATGGCGTAGAGCCCGGCACCGTACGCCTTTCGCACCACGATGCTGAGCTTCGGCACGGTGGCCTCGCTCACGGCCGCGACCATCTTCGCCCCCGCCCGAATGATGCCCTGGCGTTCGACCTTCGTGCCGATCATGAAGCCCGGCACGTCGGCCAAAAACAGGATCGGCAGGTTGAACGCGTCGCACAGCCAGATGAAGCGAGCAGCCTTGTCGGCGCTATCGACGAACAGCACCCCGCCGAGGTGCTTCGGCTGATTGGCGACGATGCCCACCGGTCGCCCCTCGACGCGCGCGAACGCCGTGATGAGCTCTTTCGCGAAGCGCGCCTTGAGCTCGAGCAGGCTGCCCTCGTCTATGACGCCGTCGATGACCTCGCGCATGTCGAACGGCTTGTTCTCGTCCGGTAGCACCGTCTTCTCGAGCGCTGCCCCGCCGACGCGCGGCGGGCGGACCCACGTGCTCGGCGGCTCGGCGTCCGCGTTCTGCGGCATGTAGCCGAGGTACTCGCGCCCGAACGACAGCGCTTGCTCCTCGTTCGAGACGAGCACGTCGCCGCAGCCGGAAACGCTCGTGTGCATCTTGGCGCCGCCCATCTCCTCGAGCGTCACCTTCTCTCCGATCACCATCTCCGCCATGCGCGGCGACCCGAGGTACATGCTCGCGTTGCCGTCGACCATCACGACGACGTCGCAGAACGCCGGAATGTACGCGCCGCCCGCCGCTGACGGCCCGAACAGCAAGCAGATCTGCGGCACCCGACCGCTGAGGCCCACCTGATTGAAGAAGATGCGCCCCGCGCCGCGCCGCCCCGGAAACATCTCCGCCTGGTCCGTGATGCGCGCGCCCGCGGAGTCCACCAAGTAGAAGAGCGGGCACGAGAGCTTCTCGGCGCGCTCCTGCAAGCGCAGGATCTTCTCGACGGTCAAACGGCCCCACGAGCCCGCCTTCACCGTCGAATCGTTGGCCATGATCGCGACGGGCCGGCCGTCGATGTTGGCGATGCCCGTCACGACGCCGTCCGCCGGCAGCTCGTCTTCCGCCGCCGCGCGCGCGAGCAGCCCGTCTTCGACGAACGACCCCTTGTCGACCAAGAGCGCGATGCGCTCGCGAGCGAAGAGCTTGTTCTGCTCGCGATTCTTGTCGTGATACTTGGGTGCTCCGCCGCGGCGCGCGCGCTCGATCAGCTCCTTGAGCTTGGCGTCGTCCATGACCGCCGATACTACTAGGAAAGGAGGGCCGGAACGACCGCGCGAGCAGCTCAGAGCGGCTGCTGAGCTCGGGAAATCAGCGCCTGAACCTCGGTTTCGGTCCTACGCAGCCCATCGGACGAGTAGCCCACGAGCGCGTCGCGCACCTTCCCGTCGCGATCGATGACGAACATCGTCGGTAGCGCGAACGCCTTGAACACCTTCGTCGTCTCGCCGTCGGGATCCGAAGCGATCGCGTAGTCCATGCCGAGCTCGACGCTCGCCTGCAGTGCGACGTCGGGCGCATCCATCGTCACGCCGATCACGACGAGCCCCTGCGCGGCATAGCGATCGTGCCACGCGTTCAACGTCGGCACGCTCATGCGGCACGGCACGCACCAAGACGCCCAGAAGTCGACGACCACGACCTTGCCCCTGAGCTCGGCGAGCGTCGCCGGCACGCTGCCCTTCACCGTGGCAAGCGGACGGAACGCGGGCGCCGGGGCGCCCAGGAACGCTTGCTTCAGGAGCATGTCCGGATCGGGCCTGCCCGTGAGCGTGACCGGGATCAGCCGCTCGCTCCCGCCGCGCATGAGCGACAGACCGACGCGATCGCCCGCGCGCCGCGCGCTCACCCTGAGCACGACGTCCTGCGGTCGCTCGACGGCGGCGCTATCGACGCGCAGGATCCGATCGCCCGCGACGAGCCCAGCGCGCTCGGCAGGCGACGAGCGCAACACGTCCCGCACGATCACGCCCGCTTCCCCGGGCGGTGCTTTCGCGAGCTCGACCCCGAGCCAACCGGGGCCGTCGTCGTTGCTCGGCGGCTCCGTCGCGCCTTCCGTCGTGAGGCCACCCGGAAAGGCCACCGCCGACGCGTTCTCCGTGCTCGACGCGGACGGGGCGGCGTGCGCCGCGGTCGGTCCCGAAGACGACGACGGGCTCGAGCTTCCGGCGCAGCCCGCGAGCAGGAGCGCGCCGAGCGTGACGACGCAGAGGGCGGGGGAGCTCCTTCCGACGCGGGCGCGAGCGCTCACACTGTCGTGGTACCATGCGCCGGGCAGTCGGGCTCCCATCGTGCGCTCCTTGCCGCTCTGCCTCATGCTCGCTTCGGGTTGCAGCGCACCGCCGCCGCCGCATGCGCCCCCACCCGCGCCGCCGCCGCCGGCCCCCGTGGCGTGGTCTCGCTTCGCCGAGATCGGCGGCTGGCCGTTTGCTGCTGAGCCGTTCATCAACTCCGGGCACCAAGGTTCGGGCGACGAGGCCCGCGTTCGGGTGAGCCCCGAAGCCCGCTCGACCTACCTGGAGCTCGTGAGGGATAGCGTCATGCCCGACGGGTCCGTCGTCGCGCTGTTCCACGCCGATCGGTCGGGCAAGGCGGGGCCCGTCTACGTGATGGAGAAGGAGGGCGGCGCGTGGACGTACCGCGCCCTCACGGCGCAGGGCGTCATCATCGAGGGTGGCGCCGCTCGCTGTCAGGGCTGCCATCAGGGTGGCGTCGGTGACGAGCTGTTCGGCCTTCCGCGGCCGCTCGAGCCCCATGAGCCTGAGCCGAAGAAAGACTGAGGGCGCTGCGGAATGCGGGGCGCACCCTCGTGCGTTGAAGAGGGAGCCGCCACCCACCTGGTCTCATCGGCGCTGCGCGGAAATCGCCGGGGTGGGGGCTACCCAACCCACGAAAGAAGCGCTAAAATAGCAAAGGCCCGATGGCTGCACCCATCAGGCCTTCGAAAAATTCACAGGTGTACGAAACGCTGAAGATAAGCGGACTAAGCTAGGAAAAGGCTAAGGAAGGGGACAAGAGAGGCATCGTTCCAGCGGTGCCTCTTAGAAGATCCCGCCTCGCAGGGCGAGAAAAGCGACGAGACTCGGGAGCCTCGATAAGTTGCCGGGGTGTTAGCAGAGTTCGTGCCATCATCCTAACGCACTCGAAACACCAAATCGTTTCCAGTGCTTAGGGTCGAATGGCGTGCTCAGTCCTGCGAGGGGTCAAAGCTCTGCCTCTGGTGTGCGTGTCAGGGCTACACGCAGACCTTGAAAAGTTTGCGAGCCCCGTTCCGTCATCCCTGGATTTGCGGAACGACGACCGAGCCGGCTCGCAATCGAGGCTTTGACTCGCGGGCCGGACGTGCCGATCGGTGGCTGGTCGATTCGAAGCGCAAGGCGCTGGAACCTGGATGCGCTGTGCTATGTGTCGCCGCCTTCTAGGCGCCCGTAGCTCAGCTGGATAGAGCATTGGACTACGAATCCAAGGGTCGGAAGTTCGAATCTTCCCGGGCGCGCCGTACGTCGGGGTTCGTTGACGAACCTCGATGAGGCGCTGTGCGCCTTCGGCGCCGGCCGATTCGGACCTCTGTGCGGATCTGGGCGGATCCGCAGCGCGGGGTGCGGCGCATAGCGGAGCGGGGTCGACGGTTTCGAATCTTCCCGGGCGCGCCGTGAGTCGGGGTTCGTTGACGAACCTCGATGAGGCGCTGTGCGCCTTCGGCGCCGGCCGATTCGGACCTCCGTGCGGATCTGAGCGGATCCGCAGCGCGGGGTGCGGCGCATAGCGGAGCGGGGTCGACGGTTTCGAATCTTCCCGGGCGCGCCGTACGTCGGGGTTCGTTGACGAACCTCGATGAGGCGCTGTGCGCCTTCGGCGCCGGCCGATTCGGACC
>DATMCL010000589.1:0-5301 GCA_035558375.1 Polyangiaceae bacterium
CCGGGCGCGCCACGGGGACGGCGACCGGAGCGGGCTGCGCTTCCGCGACGGCCTCCGACTCCTTGACCGCCAGGGCGAGCACGTCGTCGAGGTTGCTCATGAATCGAAGCGTAGTGCCCTGAATTGGCTTGGTCCAGGGGCCGAGAAAATGGGGGTGTGACGGATCGCCTGGGGGCGCGTGCCCGGTGCCCGCGCAACCCGTGGATGCGCTGACCGAACCCGGGGCATGACGGGCTTATTCCTCGCCTGGCTCGGGCTCGCGACCGCGCTCGCGGGGCCGCCACCGCTCCGTGACGATGAGCCGCTTCCGTGGCCGCGAGCCCCCGAGCTCGCTCGGAGTCCCGTCGAGCTTCTGCCCATATTTCGCGTCTCGCTTCCACTTTGCAGCAGCGCTTCGGTGCGCGATCCGTGCGCCGCGCTCGGTCCCGCGGTCGGCGGGGAGCTCGCCACGCTCTACCGCCCGACGCCGTACTTCGCGTTCGGCGCGAGCGCGGCGTACTCGGTCGCGCACGGCTCGCCGTCGGGAACGCCCCTGACGGTCAAGACACTCGCGCTGGGTGTTTCCGCCCGCGTCTACCTCCTCGAAGCCGGCGAGCTCGATCCGTACCTCGAGGGGCTCATCGGCTGGGGCTCGCTCACGACGACCCTGGCGCCCCCCGGCGGCCCGAGCCAAGACGACAGCGCGTTCGGCCCTCTCGGCCGCAGCGGCGGCGGCATCGATTGGATGCTCTCACCGCGCCTCAAGCTCGGTGCCACGGCGGGGCTCACCGTGCTCCTGCTCGAGCAACGGCCCCTCAGCACGAGTCTCACGGCGGGGCTCGAGGTCGGCGTGCTGCTCGGCGACAGTCTCTAGAATTGCTAACGTCTCTGCGTGCTCGAGGATCCGCTCAGCATCGACCGGCAGCTAGCAGGCATCGCGCGCTCGCTCCGGAGCTTCCGCGTCGCGCTCCGCGAGGGCCGCGGCGACGATCACGCGTTCGAGCTCACTGGGCAAAAAGCCTCGCGCGAGCTGATCGAAACGCTTGCGGACAACGCGCACGATCCGCTCGCCCCGCCGCTCCTTCGCGCCGCCCACCGGCTGCACGAGGCGCACGTTCTCGCCGAGCTCGAGCACCAGCATTCGGCGGCCGTGCGGCTCGAGCGCCACGCGGTGGACGAACCGGAGCGCGGCCGTTTCACGCTCGCCACGCTCCGTGCAAACGCCCTCGCCGACACGACCGGGCGTCGCGGGGCATTCCTTCGCGTGCTGACGGACCGCGCGAGCCACGCGAGCGATCTCGTGCTGCGTCGCTGCGAGCGCCACGCCGAGCTTCGCTCTTCCCTCGCCCGTTTCGTGCCGGCCGACATCGATCTCCCGGGCCGCGACGTGCTCGAGACGGCACCGGCCGCCCTCGCCGGCACTGCGGACGCGTTTCGCGCGCTCGGCCCACGCACCCTCGCCGAGGTCATCGAGCTCGGACTCGGTCGCGATTCGCGCGCGAGCTGGCCTGGGCGACTCACGGCGCGCAGCATCGCCGATTTCTTCGTGGAAGCAGCCTGGCTAGCGCACCTCACGCCGGAGCCGTTCCCCGTCCCGCCGGCACTCGGCGCGGCGAGCTTCCTCCGGGCTCTCTACGGCTTCGGCGTGTCGCTCCGCACGGCGCTCGCTGCGAGCAAGCAGCCGTTCGTGCTCGCACGCGATCCGTACGGCCTCGAGCGCGCGACGCTCGGCTCCCTCCTCGCGCTCCTCCCCATCAAGGAAAGCTTCGCCCGCCGCCACCTCGGCGTCGCCCCCACGAGCCTGAGCGACCACCGCCGCTCCCTCGCACGCGTGCTCCTCGTCGAGCTCCGCGAGGCGGCCCTGCGCGTGTCGCTCCGCGCCCCCGCACTCAGCGGCGGAAGCACGCTCCTTCGCGCCTACCCCGAGCTCGGCGACCAAGCACTGGGCGTCGAGCTCCACCCTTCGCTCCTCGGCGTTGTCTTCACGCCGCGTTCCGGCGACGCCCAACGCTTCGCGGCGCTCCTCATCGCCGCGTCCCTCGACCAACGCCTCACGGAAGCGCACGATGAGGACTGGTTCCGCAACCCGCGCGCCGTCGAGGAGCTCCGCGAGACCGCGCGCGCCCCCGCGCCGGTCGTGGCCGACAAGGAAGAGCTCGAGCGCGGTGCCGCGCTACTCACGAATTGGCTCGCGTCCGCGTTGTGAGATTTTCTGGGTTTGGTCGCGCCTTCTGCGAAAGCGACGCCACGCCACGCCCCCGAAGCCCGGATCCCGCGAACAAAACCTCAAAAACTATCCGACGGGCTGGGAGTCAATCCCGTCGCATCCAGATGATACGAGAACCCAAACACGACCGCGGTCACGCCCGGCCCCGACACGCTCCGATGCATGCTCACGTCCACGTCGAACGCTTTGTCTACGTACCCGGCGCCGAAGGCGAGGGTGTGGTTCTTCGCGCCGTCGTCGTACTTGTAGCCGGCGCGCGCGGCGATGTGGTCGATGAAGAGGCCTTCGAGGCCAGCCATCGGTCGTAGCGTCGTCTCGTTCCAGCTCGTGAAGTCGGCGACGAGATCCGCTTCGCCACTGAAGTCGCCGAACGCGAGCCCCACGCCGCCGGCGACGGCCGTGGGCTGGTAGCCGTGATCGGGGTTGTTCAGGTTGGTGCCGACGAGGGACATCGAGAGGTTCTTGGACGCCTTGAGCGTGATGCCGGCATCGAACGCGACGCCGCGCACGATCTTCTTGTCGGGAAGGCCGCTCGACGCGAGGCTCGTCCCGAGCGGGCCGACGCCGTCTTCGCTGAGCCACATGTAGCGACCACCGACGCCCATGAAGAACTGATCCGAGATCGGGTAGGCGAGCCCGAAGCGAAGATCGGTCCACTTGCGGGCCACGCCGTCCACGTCCTGGAAGTTCCAGGTCGCGCCGACTCCGCCCGCCACGCGCGCGCTCGAAACGATCGAATCGACAGCCCCGACGCCGTAGCTCTGCCGCGACGCTTCCGGCCAAATCGAGGCAAATGCGCCGATGTGATAGACGCGCGCCGCCGCGAGGTTCGCGGGGTTCATGAACAAAGCCGTCAGCGAATTGCTGAACGTCCGCACCGCACCGGCCGTCCCGGCCACGCGCGCGGTCTCGATCTCGTCGTAGTTATATCCGTAATCCGGCGGCAGCTCGCTCGGATCGGCGTGTGCCCGCGTGCTCACGGCGAGCGCGGCACAAAGCGCCGCACTCGCGGCAGCACGCCGCGTCCATCTCGCGTGCGTTTCGCGCGCAGGGTTCGACACGTGACGACGGCTACTCCCTTGGATCCATCCGGGCAAGAAATCAGCGATGCTACTTCCCACCGCGTGTACGGCCGTTCGGCCAGGCAAGTTTTCGACATCGATCTCTTGACTCCATGATCGACGGATCCGAAGCCGAACGCGAGCGACGCTCGTCGCGCGACTTCGAATAGACAACTGACTCTGCGAGGTTACTAACGAGCGCATGCGGGTCGGGTTTGCGAAAGGAGTGAGCACGAGATCTCGCGCGTCACGATCCTGCGTCAATCGTGCGGCATCGAAAGCATGCACACGGTGACCATTGAACTTCGAACGAGGTCGGTGGTAGGCGCGGTACCTGCTCGCCGACGGCTCCGCCCGGTACCGCCGACGACAGGTTTCGGATCGCACCGGTAGCCAACCTTCGGGTTCCTCGAATGTGGCTTCCAACCCGTTAACTTTTGCGCGTCCACACCCCTGTGGACAATATGGGGACTGAGTGAGCGTGACGACCGACACCCCGAAGTTTCCATCCGCTTCCTGGCAACAGGCGTCGGAGGCCTTCCGCCTCGCGGCCGAATCGACGCGGCTCCGCTCGCCGGCGTCGTTCGATCAGTGGTTCTCGGGCATCCAGCTGGACGGCATCGAGGGCCGCACGCTCTCGCTCGCAGCGCGTGACGAGTTCGTGCGCGACTGGGTGAAGGATCATTTCCTCCCCGACCTCCTGGACGCGATGCGCGCTCACCTCGGGGGTGATGCAACGCCGGCCCTCGAGGTGCGCTGGCGAATCAGCGGGGACCTTCCTGCCCCAGTCAGCGACCAGCGTCGGAGCACTCCGCCGCCGAGCCGCACCCGACCCTCGGAGGCCCCCAGCGTGCCACGCCCTCGCATCGTGAGCCCCGCCCGCGCCCAGTTCCTGGAGCAGCTGAACCCGAAGCACACCTTTTCGAACTTCGTGGTCGGCCCGTCGAACGAGCTCGCGTACGCCGCTGCGCTCGCCTCCGCCGGGGGGGGTCGCCCTCGCTACAACCCGCTCTTCATCGCGGGCGGCACCGGCCTCGGCAAGACCCACCTGATGCACGCCATCGCCCACCAGGTGCTGGCTGACCGGCCGGACACCCGTGTGGTTTATGTTTCGGCCGAGCAGTTCACCAACGCCTTCATCGAGGCGCTGCAGCACCACAAGATGGACGAATTCCGCGCTCGCTACCGCGCGCAGTGCGACCTCCTCCTCGTGGACGACATCCAGTTCCTCGCCGGCCGCGAGCAGACGCAGGAAGAGTTCTTCCACACGTTCAACGCGCTCCACGACGCCGATCGGCTGATCGTCGTGACGAGCGACAAGTACCCCCAACAGCTCCAGCGCATGCCCGAGCGCTTGGTCTCGCGCTTCGGCTCCGGTCTCGTCGCCGATATCCAGGTTCCCCAGCTCGAGACGCGCGTTGCGATCGTGCGCAAGAAGGCGGCGCTCGAAGGCATCGGCCTGAGCGACGAAGTCGCCGTGCTCCTCGCCCAAGGGATCGCGAGCAACGTGCGCGAGCTCGAAGGCGCGCTGATTCGCCTCGCCGCCAAGGCTTCGCTCACGCAGCGCCCGATCGACCTCGAGTTCGTCCGCGCGGAGATGGCCCTCGTGACGCCGCGCCACCCCGACGTGATGAGCGTCCAGGATATCCAGAGCGCCGTCTGCAGCCACTTCCGCCTCTCGAACTCCGAGCTCCTCAGCAAGGACCGCCACAAGAGCGTCGCCTTCGCGCGCCAGGTCGCGATGTACGTCTGCCGGCAGCGGCTGAAATGCAGCTTTCCCGAGCTCGGAAGAGCCTTCGGCAACCGCGATCACACGACGGTGATGAGCGCCGTGCGGAGGGTCGAGACATTGCGGCATATTGATCCGCAGGTGAACGCGCATCTCGAGGCGATCGAGCAGAAGCTCGCGAGCTCGGAAGAGTAGGTTCGGGGGGTTCGCAGGCCCGATCGGGTTCGGGTTCGGGTTCGGCAGATCGGGATCGGGTTCGGGATCGGGTTCGGGCTCGGGCGGATCGGGTTCGGGCTCGGGCTGGG
>DATMCL010000590.1:0-5130 GCA_035558375.1 Polyangiaceae bacterium
CGGGCAGCTCGTGCAGGTGAGCGACGCGCGCCGTGTCGTCAACTCCGTCGTGCTCGGCGAAAACTTCAGCGCGATTCAGCTGACGACGGCCGCCGGCCTGTGCGTCATGCTCGACCTCCACCGCCAGGGCAAGCTCGGCGAGCGCGGCTTCGTCCGGCAGGAGGAGGTGAGCCTCGACGCCTTCCTCGGCAATCGCTTCGGCGAGTACTACCGCGCGCCGAACGCGAGCCACTTCACGCTCGCGATGAGCGAGCTCGCCTCGGTGCCGCCATGAGCGCGGACAGCGCCGAGCAGGCGGCGAACGCCCTCGAGCGCTTGGGCGTCCCGCGTGAAGCCGGTGGGTTCGCCCTCGGCGGACGTTTCGAGGCGGGCTCCGGGCCGACGCTCGTCGTAAAAAGCCCGATTGACGGCGCGCCGCTTCGCGAGCTCGCGAGCGCCGCTGCGTCGCAAGTGGAAGCGGCCATCACGGCGAGCCGTCGCGCGTTCGAGACGTGGCGCAGCGTGCCCGCGCCGCGCCGTGGGGAGCTCGTGCGGCGCCTGGCGCAGGAGCTCCGTGCCGAGCGCGACACGCTCGCCGCGCTCGTGACGCTCGAAGTCGGCAAGATCGGCGAAGAGGCGCGCGGCGAGGTGCAGGAGATGATCGACATGGCCGACTTCGCCGTCGGCCTGAGCCGCCAGCTCACCGGGCTCACCATCGCGAGCGAGCGCCCGAGCCACCGGCTCACCGAGCAATGGCACCCGCTCGGGCCCATCGGCGTCATCACGGCGTTCAACTTCCCGGTGGCCGTCTGGGCATGGAACGCCGCGCTCGCCCTCGTGTGCGGCGACCCCGTCGTGTGGAAGCCTTCGGAGAAGGCTCCGCTCACCGCGCTCGCCTGTCACGCGCTTGCGCTGCGCGCGGCGCGCGACCTGCCGGACGTCCCGGAAGGCCTGCTCTCGCTCGTCGTCGGCGGACCGTCCGTCGGAGAGGCTCTCGCGCGCTCGCCCCAGCTGCCGCTGATCTCGGCGACCGGCTCGGTGCGCATGGGGCGCGCGGTCGCAATAGCCACCGCGTCGCGCCTCGGCCGGTCGCTGCTCGAGCTCGGCGGTAACAACGCGATGATCGTGGCGCCGAGCGCTCGCCTGGAGCTCGCCGTGCGCGCGGCGCTCTTCGCTGCGGCCGGAACGGCGGGCCAGCGCTGCACCTCGCTGCGGCGCCTGCTCGTGCACGAGAGCGTGGCGGGCGCGTTGCTCGGCCGGCTCGAACGCGCTTTCTCGCGTGTGCCCATCGGCGATCCGCGCGTCCCCGGAACGCTGATGGGGCCGCTCATCGACCGCGCCGCGCTCGAAGCGATGCAGCGCGCGCTCGCGAGCGCTCGCGAGCAGGGTGGTCGCGTTCACGGCGGTGAGCCCGTCACGACGGGCGTTCCTCCGGGCGGCGCGTACGTCCGACCAGCGCTCGTCGAGATCGACGCAGAGGCCCCAATCGTTCAAGAAGAGACGTTCGCACCGATCCTCTACGTGTCCCGCTACACGACGCTCGAGCAAGCGATCGCCTGGCAGAACGGCGTGCCGCAGGGCCTCGCGAGCTCCATCATCACCGACGATCTGCGCGAGGCCGAGCGCTTCTGCTCCGCGAGCGGGTCGGACTGCGGCATCGCGAACGTCAACATCGGCACGAGCGGCGCCGAGATTGGCGGCGCCTTCGGCGGCGAAAAGGAAACCGGGGGCGGTCGCGAATCCGGCTCCGACGCCTGGAAGAGCTACATGCGTCGCGCCACGAACACGATCAACTACGGCGACGACCTACCGCTCGCGCAGGGAATACGGTTCGAGCTCGACTGAGCGCCGGGGCGCGCCTCGTGCCTCGATTCTAGAAGCCCGCTCCAAGCCACGCGCCGGCTTCGACCCCGCCCGCGCTCCGCAGCGCAACGTGCTCGTGCGTGTGTCCTGCGTGCTCGTCCCCGAGCTCGAGCACGTGGTGGAGCGACTCGAACGAGCGGCCCGCTTCGACGATCAGCGACCAAGTGCGGTCGAGCTTCGCGCTGGCTCGAGCGCCGACCCAGCTGCTCGACCGCCAGACGTCGCCGCCGCCGATACAATCCGCACCGTCGTCGAAGTGCACCGGGTCGTCCGACAGGCCCGCGACGAGACCCACGCTGAGCTCGTGGCGAATCGTGGCCTCGACTGTGGCTTGGCCGATCGAGCCGCTGCTGCACGGGAGGAGCGGGACGAAGGGTGCGCCTTCCTCTTGGGTCGCCTGCCAAAGCGAGAAGGTGAGATCGAGACGCGCCGCGACGTCGAGTAAGCCCGGTGCCACTGCGAGCCCGCGCCGCAGCGTCAACGCGAACGGGTGCACGTAGCGGCTCATCGTTCGGAGCCGGACGCTATCCACCTCCTCGAGGGCGAGAGCTCGCGCCTCGAGCCAGTTACCGTACGTGATACCGAGCGCGGCCACGCCGAAGCGGCTCGGCAGGGGAGAAGCGCCTTCGCGGAGCTCCCACCCGACGTAGACGGGAGCGAGCCGCAGCGTGAGCCCGCGCTGCACGATACGGCTCGTCGAGGACGTGACGCGCATGGCGAGTCCGGGCCCCTCGGACGTGAGCTCCGTACCGACATGAGCGGGAGCGAGGGGCTTCGCTGGGACCCCGGCGAGCGCCGCGAGCGTGACCAGCGCAGACAGCATGCGCGCCGCTCGTGCAAAGTCGATACCATCTGCCTTCCCGCGCGAGGAACGCGTGTTCGTTGCGCAGGCTCGCCGCCGCGCTGAGCAACGATCTGCACACTCGACGTCACAGTGCTGCACAGCGCACTCGCGTACGTGTCGGTTGCGAGACCCGGTGTTCGTGCTTGACGAGTCGAGTGCTCGGCGCTAACAAAGAGATCGGCGCGCTCACCCCGCGTCGCCCATGGACACCATCACCGGAATTCCGCACTCGTTTCCGTAGCTCTGCTCGGAACGTTTTCGTGCGTGTTCGTCCAACGTGCACGGCTCTTCCGCCGTGTGCCTCGCGGCTCCTGCCACGGTTCGACCGTCTGAGCTGAGCTCGGCCTTTTTCGGCTGATTTCAGCGCCTTCAGACGGCTCTCACCGCAGCACGGCCGTCCCCGTCGCCTTGCATCGCTCGGCGCGTGACCAGTCATGCGCCAGAGCCACGCGCGGCTCGTACCGCGCGTCGTGTCGTCCATTCATGGCGGACGGCAAGCGGCACTCGTGTGCTCGCCGCCCGCGGAAAGCATCCATCGTGAGAACCACCAAGTATTCAATCGCCTCGAGCTTCGGCCGCGCGCTCGACGGTGCGACGGGAGGCTCCAAGCTCGAAGAGCTCGGCAAAGCTCCGTCGTCGCACGCCGCGCTGCGCGCACAGCAGCGCGCCGCGACCTCGTCGCGCATGGCACGAGCCACGGCACCGCTCGCGCCCCGTCGCGTCGGACATCGCGGCAAATGAGAGCCCAGCCACGACCGGCCTCGCGCACAGCGGGGCCGGTCTGGTGGCCACAGGGTAGGCGAAGGTGAGATGGATTGCCTTGCCACCGAAGACGAGACGAGCGCCTTCGGTGTAGCATCGAGACGTGCGCCTCGAGCCGCTTCGTCGCGTAGCACCGTGGGTGGGAGCGCTTGCCTTCGTCACGTCGTACGCCGTCGCCCAACCGGCTTCGCAACCCGCGCCCGCACCCCCGTCGCCACCCCCTCCCGCACCGGCAGCTCCCACACCGGGAGTCGCTCCAGCGTCTCCGCCCGTTCCTGCGCCTCCCTCGTCCGCTCCTGCGCCTCTCTCGTCCGCTCCTCCGCCAGCTGCGACCTCCGCTCCTCCGGCACCGCCCTCTCCGGCACCCGCTCCCCCTTCACCGAACGCCGAGCGCCCCGCCGCTCACGGCTTTCAGATCGCCTTTCGTACCGGTGTCATGGCGCCCTTCGGCGACGCCTCCGGCGCTCCGAACGATGAGCTCGCGCGCCGGTACGCGTGGCAGATTCCGCTCGTCATCGACGTCGGTGGGCGCTTCGCGCGCTCGTTCTTCGTCGGAGCGTACGTGGGCGGTGCACTCGGCTCGACCGGAAGCGACGAGCGGATCGACGCTGCCTGCGTCGACGACGACGAGAATGGTCACAACGACATCGCCTGCACGTCGACGAGCGGCCGCATCGGCCTCGAGGTCGCGTACTCTTTACAACCCGACGACAGCCTGAACCCGTGGATCGGGTACGGCATCGGTTTCGAGGTCGCATCCGCGTCGATGAGAGACGACTACCGCGGCTTGACGGAGTCCGTCACTAGCACCGGCGTCACCTTTGCCGACATCACGGTCGGGCTCGACTTCCGAAAGAAGATCGGCATCGGACCGTTCTTCGACGTGGCGCTCGGCCAATTCAACAACACGACGACGGATCTCGGGTCGCGTGGCCGCTACAAGTACAAGATCGAGGATCGGGCGCTGCACGGCTGGCTGACCGTCGGCCTGCGCTTGGTGGTGAACCCATGAAGGCGTCATCCATGCTCGCAGCAACGTGGGCGCTCGCCGCCGTCGCGTGCGGCACTCCGCCGGGTGGCCCCGAGTACGCGGAGCTCGGCTTTCGCACCCTCGATGCGTTGGGAGTCGAGCAGAGCCGCGATTGCGTCCCACTACCTGTCCTTCCGGGCGCGGTCGTAGACAAAGACGTCGCGCTCGTACCGGGCTTGAACGCCCACGTGCGTACCGAGCCGGATTTCGCAGAGGTCGCGCTCAGCGGCACGAACGACCCGGCGTCTTCGCACGTCACCATTCCGAAGGAGACGCTCAGGAACGGCTACTCCAAGAGAGTCGACGTGACGAGCACGAGCGGCACAGGTTACACCGTTGTCCTGCTGAGTCCCTGCGTTCCCGTGGACGCCGGCACCCAGTGACGGGCGCGGTTTCGAAGGCCCGAGAGCCCGTGGTTTTTCCGGTCGGCACGGGCTGCTAGACTGAAGCTCGAACGGGACGGTTGGGTCGCACGAAAAGGACGTGGTGCGTGGAATCGAATGCAGCGCGACGGCTGACCTCACTTGTCTGCGGCGTGTTGCTCGCGTTCGGGTGCGGGCGTTCGAAGTCGACCGGCGGGGATGGGGGCGGCGGTGACGGCGGCTCGGCACTGGCGGCGGCCGCGGCGGGCACCGGTCTCGGAGGCTCGGGT
>DATMCL010000591.1:0-14170 GCA_035558375.1 Polyangiaceae bacterium
CTGGCTCGGCGCTTCCGGTGCCGCGGGCGCCGCGGCCGCGCTGCGTGCCTGCGCCGCCGCTGCTGCCGCCTGCGCGCGGGCGTAGGGCGCGTGGCCGAGCACCAGAGCCAGCACGAGCCCCGCCGCCGTCCACTCGCGCGCTGCGATCTGTCCTCGTCTGGCCACGAAAATCCTCTCCTGCCGGTGCGAGAGCGCTCGGCGCCGGGAACGATACCGTAAGTCGTGCGGACCGTCAGGGGGCGCCGTCGCTCTCGCGGGGGCGCGTAGTATCCTCCGCGCCCATGGAGCCCGCGCGGGTCGTCGTGTTCGATTTCGACGGCACCCTCGTGCATGGGGACTCGGTGACGGGGTTCGCCATCGAGTACCTGCGCGCGCGACCGCTGCGCTTGCTCCTCATGCTGCCGTTCCTGCCGCTCGCGCTCCTGCTCATGCTCGTGGGGGCGAGTCGCAGCGCGGGCGTGTCCTTCTTCTGGTGGCTCCTCACGTGGGGCACACGCGCGCGCGTCGTCGGTGAGGCGCTCCGAACGTACACGCGCCGCACGCTAGCCCAGCGCGGCAATGGAGCGACCCTCGCAGCGCTCGCCGACCATGACAAAAAGGGGGACCTGGTCATCGTCGCGACGGCTGCGCCGGCCTCGGTCGTGCATCACCTGCTGCGCGCGCGGGGGCTCCCGCCGGCGCGCGTCGTCGGCACGCTCGTGAAGCGTCGCTTCGGCGGCCTCGTGACGCGCCCGCACTGCATCGGGGCCGTGAAGGTGCGCGAGCTCGAACGGCGCCTCGGGATCACGCGTTGGGCGGAGGTGTACTCGGACAGCGCGCTCGATCTCCCGCTGATGCGCCAGGCGAGCGCCGTGATCCTGGTCGAGCCGAACGCCATGTCGCGCTCACTCGTCGAGCGCGCGCTCGCAGGCAAGGTGCCGGTGCGTGTGCTGCGCGACAGCTGAGCCGCGCGAGGGCCGCGGCGTTTGCGTCACGGTCGCATCCAGGCGCTGCCGACCTGGATGTAGAACGCGGTCGTGTCGCGGCTGTGGGCCACGTCGACGCCCATGTGGATCCCGTACTTTCGCGCGAGCTCGTAGCGCACGCCGCCGCCGCCGGAGATGACGCCCTGAGCCTGCTTTCCGTCGGCGAGGTCGTTCCACGCGTTGCCGCCGCCGACGAAGCCGAGCACGCTGAGGCGCCGCCAGAATTGCCAGCGGAGCTCGGCCTCGAGCTGGGCGATCTGCTCGCCCTGGTAGCGCATGACGGGCACGCCGCGCAGACCCACGGAAGGGTTCACGTAGAACGGCGCGTTGCCGAAGGCCGATGCCACGTCGCCGCGCACTCCGAAGTAGAAGTGAAACGGCAGCGGGAGGTATTGAATCGCCGTGAAGCTCAGCCGCTCGAAGTTTTGGTCGCCGCCGAGCCATTTGCCGGACAGCTGAAACGCGGCTTCGAGGAAGGTGCCGCGCACGGGCGTGAAGAAGTTGTTGCGCGTGTCGAACGTGAGCAGGCTCAAGAGCATCCCGATGTTGGTGCGCTCCGAGTAGTCGGGAAGGTGCGGGGTTTGCGCGGGAGCGTCGAACGTGACTTTCGTGCTCGCGAACGCGTAGCCGAGCCCCGCCCAGAAGCGTGAATCGCCGAAGCGGTACTTCGTCATGAACGCGCCGCCCGCGGGGTTCAGCGTGTAGCGGAGCGGGTTGTTCTGCAGGACGCTATCCTTGCCGATGCCGTGAAAATCGAGGTTCACGGAGGCGTAGACGCCGGCGGCCAGCGTCTGGATGCGGTCGTCGAGCCAGTAGCGCATGTCGGCGGCGAAGACGCCCCAGGTTCCGTTCGCGGTTCCGAGACCACCCACGAAGGTGATGTTCGGCCGCCCGAGGCCCTGCGCCGCATGGCCGAGTGGCTCGCTGATGAACGCGAGCCCGCCGACGGCGCCGTACCCGATGGCGGGCTCCGTGATCGGCATCGCGATCGGCAAGAAGCCGTACTTCTCGTCGAGGAAACCGCTCATGTCCGGCCAGCCGTCGTCGGCAGGTTTCGTCTTCTTCGGCTCGACGTTCGTTCCGCTCGGGGACTCCGTTTTCGGCTCGCTCGGTGACGACGCGGCTGCTTTCGGTTCGCTCGGTAACGACGCAGAGGCGGGCTCGGCGGCCGCAGCAGCGTTCGCCGTGAGAAGCGCGCCGATGCTCAGCGCGACGCCTGCGACGCGCGGAAAGCTTGCTGCCACTGTCGTCACGCCCCGTCGCATGTGGTTCAGCCGCGGCGACGATACCCGCTCGTTCTCCGCCAGCGCAAGGCGCGGGTGCCGCATGGCGTCGAGGCACCGCGCGCCGCACGGCGCTTGACACGCGCTGCGCGCCAGCGGAAGGGGTGCGCATGGTGGAGTAGCCGGAGAGGTGTGCGGAGCCGGGCGGCTGCCCCCTGACCGAAAAGAAGAAGAGGAAGAAGAAGAATGTCCAAATCGAAAGCCATGATCCTTACTTGTGTTGCCTCGACGCTGGCGCTCGGCTGCCAGGAGTCGCAGAGCCTCGAGCAGGGAGCCGCGAAGGCGCAGGAGCCCCTCACGGGCAGCTTCGTGATCTCGGGTAGCGTTGCGTCGTCGAAAGGTCCGGTGTCCGGTGCGACGATCAAGCTGACCGGGGGCGAGACGCGCACCGCGTTCTCCGACGGCACGGGCAAGTACTCGATCCCCGGCCTCGGCTCGGGCTCGTACACGCTATCCGCGACGGCGGGCACGAGCTGCGCGACGCTGGCTCCGACGCAGCTCAACAACGTGAACGGCAGCGTCACGCTGAACCTCGCGCTCGAAGGCACGGGCTGCGCGAACCTCACGGCCGTCCTCGGCCCGACGGGACCGACCGGCCCTGCCGGCGTCGCTGGCCCCGCGGGCGCGCCTGGCGCGACGGGCGCTCAGGGCATCGCTGGTCCGGCTGGTGCAGTCGGCGCGGTGGGGCCCGTGGGTCCTGTCGGTCCCATCGGACCGCAGGGTCTGCCTGGCGTAGGCATGGCCGGCCCGCCTGGACCTCCCGGTCCGCAAGGCGCACAAGGCCCCGCGGGCCCCGCTGGTCCCCCTGGCCCTGCCGGTGGTGGCACGAGCGTGGCCGCGACCGCGTGCGAGAGCTTCATCGAGCTGCCCTCTGGCTCGAAGAAGATCTATCTCGACCTCGACGGCATCGAGGGCGACTCGACCGACAACAAGCACAAGGGCGAGATCGACGTGGTCGACTTCACCTGGGCCGGCATCTGCCGTTCCGACGTGGAGGGCGCCAAGGCGCAGTTCCAGCCGGTGCACGTGAGCAAGACCACGGACAAGGCAACGCCCGTGCTCCTCAAGGTTGCGGCCAAGGGTACGCACATTCCGCATGGCTTGCTCACCGTCGTCACCGGCTTGGGCGGCGCGGAGCACGACTTCTTGACGATGGAGTTCACCGGCATCCTCCTGCTCGGTGGCGGCGATCACTTGAGCTTCACGTACGACCAGATCGAGGTGACGCAGACGCCGATCAAGGACGACGGGACGCCCGGGCCGTCCGTCACGTTCGGCTGGGACGTGAAACAGAATCAGGAGCTCTGAGCCTCGGTCCCTGAACGACGAAAGGGCGCTTCCCCTCGCAGGGAGGCGCCCTTCGGTTTTTGTTGGCGTCGCTCTGCGCGCCGCTCGCTCAGACGCCGAGAGCGGATTCCTCGCGGACTCTCTCTCTCGGCGTGTCAGCGTGTCGAGCGACGTTTCTGCGACGAATCTGGCGTGATTTGACGATTCCTTGACGGAACGGACGCGACAGTCCGAACATCGAAATGCTCATGCAGCGCTCGCGCGTGAAGCGAGAGTCGAGGAGGACGCATGTCGAAGGAAATTTTCGTTTCGCGCCAGGAGCGCTGGGGCTCGGTGCTGCTGCTCGCGCTCGCGCTAGGGCTCGCCGGTTGCGGCGGTGAGGACGGCGATGACGAGCACGAAAACGAGCACGAAGGCGACGACACTCACGAGACGACGGCGCCGCCCGACGTCACGGTGATCGTGAACGTGCCGGAGGGCATCTGCAACCTCGCGGCGGGGCCGTTCAGCGCAACGATCGACAATCCCTGGTTCTCGCTACCCGCCGGTCAGGTTGCCGAGCTCCGTGGACAGGAAGACGGCGAGGACGTGTACCTGCGGATGACCGTCGAGGAGGAAACGGTCCTGATCGCAGGGGTCGAGACGCGCGTGCTCGAAGAGCACGAAGAAGTGGACGGCGAGCTCGACGAGATCTCGCGCAACTACTTCGCCCAGGCCCTCGACGGCACCGTTTGCTACTTCGGCGAAGAGGTCGACATCTACGAAGACGGCGCGATCACGTCGCACGACGGTGCCTGGCGCGCGGGCGACGGCGTGAACCAGCCGGGCATCCAGATGCCGGCGGAGCCGCGGCTCGGGCTCTCCTACGCGCAGGAAGTCGCGCCGGGCGTGGCCGAGGACCACGCCGACCATATCGCCGCCGGCGAAGCGACGGAGACGCCCTACGGCACCTTCACCAACACGATCCGCCTCCGCGAATGGAGCACCCTCGAGCCCGACAGCGTGAGCATGAAGGTCTACGGCTACGGCGTGGGGCTCCTCGAAGACGACGGCCTCTCGCTCGAGACGGTGACGGCGCCCTAGGGAACGCGCACGCCACGCGCACTCGAGGACGCGGCAACCCGTCGCCGGCTCAGAGCGATTCGAGGTACGCGACCAGATCGCCTATTTCGGCGGTCGTGAGCTTCGACGTCGAGCCGTGGTCGTCGCCGCCGCCGCACGCGGGGTTGAAGCGGTCGGCGAGCGTCGTGGCGCAGCCGTTGTGTAGGAACGGAGCGCGATACCCGACGCCGATCAGCGATGGCACCTGGAGCGGCACCGGCGAATTCGTGCCCACGGAGACGTTCTTGTTGTTCGTGAACTTCGCGCCGGAGTGGCACACCGCGCAGCCCGAGGAGCGGAACAGCCCAGCGCCGCGCAGCACGGCCTCGTCGTTCGACGCGCGCAGCGGCACCGGCGCGTCGAGCGCAAAGAGCCAGCTTTGGAGGCCGGCGAGCCGCGACCCGCTCTCGTGGATGCCGCCCATGCGACCGACGAACACCTCGTTCATGAGCGCCGCGACGTTGCCGAGCTCGCCGTCCCAGTGGAACGGCGCGGTGCCTTCGAGCCCGACGTGCAGCGCCTGGGTGCGGCGCTCGCCGACCGTCGTGAAGCGCCACACGTTGCCGTCCTCGGCCCCTTCGGCGTGACAGGTCGCGCACGCGACCCCCGCGCCGGAGTCGCGATGGAACAGCTCGAAGCCGGTGTCGCGCGTCGTGCCGTCGTCGAACGAGCGGCTCGTTTGGCTTCCGGACGCGAGGTCGATGATCACGAGCGTCGAGGGCTGCACCGTCTGAACGACGGCTCGCGACGGCACCGACGGGTCGTACGCGACGGCGACCGCGGGCGGCAGCTCGGTGCCGCTCAGATTGCCGCCTCCGCAACCTGGATTCGACTGCACCGTCCCAGCAGGCGCAGCGGGGCCGCTCGGCGCCGAGGGTAGGGTGATGAGCGCGAGCGTCGTGATGCCGCCGAACCCGCCCGTGCTCAGGCCGGCCGGGCCACTATCGCCGTCGCCCTCGAAATCCACGAACGGCTTCGGTGACTGCGGGTCCCGCGGTCCTGCCATCGCGACGAGCAGCTGCTGGCCGTTGGGGGACAGCGCGGCATCGACGGGCAGCGGCGCGCCCGTGAACGTCGCGCTCGCCACGGCGCCTTCGCTACCGACGACGGAGATCGCGTTCTGAGCGATCCCGCTGCATGAGAAGCTCGCCCCGCCGTAGCTGCTGCCGTTCATCGAGGGAGGAACGATGTCGATCGCTTCATCGAGGGCACGCTGGTGCACGATCACGGTGGAGCCGCCCGGCCCGGCCAGCGTGCGCCAGGCGATGAGCGGCCGGAACGGCGACTCCACCTCGACGAGTGGGGATCCGAATTCGGGGTCCGCCGGCTGGCTCTTGTCGGTGATCGTGTGGCTGCCGGTCACCTCCGGCAGGCGGTCGCGCCGGGTGAGGCTGCCGGAGGTATCGACGCGCAGGAGCTCCGCGGACTTGAAGCGAGACACGGTGAGCCCCGAGGCCGTAGAAACGACGTCGCGTAGATCGGGCTCGAGGCTCACGGTGCGGAGCGGTGCGCCGCCTTGGAGCGGGAGCGTCACGAGCTTGCCGTCGGCGCAAGCGACCTCGAGCGTGGTCGGGCTCGAGATGGCGAGGCCGCGCGGCGCGCCGCACACGGGCTGTCGCTCGATCACGGTGAGGGCCACGGGATCGATGGTGACGACGGCGCCACCGCGCCGGAGCGCGACGTGAACGCGGCCGGCGTCGTCCTCCACGAGGCGGCCCGGCTCGTCGCCCTTCTGGAGCGGGAGCGTCGCGAGATAATCCGTGTCGAGATCCGCGACGACGATGGCGTCGCGATCCGGATCGGAAGCGACCGCTCGCGAGCCGTGGCGCGTCACGAGCAGCGTGCCGCCGGAGATGGGCACCGGCGTGCGGCTCGCCCGGAAGGCCGGCCGCGTGTCGGTCGGGATCACGAGATGCGACCCCTTCGACTCCGGGCTCACCTTGTCGAAGCTGTTGCACCCGGCGGCGAGCGCCAGAAACGCCGCGCACGAGGCGGGCCTCGACAAGGCGTGAACCCCCGAACGGCGACTCGAAATGATCGTTTTCATCGGCTACCTCCCGCCTTCCAAACCCACGACCACATCGTACCCCGCCCGCGCCGGTCCTTCCAGTCGCCGGGCGGCAGCGGCCTATTTCACGCCCGAATTCGCGGCGGGCGCCGGATGCATGGTAACAAGCGACGGAGGAGTCGGTGGTCGGGATGGGCAGCGAGCGTGTTTGGAAGACCGGATGGTTCGCCATAGTCATTGCGTGCGGCGCGAGCGTCCTGACGCGACCGGCGCGTGGCCAATCCGACGTGCGGCGCGACGTGACGCCGGCCCGCGACGTCCCGCCGGCTCGCGCGACAGCCCCGGCCCCCGCGCCGGTGACCCCCGCGCCGCCCCCGCGGGCGACGCCTCCCGCGGCCAGCCCCGCACCGGCGAGCCCGAAGCCGAAGACCGAGCTCGACCTCTGGCTCGCCACGCAGCGTGATCCCCTCGGTCGCTCCTGCGAGAAGCTCGCCGTCGAATCCGTCGACGATCGCTTTGCGATCGCGTGCGGCAGCGCCGGCCTCTGGATCGCGCGGCGCGACGCGGCGGGCGGTCTCGTGCTGCTCCGCACCGACGACTTCGGTGGGCCCGTCGTGGGGCTCTTCGTGCGCGAGGGTAACGTCTGGGCGGAGCTCGTGCGGACCGAAGCGCGCCCGGTGAGCCTGGGTCCCGACGTCGGTAGCTCGCGCTCGTTTCCGGTCGATACGCCCGCCGCACCCCCCGTGCGGCACGTCGCGCCCGCGCATTTGGCCGCTCCGTCGCCGGAAACGGTGCCCGCGACGCCGCGCAAGCGCGAGGGCCACGTCGTGGAGGTGATGCGCGGCGAGGTCGTCATAGACCTTGGACGGCGCGACGGGATCCGCTTCGGCGAGAGCATCGAGCTCTCCGTGCTCCGCACGGAGGAGGTGGGCACCGAGCACGCGGTCGAGCGCAACGTGATTGCCGTTGGCGAGGTGACGACGCTGTCCCCCGGGTTTTCTCGCGTGAAGCTCGGCATCGGCGAGCGCGTGCCGATGGGTGCGCTCGCCCGCGTCGTCGCCGACGAGCCGACGGCAACGCGCGTTGGGCCCCCGCGCCTCGGCGGCCTGTGGGAGATCGGGTTCATGGCGCGTCCCTTCGTCGCGCTGAACGACCTCGGCGGCGGGGTCTTGCTGGAGGGCTCGGTCGGGTACCGCTTCGAAGGCGACTTTCACCTCGAAGCGGCGGTGCAGCCGCTCGGCTTCGGGACCGGCGCCGACAAGCCCGGCGTCGCGCCCGTGGGAGCGTACCTCAAGGCGAGTTACGATCTGCCGCTCTTCGAGGCGGGGTTCGGCATCGGCGCCGAGACCGTCTACAACGTCGACTACGGGACCGAGCCCGGAACCGGGACGCTGTTCGTTCAGCAGCTCCGCTTCGGCGCGGTCGACGGCTTGAAGGTCGACGTGATGAGCCGCATGGTGCTGTTCCACAGCCGTTTCGACTTCTCGGGGCTCGTCGGCTCGAGCCAGTTCCCGGTCGGACAAACCTCGTGGCTCCTCTTCAGGGGCGGCGGTGGCGGGTCGGGCTTTGCCTTTGGCGAGCTCGGTGTGCGCGCGCTCTTGGTGGGCAACGGCGATCGCGGCTCCGTGTTCTTCACGGGCACGCTCGGCGGGCTCGGCGTGTTCGAGACCGCGACCTACACCTGCAAAGAGCCGACGTTCGAGTACCCATGCACGAACACCGTGACCTACGCCGGCCCCATGCTCGGCGCCGGTGCCGAGTGGCGCCTCTGACGGCGACTGACGGGTGCCCCCCTCGACGGAGGCGCGCGTGAGGGTGTTACTGTCCTTGGCAGTAACAGGAGACGTGCATGGACCACTCGAGCCTGCTTCGCGAAATCCCCTTGTTCGAGTCGATGGAGGATGCGGACCTCATCGCGCTCGGCAACAAGCTCACTCAGAAGGCGTTCGCTGAAGGCGCCGTGATCTTCGACCAGGGCGACGAGGGTGACGCCATGTACTTGATCGAGGAGGGCGCGGTGGACATCGTCGCCGGCTCCGGTTCCCAGCGCGTGACGCTGGCGTCGCTCTTCTCCGGGCAATATTTCGGGGAGCTCTCGCTGCTCGACGGCGCGCCGCGGTCGGCGACCGCGCTCGCGGCGCGACCGACGCACGCGCTCGCGCTCCAGCGTGACGATTTCGTCGAATTCGTCCGGCGCCGCCCGGAGGCCGCGCTCTCGATCATGCACGAGATCGGCGAGCGCATGCGAGCGACGAACGAGCTCATGACCCGCACGGTGTCACGCAACATCATCGAGGAGGACGCGGAGAACATCTCGCTCGGCGACAAGGTGGCCGACAAGGTGGCGGCGTTCGGGGGCTCCTGGCCGTTCATCTTCATCTTCGGCGGTTTCATGGCCCTGTGGATGACGTGGAACTCCGTGGCGGGGAAGCTCGCCTTCGACCCCTTGCCCTTCATGTTCTTGAACCTGTTCCTCTCGACGATCGCCGCGCTGCAAGCGCCGGTGATCATGATGAGTCAGAACCGGCAGTCGGCGAAGGACAAGGCCATGGCGGTCAACGACTACCAGGTGAACCTGAAGAACGAAGTCAGCATCGACAAGCTGATTCGCAGCCAGGGCGAGCTCGTGCAGCGCATCGCGCACATCGAGCGCATGATGGTGCCCGTGCGCCAGTCGATCTTGCCGGGCTGAGCCCGCGCTTCAGTCCGCCTTCAGGATCGAGAGCCGGTCTTTGTGCCGCGCTTGGGACTCGTTGTAGTCGCTCTGGCTCAGGCCGAGCGAGGTCGTGATCTGGCGCAGCAGGTTCGTCTCGTTCATCGTAACGCGACCGTCGGCGGCGGCGAGATCGACGAGCGCGTCGAGCACCTCGCGCCGGAGCTCCGCATCGCCGAGCTCGCGGAGCTCGCGCGTGAAGCGCGTGACGCCGACCGTGGACGCTTCGACGACGTGACGGCGCATCGCGTCGCAGATGGCGTCGATGCCTCCCGGCGTCATGCCGTGCACCCGTGCGAGGAGCTTCTTCACGACGTTTTCCTCGTCGCTCGAGAAGTCGCGATCGGCGTACGCGACCGCCGCCAAGAGCCCGCCGAGCGCCGCGACGACGCGCACCGTCTCGTCGTCGGCGCCGGGGAGGTGCTCACGGACTCGATACAGGATTTCTCGGGCATCTTCGGGAACCTCGAGGTTCCGTGCCGAGCCGAGCCAGCGACCGAACATCGCCTCATGCTGCACGAGGCGGGAGTCGGCCGCCAGCCGTGCGATCCGTGAGCCGCCGGGTGGCCGTCGGGGCTCGTATCGGACATGAAGAGCCTTCTCGGCCCCGCCGCGCTGCTCGGCGCGACGCTCGGCCTCGTCGCGTGCACGACGGATTCGGACGAGCCCGGCGGCTCGGCAGGGACGCCCGCAAAAGGAGGAGGTTCGGGGTCCGCCGGACGAGGTGGTGCGTCGGGTGCTGCCAGCGGCGGGGCGGGGAAAAGCACGGCGGGCGGCGGCGGAACGATCTCGGCTGGCGCCGGTGGCCTCGCGGGGAGCAGCGCGCTCGGTGGCGGGAGCGGTTCGTCGGGAACCGCGGGGGGTGCGGGTACGGCGACGGCCGGCCGGGGCGGAGCCTCCGGCGCGAGCGGCGCGTCAGGTCGTGGCGGCGGAAGCGGCACGGGCGGAAGCGGCGGCGAAGGCGGCGAAGAGCCGGGCGGCGGCGGCAGCGCGGGGGATGGCGGAGGCAGCGAGGAGATCCCCGCGGGCTACGTGAAAGGGATCATCGGCGTCGGCTACGGCGGCATCCGCATCCTCTCGCGCGACGGCGGCAACACGTGGACCGATCGCTCCTACGCGGCGTCCGACGGTGGTGACGACGAGGATCTCCTGCGTGCGGTCGCTTACGGCAAGGGTCGCTGGATCGCCACGGGCTGGAAGCTCATGACCTCCGACGACGGCGTGCACTGGACGGACCGCGGCATGCTGAACGACGGCATCATCGACGACAATCCGATCATCGAGGGCCTCGCCTACAAAGACGGCTACTTCTACATGGCGGGCGACGGCGGGTCGGGCGCGCACATCTACCGCTCGGCCGACGGCCTCAGCTGGTCGAACTTCGGGACGGGAGGCGACACCGTCAAACACACGGGGCTCACGTATCGCGCCGGGCTCTTCGTGTCGTACGGCGATTCGGACACGAGCTATCAATCGACCGACGCGAAGACGTGGACGGAGATGAGCATCGATCAGGCCACGTATTGCGAGGGACAGTGGCGCACGTTCGAGCAATGCCACGAAGCGTGGTGGTCCGACGACGGCGTCTACATCATCCCGGAATGGGGAGGGATCATCCGCCGCTCGACGACGGGCTCGAGCTTCAAGACCGTCTACACCGACGATCAGCAGAACACGTTCTACCAAGCACGCGCGGTGGCCGAGGGCTACGTCGCGCCGGAGTGAGCATTACGCTCGGGGGTGACGCCGCGCGGCTCGGGACGAGCCGCCACACTGGCGATCCTCGAGCGTGCCGCCAGGTTTCGGCCTCGTTGCGAGAAGCTAAAGATCGGGCGCGATGCAATAATCGTTCGCGAAACCACCGCGGATCCGGCGCGTTTCCGAGGGTAAACGCGCCTCATCACGGCTACTATCGGGTGAATGCTCGAAGCCTCGCGCTCGCTCGGAGTGCAGAGGGCAGCGGTCCTCGATGCCCTGAAGCGCGGGCTCTTCGCGGAGCCCGAGGGCTACTTGGCCGGCTCGCTCGTGACGGTCACGGCAACGAGCCTCTCGCTCGTGGCGGCCCGTCACGCGACGCTCGCGCACCTGATGGTGATCTACTTGCTCGGGGCGGTCCTGATCGCCACCCGCTACGGCGTGTCCGCCTCGTCGTTCACGATCGTCGCGAGCGCGCTCTGTTTCGACTACTTCAACATTCCACCGATCTTTGCGTTTGCGCTGCCCGACACCCACAGCGTGCTGACCCTGGGCGGCATGTTGCTGACGGCCGTCGTGGTTTGCTCGCTCATCCAGCGCCTGCGCTATCAACGCACGGCCGCCCGCGCGAGCGAGGCGCGGACCCTCGAGCTCTGCGCCATGAGTCTCGACCTGTCCGAGGCCGGCCGTCCCGAAGAAGTAGCGCGCATCGCCGAGCGCCATCTCGTGCGGCTGTACGGCGCCGACGCGCACGTCGCCGTGCGCGATTCCACGGGCGAGCTCGCGCTCGCGGGACTCTCGCCGGACGATCGCAGTGGCGCGGAGCAAGCGCTGAGGGGGTGCGCTCCCGTCGTGCGCGAGAGGCGCGGCGCGCTCTGGGGCTTCCAGTGCATCGCGTCCGGTACCGAGCCGCTCGGTGTCATCGTCGTTCCGTTGTCGCCCGAGCGGGCGGCGCCGCCGCGCGACCAGCTGGTGTTGCTCGCGGCGTCGGCCGATCGCATCGCCGTCGCCGTGGATCGCCTGGTGCTCCGCAACGCGGCGCGCCGCGCGCAAGTCGAGGCCGAGGCGGAGCGCCTGCGCAACGAGCTCTTGAGCTCGATGTCGCACGACCTGAAGACTCCGCTCGCCGCCATCCTCACGGCGGGGACGTTGCTGCTCAACCGCGACTTTTCGAGCGACGCGGTGCGACGCGAGCTCACCGAGACCATCGTGAGCGAGACGGAGCGCCTGAACCGGTTGGTCACCAACCTGCTCAGCGTGACGCGCCTCGAGTCGGGCACGGTGCGTCTCAATCGCAGCCCCGAGGCGCTCGACGAGCTCGTGATCGACGTGCTGTCGCGGCTGGCGAACCGACTCGAGGGGCGGCGCGTTGCCGTCGACGTGACGGACGCGCTGCCGTTGGTCGCGATGGACGCGGTGCTCGTCGACCAGGTGCTCGTGAATCTCGTCGAGAACGTGCTCCGCCATACGCCGGAGGGTTCGCCGCTCGACGTGCGCGTGCGGCCCGCCGCGCGGGGGGTGTCCGTCGAAATCGCCGATCGCGGGCCCGGCATCGACGAGAACGAGTGCGAGAAGGTATTTCAGAAATTCTACCGTGGCAGCCGCGCCAAGCGCCGCGATGGTGGCTCCGGTCTCGGTCTCACCATTTGTCGCGCCGTCGCGCGCGCACACGGCGGGCAGATCACGATTCGACCACGGACCGGCGGGGGCACTTCGGTGGAGCTCGAGCTCCCGGCGAGCTCCGCCGACGATCCGTGCGGCCCACTCGCGTCGCGCTTACCTCTCGAGGTCCACGCATGATTCCTTCCGTGCTCATCATCGAAGACGAAGCTGCCATGCGGCGCGTCCTGCGCTCCGCGCTAGGCGGGCAGGGTTATCGGGTTTGGGAAGCGGGCGGCGTCGCCGAAGGGTTGAACGCCTTTGCGTCCCGCTCGCCGCAGGCCGTGCTGCTCGACCTCGGCCTCCCGGACGGCGAAGGCCTCGAAGTGGTCGCACGGATCCGGGAGACCTCGGAGGTCCCCATCGTCGTCATCTCGGCGCGCGGCGAGGAGCGCGAGCAGGTGCAGGCGCTCGACGGCGGCGCGAACGACTACGTCACCAAGCCGTTTCGCGAGGCGGAGCTGCTCGCCCGGCTGCGGGCGGTGCTGCGCAGCGCGGCCCGGGCTTCGCGCTACGCCTCGACGTTGCACATCGGCGCCCTGCGCATTCAATGCTTCGAGCGTCGTGTGTATCTGAACGACGTCGAGGTGGCGCTCACGCCGACGGAGTTCAGTCTGCTGCAGGTGCTGGCGCGCGATGCAGGTCGCGTGATCACGCATCGCAAGCTCCTGCGCCAGGTGTGGGGCGCTGAGTACGTGGACGACATCCAATACTTGCGCGTGTTCATGAAGCAGCTCCGACAAAAGCTCGAGCAGGATCCGCTGCGGCCGCGCCTACTTCTCACGACGCCCGGCGTCGGCTACCAGCTGCGGCCGCCGGACTGAGGTCGGCCACGTCGCCGCCGTCGCGTCTCTCGTCCCCGGCCGGAGGAGGTCAGCGCGGCTTCGTCGGCCGGACGATGAGCACGGAGCAGCCCGCCTTGCGCATCAGATTTTCGGCGATCGAGCCCAGCAGGAGTCGCTCGAATCCCGAATGATCGTGGGTGCCGACCACGAGCACATCGGCCTTGATTTCGGCCCGCACGCGCAAAATCTCGTGGGTCGGGTCGCCGACGATGAAGTGACCGGTCACGTTGTTGCGGCACTGGAGTCGCGCCTGCCGGACGTGAAATTCGAGGTGCTCTTTCGCGTCGGCGAGCGAGTCGGTATTGGCGGCCGGCGCGCCCGCGTGCGCGCGGTCGAAACGGCTCGTCCGGAAGACGTGCACGACGTGGAGCGCCGCCCCCGGAAACGCGCGCGCGAGCCGCGCCCCGGCGGCAAGCACGCGGGCCGAGCCCGACGACGTGTCGACCGCGATCAGGATGAGCTCTGGATCGTCGCCCGTGTTGCGAAGTGGTTCGCTCGCTTCTGCCGTCATGGCCGCTCCTCTCCGGTACTCGCGCTCAGCGCTCCATCAGGACGAAAGCCACGGTCATCACGAGGTGTGCCGGCAGCATCGCCGTGAACGCGAACACGGCGTA
>DATMCL010000592.1:0-11896 GCA_035558375.1 Polyangiaceae bacterium
GGCAGCACGTAGAGCGCCGTGTCGAAACCGAGCGCATCGAGCTCCCGAATCGGCCACACGCGCTCCTCGACCGCCAGCTGACCGAGCATGTAGCCGTGCACGAGGATCGCGAGCGGGCGCGGAGCCTTTCGCGCGAACGAGCGAGCCAGTGCCACGCGGTTTTCGAGCGTCGAGTTGAACGGAACTGCGAGCTCCGGAAAAAATGTCTCCGCTCGGCTTTCCCACGCCAGATCGCGACGTATGAGCCCGCTGCCGAGCGCGCCTCGCTCGCGCTCCAGGGGCTCGATGGCGCGCGGCTCCGGAAAGAAGGTCGGGAGGTCGGACGTTGCGTAGCGCGCTTCGACGCTCTTCAGCGCATGCACGCGCGCCTCGTGGCCCGTGCCGAGATCGGGGTCGTTCTCCCCGGGCGGCGTCGCGATACGAACGGCGACCGTCACCGCTCGATCGATGCCGGCGGCTGCGCGAAGGATGAGCTGGCGCGCGATTCCCCAGCGTTTCTTCACGGATTTCGTCCCGCGCCCGGCGCCGCCCCGAGCACGCGGTCGTAATGCAGGAGCAGCTCGAGGCTCGCCACCTCGCGCAGCCAGCGCTGGTCGTGCGGTCCCGGCGACTCGGCGAGCGTCGCGTCGATGCCGCGCGCCGCGAGCTTCTTCGCGAGCTTGATGCTCGAGGTGCGACCCTTGTCCCACGACGACGTGGCGAAACGCAGCGAGCGCTTGCCGACACGCGCGAGCGCTGCTTCCAGACGTTGAGCGTAAGGTTCGACCAGGTTCACTCCGAACGCACCTTGTGTAGCACCCGCCGCCCCGAACGCTTCCGGGCGACGTAGGAACACTTCGAGCGAGACGAAGCCGCCGAGGGACACGCCATCGACGCCGATCGCCTCGGGACCCGTGCCGAGCCCGAGCCGCGCTCGCACCTCCGGCAAGAGGCCATCGGCGATCCACGCGGCATAGCGCTCGAGCGCCATCGGCAGGGACGGCTGCTTGAACACGTTCGGCGTGAACGGGCAGGCGACCGCGATGCCGCGAAATGGCTCGCGCGCGAGCGTCGCGTTGATCTCCGAGAGGCGCTCGTCGGTGAGGAAGGTGACGTCCTTGAGCGTGCGTACGACGGGAGGCCCGCGCAGACGCTCGGCCGCGGCCACGAGACCGTAGCGATCCGCCCAGGCGCGAATGCCCACCGCCTCACCCGTCGTCTCCCCGAGCCCATGGAACAAGACCACCACGCGCTTCGCACCCGAGGGCGGTACGAGCAAGAGGCAGCGGCGCGCGAGGCGCTCGCCAGGGATCTCGAGCTCCTGCTCGTCGAACTCAGTGGGCGCGGCGGGAGCCGCGGGCAACGCGGCCGCGCCTTTGGAGGCGAGACCCGACCCGAGCGCGCCGAGCGCGACCAAGAGCCGTCGACGTTCGATGTGCACTGGAGCGCGAGTATACCCCGCGGTCCTTTTCGGCCCTTTCGTTGTCCGCCTGGCATGGGCACGGTATTAAGTGAGCTCTCATTGCCTTAGAACGGACGACCCATGAAAAAACTGCTGATTTTGTCGTTGGGGATGGCTGCATTCGCCGGATGCGCGAGCGACGCGTCGGGGCCGAAGCGCGAGGAAGACGACTCCCTCAAGGACCGCGGCTCGTTCTGTAAGGCGTGGGCGAACGCCGCTTGTACCGACGAAGTCGTCCAAGCCTGCCAGTCGACCGACAAGGAGACCTGCTTGGTGGCGCAGAAAGCGTTCTGCGTGGAGCTCGTGCCCGCCGGCTACGTTTCGACCACCGCCGAGAAGTGCATCGCCGCAGTGAAGAGCGCCTACAGCGACGAGGAGCTCACGAAGGAAGAGCTCGATGTCGTCGTGAATCTGGGCGGCGCCTGCAGCCAGCTCGTCAAGGGCGGCATCGAGTCGGGCGGCACTTGCCGCGCATCGACGGAATGCGACACGACGCGGGGCTATAGCTGTGTCGTCAAGCCCGGGTCCAGCGACGGCACCTGCCAGATCGCGAAGCTTCAGGAGCCCGCTTCGAAGTGCACGGGGCTCGACCAAATCTGCCAGAGCGGCACCTACTGCGACGAGGGCGGCCATTGCGTCGATACCGAGCCGGAGCACGCGGCCTGCGACTACGACGCGATGTGCGACGCGTCGCTGCGCTGTGTGCTCATGGATCCCGACGATGCCACTACCCGCACGTGCGAGAAGAAGCTCGCCCGCAGCAAAGAATGCGACCCGACGAAGCCCGAAGAGTGCATCTCCGGCATCTGCCTGGAGGGCGCGAACGGGGTAGCGAAGTGCGCCGACTACGTCGGTCTCACCTTCGGCAGCAGCTATTGCGTGGGGCTCGGCGGCGGATGAAGCCGCTCGGCTTCGCCGCTCTCGTCGTCGCGCTCGGCACGCTCGGCTGCGACGACAAGCCGAAGCCCGCACCGGCTCCGAGCGCGGCCGCCACGCCGGAGCCCACGCCCACGCCACCACCCAAGCCGACGCTCCCGCCGACGATCGTCGTCGACACGAGCGGAGCGCTCGTCGCCGGCACGCGCGTGAGCCTCGACGGCTCGGGCGCGCCGGAGCGCCTCAAGACCGAGCTCTCGGCGCATCGCGAGTTCATCGAGGGCAAGGAGACGCGCTTCTCCGCCGAGCGACCCGTGAAGCCCGTCTACGTCGCGACGATGGTGGACGCGATCGGTGCGCTCGGCGCCGCGCGCGTGCTCGTGCGCACCTCGACGCGCTCCGACTATCCAGGCGAAATCGGCTTCCTACCGCTCGAGAAGGCACGCTCGGCTCCGCCCTGCAGCGTGGTCGCCATGATCACCGACGATCGCGGCAGCGCCGTGTGGAGCTTGAAGGGCGGCGTCGCCGGCAAGCGCGGCAAGGGCATGGCGGGACCCGATCTCACGCTGACGGGCGAGACGCTCACCACGCACGCGAAGAAGTGCCCCGAGTCGCAGATCCTGTTCGTGGGCGGCGCGCCGGGCGTCGAGTGGGGCTTGGTTTACGACCTCGCGGCGTCGACCAAGACGCTCCCGAAGGCGTACTTCTCCGAGCTCGTGGTCCTCGGCGAATCGCCGGTACCCGGACACCCCGTAGCGCTGCGTTGAGCGAGCGCGGGCTCAGCCGACGAGCGCGAGCACTTGCTCGACGTCGGCGACCGAGAACGGCTTCTCCAGGCGGGCGCCGGAGTACGACGCGAGAAACTCCTCCGACCAGCCCGAACAGGCGCCGCCCGTCATGAGCACGAAGCGCCCGAGCAGCTCCGGATGCGTGCGCGCGACTTCCGTGTGCACGCTCGATCCGTTCACGCCCGGCATGTCGAGATCGCACAGCACGAGATCGAAGCGCGCGTCGCCGTCGAGCGTGCGCAGCGCCGACGCGCCGCCGTCGACGACCACGACGTCGTGGCGCTCCTCCAGCATGAAGCTGAGGGTACGCCCGAGCAGCGGCTCGTCATCGATCACGAGTATGCGCGAACGCCGGTTCCACGAGCCGCTGCGGTGCAGACCGCTGTCCTCGCTACGTTCGCCGTTCGCCGGATTACCTGCCCGCGATTCTTCGCCTGTCCTCATGTGCCCCTCGATCAACGAACGTATAGCATGGACACGACTTTTCTACAGGGACCGGTTCCAGCGACGCTCCAAGGTGAGGCGGGGCACCCAACGTAGCCGCCCCTACGGCCAGTCGGCCTGTCTAGAGCCACCAAAACGGTGCTAAGTCAGGGCTGGCTCCTCTGGGGGCCCGGCCCCAGAGAGCCTTCCTGGGGACAAGGTTTCACCCGTGGCTGCCAAGAAGCGACGCTCAAGCAAGCAAGACCCCGAGGACAAGCGGGACGCCGAAAGACCCGACGAGCCGGAGGCGGGAGGCGAGGCGGGCATTGAGGCGGAAGCGGACGATCTCGACGGCGACGAGGCCATCGAGGCCGCTGCCGAGCTGCTGGACGACGTCGACGACGCGTCCGGCGGCAAGGAACCGAAGGGGCTCGCTCGCTACGACGCGCTGCAGGCTTACATGCTCGAGGTGCGGCGTCACCCGCTGCTCACGCCGGACGAAGAGCACGCGCTCGCCGTCGAGTATTCGAAGACGCAGGACGTCGACGTCGCCGCGCGGCTCGTCACGGCGAACCTCAGGCTCGTCGTGAAGCTCGCCTACGAGTACCGGCGCGCCTTCAAGAACATGATGGACCTCGTGCAAGAGGGGAACATCGGCTTGATGCAGGCGGTGAAGCGCTACGATCCCTATCGCGGCGTGAAGCTTTCGAGCTACGCGGCCTGGTGGATCCGCGCCTACATGCTGCGGTTCATCCTCAACAACTGGCGCCTCGTGAAGATCGGCACGACGCAGGCCCAGCGTAAGCTCTTCTTCAACCTGAGCAAGGAGAAGGCGAAGCTCAAGGCGATGGGCATCGAGCCGAGCAGCGCGGAGATCGCGAAGCGCCTCGACGTGCCGGAAGCCGACGTGGTCGAGATGGACCGCCGGCTCGCCCGCGCTGACGCCTCGCTCGACACACCCGTGCAGAGCAGCGACGGGCGCGCGACGACGCGGCTCGAGCTCCTGCCGGGGAGCGGCGACACGCCCGAGCTCGCGACCGAGAGCGCCGAGATTGAGCAGCTCCTGCACCAGCAGCTCGACGAGTTCAGAAAGACGTTGAGCGGCAAGGACGTGCTCATCTTCGACAAGCGCCTGGTCGCCGACGATCCGCTCACGTTGCAGGAGCTCGGCGATCAGTTCGGGGTCTCGCGCGAGCGCGTTCGCCAGCTCGAAGCGCGCCTCACTGGGCGACTGCGCGAGCACCTGAAGAAGACGCTCGGCGACGCCGTCGGCGTCGGCTAGCGTCGAGCGCGCGCGGCCCGGAGCATGCCGACGCTCTACGTGGTGGCGACGCCGATCGGCAACCTCGGCGATCTCACGCCGCGAGCGCGCGAGGCGCTCGCCGAGGCCAGCCGCATCTTCGCCGAGGACACGCGCCGCACGCGCGCGCTGCTTGCGTACGCGGGGATCGGCGGAAAACCCGTCGTGCGCGTCGATGCTCACGCCGGGCCCGAGCGCGTGGCGCGCCTTGTCGCCGATCTCGAGGGGCCCGACGCCGTCGCGCTCGTGACGGACGCGGGCGTGCCGGGCGTGAGCGATCCCGGCGCGGCGCTCGTGCGAGCGGCCGCGGAGCGCGGCGTGCGCGTCGTGCCGATCCCCGGACCGAGCGCGCTCACGGCCGCGATTGCGGCGTCGGGCCTGGTCGAGGGACCGTTCACGTTCCTCGCCTTCCTGCCGCGCCAAGGAAAGAAACGACGGCTCGCGCTCGAGCGCATCGCGAAGGCGAGTGAAGCGCTCGTCCTGTTCGAGTCACCGCAGCGCATCGCGGACACGTTGCGCGAGCTCGCGGAGGCGTGTCCCGAGCGTCGCGCCGCGCTCTGTCGCGAGCTCACGAAGCTCCACGAGGAGATCCTGTACGGAACGCTGACGGAGCTCGCGGCGCTCGAGCGCGAGTGGCTCGGTGAGATCACGCTCGTGCTCGCCGCTCAGGAGGAGCGCGTCGCCGAGGCGGTCCCCGAGCCCGAGGAGCTCGACGCCGAGATCCAGAGCCGGCTCGCCAAGGGCGCCCACCCCAAGGATCTCGCTACGGAGCTCGCCGGACGCCTCGGCGTGCCGCGCCGCACCGCGTACGCGCGCGTGCTCGCGGTGCGGGGCACCTCGTGAGCTCTGGCGCGCCCCGCGAACGAGCCGTCAGGCGAGACACGCTCACGCTCGCTACCGCAGTCGCGCTTTCCGCGCTGAGCGGGACCGCGCACGCGACGTACTCGATCGTGGCAGCGGACACGCGCACGCACCGCACGGGCGGCGCCGGCACCTCCTGCCTCGAAGGGCAAGACGTGTTCATCATTCACGGGGTCGTGCCCGGCGTCGGCACGATCCACGCGCAGGCGACCTTCAACGCGGCGGCGCGCGACCGCGGCGTCGAGCTCCTGCGCGCGGGTCAGACGCCGGGCGACATCGTCGCGGCGCTCACGCAGCCGAGCTTCGACGCGAGCGCGAGCTTTCGACAGTACGGGGTCGTGACCACGCTCGGAGATCTCGCGGCTTACACGGGCGCGGACGACGGCACGTTCGCGGGCGATCGTCAGGGCACGGTCGGGACGCTCGCGTACTCGGTGCAGGGCAACATCCTCACGAGCCGAGCCGTGATCGACCACGCCGCGGACGCGTTCGAAGCCGCGGGTTGCGATCTCCCGGAGCGCCTGCTGCGCGCCCTCGAAGCGGGAGCGATGTCCGGCGAAGGCGATCGGCGCTGCACGACGACGCGCGGCATTCCATCGGACTCCGCGTTCCTGCGCGTGAGCGCGGGCGACGGCGACAGCGACCCGACTATCGACCTGCGCGTGCCCACGTCGGGTGACGAGAGCCCGCTCGTCGGCCTGCGGGCACAGCTCGACGCCTGGCGCATGACGCACCCCTGCGATGAGGCAAAAAGCGGCACGGCTGGGGGCCCGGCCGGCGGCGTGGCGGGGCCCTCGAACGGCGGTTGCGGCTGCCACCTGCCGCGCGGCCGACTCGCCACGGCGCCGCTCGGGTGGCTCGCGTTCGCCCTGGGTTCGCTCGCCGCTCGCGGCCGGAGGCCGAACGTCCGGCGCGTTCCGGGCGCCGTTCCTCGCCAGTAGTGCTAAAAGCCCGCCCGTGTTCGAGGCGCTGACCAAGGGCTTTCGCGAAGCTCAAAATCGTCTGGCTGGGCTGACCGAGCTCAGCGAGAAGAATGTGCAGGCTGCCCTGCGCGAGGTGCGCACGTCGCTCCTCGAGGCGGACGTCGAGCTCGGCGTCGTCAAGCGCTTCCTCGAAGAGGTCGAGAAGAAGGCGCTAGGCACCACCGTCCAGACGCGCGTCCGGCACGGCGGCGAGACGCACAAGGTCACCGCCGGCGAGCAGTTCGTGAAGATCTGCCACGACGAGCTCGTCGAGATGATGAGCTTCGAGGGCGATCCCATCAAGCTCGCGCCGACGGGGCGCACCGGCGTGATGATGGTGGGCCTCCAGGGCTCCGGTAAGACGACCACGGCCGCGAAGATCGCGCGCTGGCTCGACAAGCAGGGGAAGAAGCCGTTGCTCGTCGCCGCCGACATGCAGCGCCCCGCCGCCGTCGAGCAGCTTCAGGTGCTCGGCGGTCAGCTTTCCGTCCCTGTCTTCAACCTGCCCGGGCAGTCGCCGCTCGAGATCTGCCGCGCCGCGCCCGCCGAAGCGGCGCGCCTCGGCTGCGATGTAGTCGTGTACGACACCGCCGGCCGTCTCGCGATCGACGAGCCGCTGATGCAGGAGCTTTCCGCGATCCAGGACGCGGTCAGCCCGGAGAACGTGCTGCTCGTCGTCGACGCGATGATCGGCCAGGACGCCGTCAAAACGGCCAAGAGCTTCAACGAGCGCCTCGGCATCAGCGGCGTCGTTCTCACCAAGCTCGACGGCGACGCGCGCGGCGGCGCCGCGCTCAGCGTGAAGGAAGTCACGGGCGCGCCGATCGTGTTCGCCGGCATGGGCGAAACCACCGACAAGCTCGAGCCGTTCCGCGCCGAGGGCATGGCGAGCCGCGTGCTCGGCATGGGCGACGTGGTCGGCCTGATGCAGGACTTCGAGGCCGTCGTCGACGAGAAGCAAGCCGAGAAGGACGCCGCTCGCATGATGAGCGGCCAGTTCACGCTCGACGACTTCTTGAATCAGGTCCGCATGCTGCAGAAGATGGGCTCGCTCTCGGACCTCGTGGACAAGATCCCGGGGCTCTCGGGCATGGTGCCGCCCGGCGCGGCGCAGCAGCTCGACGACCGCGAGCTCGTGCGCATCGAAGCGATGATTCAATCGATGACGCTCGGCGAGCGCGGCGATCCGCAGGTGCTCGTTCGCGAGCCGTCGCGCGTGAAGCGCATCTCGAAGGGCTCGGGGCAGCCGCCCGAAGGCGTGAGCGAGCTCGTCCAGAAGTTCCTGTTCATGCGCCAGATGATGGGCGGCTTCGGGCAGAACCTCGGGATGATGGGAAATATCCCTGGGCTCCGGAACATCGCCATGGCGCGCCAGGCGCAGAAAGCCATGAAGGGCGGCGGGTTCCCCGGCATGCCAGGCATGGGCTTTCCCGGCATGCCAGGCATGGGTTTTCCCGGCATGCCCGGCATGCCCGGCATGGCGGCCGAGGCACCGAAGATGCGCGTCCTCTCGAAGTCGGAGAAGAACGCGAAGAAGAACCAACGCAAGCGCGAGCGTGACGCGCGCAAGAAAGGCAAGAAGCGATGAGGTCGTTGCTTTGGTCGTCCCTCTTCCTCGCGGCGGCCGCGCTCGGTTGCGCGAGCCCCGCGGCTCAGCCGGCGGAGACCGACGCATCCCTGAGCACGTACGTGCTCGATGCCGTGCCGACGGACGTACAAAACCGCACGCTCATAGACTTCGGCGGCGCCGTGCACCTCGTCGGCTACGACCTCAGCCCGGCGGACAAGGCGGCACCCGGCTCGACGCTCCACCTCAAGCTGTACTGGCGCTCGGTCAAGAAGCTGAGCCCCGGGTGGTCGCTCTTCACGCACGTCGTCTCCGCCGATGCGCCGAAGCCGTACGCGTTCGACAACGTCGGCGCGCTGCGCCAGGCCGTCTCGGATGCGACGCTCGGGACGAAGCAGAAGCTCTCGCCGAGCGACTTCATCCCCGGCAAGGTTTACGTGGACGAGCAGGACATCGTCGTGCCGCAGGTCGCCGCGCCCGAGGTCACCCTGGCTGTGGGCATCGGCCGCGAGGCCGTGCAGCTCACTGGTAAGGAAATCGAACGGTTGGCAGGGTCGCGCCTCGAGATCCTGAGTGGGATCTCCGACGGGCAGGACCGCGCCGTCATCGCGCGGCTTGCAACGGGCGTTGTACCGGGCCAAAAGAACGACCCGCGTGGTGAGCGGCGCCGTCCGGGCGACCGACGACCGGGCCCTCCGGGGGCCGGTCGCGATCGTCCCGGTCGACCGAGCTTGCCGACCCTCATGCCCGGCCGTCCGACGCCGAGGCCCGAGGGTTCCGACTTGAAGGAGAAGCCATGACCGCCCGTTTGCCGATTGTCTTACTTGCGCTGACCCTCGCCTTCGGTTGCTCGAAGAAGAAAGCTCCGCCCATCAGCGCGGAGGAGCGCAAGCAGCGGGTCGCGCAATACATCCTCGACGCGGCACCGGAGATCCCGAACAAGCTCGACACGGTGTTCGGCGAGAAGCTCAAGCTGCTCGGCTACAGCGTCGACCCGACGAGCGGCCCGTACAAGAAGGGCCAGACCGTCAAGGTCACCTTCTACTGGCAGCCGACCAGCAAGCTTCCCGGCGGCTACAAGCTCGTGACTCAGGTCCTCGACGGCTCGGGCGAGAAGCTCGTCACCATCGACCGCAACGCGCCCCTGCGGCCCAACAGCAAGGACCGGAGCGGCGGCCTCGACCTAGGGCAGTGGGAGCCGAACAAGGTCTACGTGGACCCGCAGACGTTCCACGTGCCGAAGACGAAGTCCGACACCCTGCAGATCGTCGCCGGCGTCGCGAAGAAGGACGCCAATTTGCCCGTCACCACCGGAACGAAAGACAGCTCCGAGCGCGTGGTCGTCACGTCGCTGAAGGTGAAAGCAGACGCCAAGAACAACAAGCTTCCGAGCGTGAACCTGGAGAAGCTCGAGGCGAAGACGAAGATCACCATCGACGGCAAGCTCGAGGAGCCGTCTTGGGAAACGGCCACGACGTTCGGCCCGTTCGTCGACGTGACGACCGGCAAGCCCAACGACAAGTTGCCGGTCGGCGGCTCGGCGAAGATGCTGTGGGACGACACGAACCTCTACGTCGCGTTCCAGGTTACCGACGCGGACATCACGGGCGGCTTCCCGAAGACCGCGAAGGATCCGCACCTCTGGACCAAGGACACCGTCGAGCTGATGATCGACCCCGACGGCGACGGCGACAACGAGGACTACTACGAGATCCAGATCGGTCCGCAAAACCTCGTCTTCGATTCGCAGTACGACAAGTACAACGAGCCGAAGACCGAGCCCGACGGTCCCTTCGGACACGAGGACTGGTCGTCGAAGCTGAAGAGCGCGGTCGTGCTCGACGGCACGATCGACAAGGCCGACGACGCCGACAAGGGCTACACGGTCGAGGCGCAGATCCCGTGGAAGAGCTTCTCGAAGGCGAAGACGGTCCCGCCGGCGCTCGGCGACACGTGGCGCATGAATCTCTACGCGATGCAGGACAACGGCGGCGTCGCCTGGTCGCCCATCCTCGGGCAGGGCAACTTCCACAAGGCGTCGCGCTTCGGGAAGGTCCGTTTCACGGCGAAGGGTTGGACGCCGGAGGTGCCCGACGGTGGCGCACCCGACGGCGCGGCTGCGCCCGCACCGAGCGGCAGTGCCGCAGCAACACCGCCCGGCGCCTCGGGCGGCGTCGCGACGCCCATGCCGAAGACGGTCGCCAGCGGCCTGAAGCCCGCGGGGGCTCGGCCGGTCGGCTCGGTTCCGGCGCCGTAACGCTACGGCGCGGCGGGTGTCCACACGCCGTCGTCGAACGACATCGTGCAGTAGCCCACCGGATCGGTGCTCTTCGTCCCCTCGTAGAAGCACTCGCGGAAGCGATTGCCGAACGTGTACTCGCAGCAGCCGATGAGCTCCGCTGTCGTGGGGCACGGCGCCAGAGACCAGAGTCCCGAGGCCTGAACGCAGCCGTCCTTCTGGTCGGCGATGCTCCGCGGTGAGCCCGTCGCTTCGATGCACGAGCCGTAGTCCGCGCGCAGATCGCAGGTGCCGTAACCGCCCGTGCCGCTTCCGCTGTCGTCATCGTCGTCGCCGCCGCCACACGCGGCGACCAGCAGCGCCCCGAAACCGACCAGCACGAGCGACCAGCGTCGAGTCATGCCTCGCTAAGGTAGTACGAGCGCGCCGCGTTCGCGAGAGCGGATGCTCTCAGCGCCCGACGCGAAACTTCCTCACGAGCTCGCCCTGCCGCGTCGCACAATCGTCGGTCATCGTTTTCGCTTGGCCGAGGCCTGCTTCGGCCGCCTTGAGCGTGGCAGCGACCTTCTCGGCCGGAGCCGTCGCGACCGTCGCCTTCGCCTCGTCGACGAGGGCGAGCGCGGCGACGTGCTTTTCGTAGGCCGCCACGCAGTAGCTCTGCACGGCGCAGACCTCGGCTGCCGAGCAGGGCGTGCGCCGGAGGGCGTCGAGCGGCGCGGATTTATGGGCGTTTTCCGCGGTGCGGACCGCGTCGACCGCGCGGCTCACGCCCGCGGCTTCCGAGCGCACCGCACGCTCCTTCTCGTCGCAGCCGGCGAGCAGGGCTAGCGCGGCGGAGAACGCCGCGAGCTTCACGAGGTGTGGCACCGAGCGCTGACCGATCGCTCGAGTCAGTCGGCGGCCTTCGGCGCCGGACCCATCTGGACGCGCTCGCCGACGTACGCGCCGATCAAGGTGAAGAGCACGCCGAGCGCCGAGAGCAGCACGTACATGAAGGCGGGCATCGTCTTCACGGTCTGACCCGAATAGAGAATGAACGCCGTCGGCATCGCGACGAGGAACACGGCGATCATCGGTTCGACGAAGGTGCGGCCGGGGGAGACCAAGCCGATCAGCATGCCGCCGAAGAACCAGACGGGGATCGAGACCATCATGCCGGCGGAGCCCTCGAAGTCGAGCGCCGGAATCACCATCGGCAGGCCCATCACGAACGCCGCCGTCGTCACCAGCATGATCGCGATCGAGACCATGAACCAGGTGATGCTGAACGACTCTTGCTGGTAGCGACGCTCGAGCTCCTCCTCGCGGGTGAGCGAGCGCTTGACGTCCTCGACCTTGGCGCCGCAGGAGGCGCAGCGGCCATTGGCGAGGGGAGCGCTGTTCGCAAAGCCGCAGGACGGGCAGATGATCTTCTTCACCGGCTTGGCCATCGACAATCA
>DATMCL010000593.1:0-4197 GCA_035558375.1 Polyangiaceae bacterium
CGCCGTCGGCGAGCACCGTTTCGACGCAGGCGCGCAGATTCGCCAGGCGCTTCGGGCCGATCATCGTCATCGCGTAGCCGGGCCAGTACCTCCCCTCTTCGCGCTCCGACGCGTCGACCTTCCTGAGCTCGAACAGGCCGAGGTTACGCTTCGCCAGAACCTTCGAAGCCATGTCGAGCGCCCAGCGCTGTAACGGACCGCGCTTGAACGCGAAGGCCTCGAGCGGTGCGGGCGGCTAGTCCCACAGGGAAAACGACAGCGTCTTCTCGAGCAACGACAGGTAGAGGTCCCGCTTCACGTCCATGTGGTCCTAAATTGGGCGGCCCATTGCCGTGCCCCGGAAAGAGGACGAAGCGAAGCACGGGCCGCGAATTTGGGCAATCGGCTTGCAGGCGTTCTAGGTATAAGGGTGCCGTCGATGCGCATTCTTCACGTCATCGCCGGCAACTTGTTCGGCGGCGTCGAAACGTACCTCGTCTCGCTCGCGCGTTTTGGCGGGAAGCTCGAGCATCACTTCGCGCTGTGCGTCGAGGGACGCCTGTCCGAGGAGCTCATCAAGACGGGCGCGACCGTTCACCTGCTCGGCAATGCGCGCACGAGCCGCCCCTGGACCGTCCTCCGCGTGCGTCGACGCCTCGCCGAGTGGCTCGAGGGAAAGCACTTCGACGTGGCGCTCACGCATTCGTCGTGGCCGCATGCCATTTTCGCCCCAACCCTGGCGCACGCCGGGATCCCGACGATCTTTTACCTGCACGGACCGATCACGGAGCGCTCCTGGCTGGATTCTTGGGCCAAGCTGACGGCCCCCGCCGGCATGATCGGCGTGAGCCAGGACACGGTGCGGACGGGGCGCCCGCTGTTTCCGCATACGCCCGCGCACGTGCTGCCCTACCCCATCCCCTGGGCGAGCGCCCCGCCCGACGCCGCCGTCCGCGCGAGCGTGCGCGCGGAGCTCGGCGCCTCCGCCGAGGAAATCGTGCTCTTGCAGGCCAGTCGAGCCGATCGCTGGAAGGGGCACGACCAGCTCTTCGACGCGCTCGGCCGGATCACCGACGTACCGGGGTGGACGTGCTGGATGGCCGGTGCGGCGCAGCGGCCCAAGGAAATCGCGTTTCTCAACGAGCTGCGGGCGCAGGTCGAGCGCTTGGGGCTCACGAAACGCGTGCGTTTCCTCGGCGAGCGGCGGGATATCCCGCGGCTGCTCCAGGCGGCGGACATCTACTGCCAAGCGAACCGCGGCCCGGAGGGCTGGTCGCTGTCGTTCATGGAGGCCTTCGCGGCGGCGCGGCCCGTCGTCACGACGCGCATGGGTGGCGCGCCCGAGCTCATCGACGAAGCCACGGGTGTCCTCGTCGCGCCGGGCGACATGGTGAGCTACGCCGCTGCCCTGCGCCGCCTCATCACGCATCCGGACGACGTGCGCACGATGGGCGAGAACGCGCGCCGGAAGATCCTGTCGTTGTGCGCGCCCGAGCGGCAGCTCGCGGAGCTCGAGCGCATTCTGACGACCGTCGTCGCGGCCTAGCGCCTCGTTGGCGTCGCGGCCGCGCGCGCGCTCACGAGCTCGTAGCACGTCGCCTCGAAGCGAGTGACGACCGACGCGGGCTGGAAATGCCGGCGAGCCGCGTCGCGCGCGTCCGTGGACAACGCGGGCCCGCGCTCGGTTACCGCGACGAGCGCGCGCTCCATCGCGTCTGCGACTGCGTCGACCCGGTACGCGTCGAGCCCGAACCCCGCGGACCCCGCGTACTCGAGCGTTCCGTTCGTCGGCCCCGCGATGATCGGACGCCCCGCGGCGAGCGCTTCGGCGATGGAGAAGCCGAAGTTCTCGTTCTCGCTCGGCTGGACCAGCACGTCGATCTCGGCGAAGAGCTTTGGCACGTCGGCGCGCGGCACCGGTGCCTCGACGCTGAGCCCAGGATCGCCCGCGTACGGCTCGAGAATCCGGCGGGCGAAGGGATCGGCCTCGAGCCGCCCGACCAAGCGAGCACGCACGTTCGGACGCCGCTGCCGGAGCCGCACGAAGCCTTCGACGAACAAGTCCAGGCGCTTGCGCGGCGTCGCGCGACCGAGCCAGAGAAACGTGACGGGCCGCGACGATCCCGGCTCGAGCGGCGGCACCCCGGCGAGCGGCGCGAGGTCGACGAGGTAGGGCATCGAGCGCAGCCGGCCCGGCTCGACGCCGAACCGCTGCCATTCGCCGAGCGCCCAGTCGCTTCCACATAGGTACACGTCCGAGTGCCGTGCCGCGGCCCGCGCGGCGAGCCAGCGGTACGCGTAGAACGCCTGGACCCCGGCGTAGCTGCCGACGCCCGACGCCGCGAGGGCCTGCTTGCGAATGGCAGGGGCGCGTAGCGCGGCCCCCTCGGTCTGCGGCGGCGATTGCGGCCAGGAGATGACGGGCAGGCTCGAGTGCCAGAACGCCTGCGCGTCCGTGCAAAAAATCAGGTCGTAGCGCTCGCGCCGCGCTTCGATGCGCTGCACCGCCTGGCGCTGAAAGCCGAGCGCCGCAAGCTGCGAGATCACGGACAACGGATACGGCGTCTTCCACTCGGAGGCGCGCCACCACCAGCGCTCGAGCGTCTCGAGCCGCATGCCGACGTACGTGTATCGGTCGTGGCGCTCGAGCGAACGCGGCTCCGTGAAGCCTGGAACACCGAAGAAATCGACCGAGTGCCCGCGCTCGAGCAGCTCCCCCAAGAGCACCGGGAACGTGCCGGCACCGCTGCCCACGCCGTCGGCGAGCATGCCGAAAACGGCCAAGCGCAAGCGCGGGGACTCCGGGGTTCGAGCCTTGACGGACATGGTTCGACTAGTCGAGACTACACCGCCGGAGCGGGCGTGCGAGGCCGCATCGACAGCATGAGCGGACCCGCCAGCGACACGCGTCCCGCGAGGGCGTCTCGACGTTCCACGCGTCGAAAGGAAGCGGCTCGCCGGGACCAGCGCGAACGGCTCGGCGTCGTCGCGCTCGCGGTGGCGCTCGTCGGCTCCGCGCTCGCGTTCGGCGCTCAGCACACGGTGGTGCTCGTCCCGGCCGCGCTGCTCGCCGCCGTCGCCGCCGTGCTGCTCCCCCCGCAGCGCGTGCCGCGGCTTTCTTGGCTCTGCGCGCTGCTCGCCGGCGTCTCGCTCGTTCAGCTCGTGCCGCTGCCGGCGTCCTTGGTCGCCCACCTGTCGCCGGCCGGGCACGCCGTGTGGCGCGGAGCGCTCACGCTCGTCGGCGAAGAGACGCGCCGCTTCGTGCCCCTGTCCGTCGATCCGAGCGCCACGGCGCTCGAGGTCTTGAAGTGGGCCGCCTACGCCTGCGTGGCGAGCGCAGCGTCCGGCTGGCGCACTCAGCAATCCTCGGCCGCCGTCTCGGTGCTCGTCTTCGCCGCGCCTTTGGCGGTCGCCGTCGTCGAGCTCGGCCACGGGCTCTTCGACATTTCACGCATCTACGGCTTGTACCCGCCGGTCGACGTCTCGCGCTGGCTGCGCGGGCCGCTCGTCAACGGCAACCACTTCGCGGGTTACCTGAACCTCGGGCTCTTCGCGGGCATCGGGCTCTGGGTGTCCGACCGGACGCCGCGGCTCAGCTGGCCCATCGCGCTCGGCTGCCCGACGCTCGTCGCGGGCGTCTTGCTCTCGAATTCGCGCGGCGGCATCGCGTGCCTCGTCGGGGGCGCGCTCTTGTTCGCGCTCTTGACGCTGCGCGGACGGCTGCTGCCGAGCGACCGGACCCGACAGGTGCTCGGCGTCGTGCTCGCGGTCGGCATCGCGCTGACGATGCTCGTCGGCGGCTCGCGGTTGCTCGTCCCGTTCGCCGATCGCGACGTGCAGACGAAGACCCGGGTGTGGCTCTGGTCGCTCGATTTCATCCGCGATTTTTCCTGGTTCGGGGCCGGGCGCGGCTCCTTCGAGACGGCGTTCCTGCCCTACCGACGCCTGCTCGCGGGCAATTGGTCGACGCTCTTCGCGCATGCGGAGAATCTGCCGCTCGAGTGGGCGGCCGAGTGGGGGATCCCGGTGACGCTCGCCGCCCTCGGTGCCTTCGCCTGGTGCCTGCGCACGGCGCTCCGGAGCGCGCGGCGCGACCCGAATGCCGCGGGGCTTTTCGCGGGAGTCGTCGCGCTCACCGTGCAAAACTTCGTCGATTTCAGCCTAGAGGTGTTCGCCGTCGCGGCTCTCGCGGCTGTGGCGCTCGTCGCGGCCGACTTC
>DATMCL010000594.1:0-3573 GCA_035558375.1 Polyangiaceae bacterium
CGGCAAGCCGGCGGCGATGAGCAGGCGCTTCATCACGGCCTTGTCCATGCCGACGGCCGAGCCGAGCACGCCCGAGCCGACGTACGGAACCCCCGCGAGCTCGAGCAAACCCTGCACGGTGCCGTCTTCGCCGAGCGGGCCGTGCAGCACGGGAAATGCGACATCGATCCCGAGCGCTCCGTCACCGGAGCCCGACGTGACGAGCCCGCTCGAAGGGTGGGCGGGCAAGAGCACCGGCGGTCGTGATTCGTCGAGTGAGACGTGGCGCGGGTCGCGCGCTTGCCCGAGCAGCCGCGCAGCGTCTTGCAGCAGCCAGCGCCCTTCTTTATCGATACCGACGAGGACGGGCTCGTAGCGTTCGGGGTCGAGCGACTCGACCACGAAGCGCGCCGAGAGCAGGGAGATCTCGTGCTCGGCCGAGCGGCCCCCGAACAGGATCGCGACGCGAAGCTTCTTCGAGGATGCGGCGGTCAACGCGCGCCGACTTTACCGCGAATCAGCGCGCGTGAAACCGCTGCCTAGAGCTTGCGGCCGCGGAAGCTGATGTCGGTGCGGCCCGCGACGCCGGCTGCGTGTCGCGAGCCGAGCGTGACCGACGCGGAGCCGGCCGGAATCCCTGCCGCGGCGGACGACGGCGCCACCTCGGGCGGCACCTCGGAGGTGATCTGGCCCGCCTGCGCGGCCACACGCCGTGTCACGAGGTTGATCGCCATACGCAGGGCAGGACCGTTCACCTTCGCAGACGTGACCACGCCGAGCAGGAAGGTGCCCACGGCGCGAAGGTGGAGCTTGTGCTCGGCGAACCGGAGCGTGAGGCTCGTGAGATCGCCGCCGCTCGATTCGAGCGTCTCGCGCAAGCGCACGAGCCGCGGGCCGATCTCGCCGAAGATCTCGGAGTGAAACAGCGACGGCAAGTCGCGAGCGACGAGCTCGCCGCTATCGCCGAGCAAGAAGCTGCCCTGCACGTCGTCGACGTCGCGCAGGCCCGTGAGCGTTTCCGTGACCATGCTCAGAATCCGAGGCGCTCGCGCAACGCAGCGAGATCCGTGTCGACCGCTGCTTCGAGCCCGACCAAGGTGCCGTTCTTCTCCACGTAGAACAGCTGGCGCTGCTCGCTCGTGACGGCCTCGACGGCGCGCAGGTCCTCCATCCCGAGGCGCTCGCCGACGAGCTTCGCAAGCCGCATCGTGTACGCCGTCACGGCAGCGAGCTCTTCGGCTTCGCCGCGCGCCGAGAGCACTTTGCCGTCGGCTTCGAGCCGCACCGCCCGCTCGATGCCGTGCCCGCCGAGGGTGGCCCCGCTCTGCGGCGCGCTGCTCTGCGCGCCGACGCTCGGCGGCAGCGGCGGCGGCTGACTGATCGGAATCGGCGGCTTGTGCATGGGGCTTCCCTGGGTGCGCTCGCGCGGAAAGTCTACGACCGTGCTTCTGCGCGCCTCGTCGCGCAGCGTGGCGGAATGCATCAGGAGCGCTTGCCACGGCTTGTTGATCGTCATGGTGCTCGGCCAACCGGCGTTGCACGGCTCGAAGGTGCCGCGATCCCAGCCGAGGATCTCGAGCGCGGCCGCTTCACCGAGCGCGCCGGAGCTCATGGCGTGAACGATTTGGCCCGCTCGAAAGTACAGGTACCCGGCGTCGTTGCCCGAAACGACGCGCACGACGAGCGTGGAGTTCGCGAGGCACTCCATCTGCACGAGATCGGCGAGGCTCGCGCCGGTGATGTTCGCGCTGAAACCGGGCTCGCCCGAGCCCCCGCTGCGCGACCCGGTCGGGTCTTTCATGGCGGCACTCATTGGGTGCCGTTCAGTACGCCGCTCAGGACGCTTCTTGGACGTTTCGCACGCTTTGCGGCACGGGCATTCGATTCACGCTCCCGCAATTAATAAGCGTGTTTGTAGTCGTAGGTGCGCGGCCGTCCGCTTCGCGGCGCGCTCATTCCACGCGAAACCAGTCGACGTCGGCGTAGCCGACCTCGCGCGCGCTCTCCGTGCCGCGCAGCGCGAAAAGGCCGATTTTCGCGCCCACCCAGCGCCCGGGCTGCGCGCGGAACGGCTCGCCGATGGCCGCGAACGCCACGCCGTCGCTCGAGTAGCTGAGCTCCGTCACGCCGCCGTCGAGGACGCGTGCCCGGAGGGTCATGCTGTTGCCCGCTGCGCGCACGGTTGCGACCTCGCGCTCGCGGGCGCCCGTATTCGCGCCCTTGCACACGCCTTGCGTGACGACGAGCTCGCCGCCGCGCCGCTCGAGCGCGAGTGTCACGTAGTCGGTGCCGAACACGACGAGCCCCGCCTTCTCGCCGTCGTTCTGCGCCGTCAGCGTGAGCTTCGTCGTCGCCGTGAACGCCGGCCCCGGAAACTTCTGGAGCAGGAGGTTCGGCGCATCCCACAGGTTCTTTACGTCCGCTGCCGGCGTGACACACGTCATGCGCAGCGCGCCCGCGCTCGGTGCCGGTAGCGCCCAGCCGGGCGCCGGGTTCGCCTGCCATTGCCACTGCAGGCCGAGCCGCGACCCGTCGAACTCATCCGAGTCGAGCGGAGTGACGAGCGCGGGCTTGCCGCTGACTTCGGGCTTCTTGTGCGTCGCGACCGGCTCGCCCTCGTCACCGATCACGGGCCAATCCTCGACCCACTTCATCGGCTCGAGGTGAACGACGCGCCCGTAGGCGCCGCGATCCTGATAGTGCAAAAACCAGAACTGCCCCTTCGGCGTGTCGACCCAGGCGCCCTGATGCGGTCCGTTGGTGCCGGTTTTCCCCTGCGCCAGCACGACCTTGTCCTCGTACGGTCCGTACAGGCTCTTCGAGCGGAGCACGACTTCCCACCCCGTGGGCACGCCGCCCGCAGGTGCCGCGATGTAGTAGTAGCCGTTGCGCTTGTAGAGCTTCGGTCCTTCGATGGTCGGCTGCTTCTGGTGGCCGTCGAAGATGAGCGTGCCGTCGTCGAGCACGCGCTTGCCGTCGTCGCTCAAGCGACTGAGCGCGAGGGTGCTCTTGATGCCGGTGCGGCTCGCGGCGAACGCGCTCACGAGGTACGCCTTGCCGTCGTCGTCCCAGAACGGGCACGGGTCGATCCAGCCTTTCGCGGCCTTCACGAGCTCCGGCTTCGACCACGGCCCCTCGGGGCGTTTCGCGGTCGAGACGAAGATGCCGAAGTCCGCGTCGGCGAAGTAAACGTAGAAGAGCGATCCGTGCTTTCTGATCGACGGCGCCCAAACGCCGCCGCCGTGCACGGGCGTATCGTAGGTGGCGCGCGGCTCGAGCCCGTCGAGCACGTGCCCCACGAGCTGCCAGCTCACGAGGTCGCGCGAGCGCAAGATCGGCAACCCCGGGATCGCATTGAAGCTCGACGCGACGAGGTAAAAGTCCCGGTCGACACGGATCACGTCCGGATCGGAGTAGTCGGCGAAGAGGACGGGATTCTTGTAGGTCCCGTCACCGTTGTCGGCGACCCAAGCCCTCGACGGCGCGGGCTTCGACGCCGGAGTCGCAGCACCCACGGCGCCGAGCGCTACTCCGAGCGCGGCAAGCTTCGCGATGAGGGCGCGTCGCATCCTGATCGACTAACACCCGAGGGCC
>DATMCL010000595.1:0-2960 GCA_035558375.1 Polyangiaceae bacterium
AGGGACTGCGGCATAGGGACGGCGGCATAGGGACGGCGGTGAGACGAGGATTGGGATTTGGATTTGCCGAGGTGAGGCGATGGGCGACATAGGCTGAAAAGCATTGTTGGGGCGGCGGCGACGCCGTTGCGTTGCCTCGCGCGCTCGGCGGTGGCCGCAAGCCTTGCGCACCCGCGCGCGGACGACGACGGTGCTCAAGCTCGGCTGGCCGCACCTTCGCGCGGGGACGTTGAATGTTTGAATGCAGTGAATGCAAACAAGGCGAACGAGACCCGAATGGCTTGCGCAGGAGCTTGGAGGCAGGCCCGGGCGAACCGAACGGACGCGCGTTGCTGGGGAGCTTCGCCCGCCTTCGGTGCACGCGCCCCGCAGCCGCCGATGGTTGCGGGCGACGGACGGGGCGCGAGTTGGGGGGCGCCGCAAAAAGGGTAATGAATTCGCGGGTAAGTGGCGTTGTGGTGGGCTTTCAGGGGACAATCGACGGGCAGCGTGACGGTTCGGCTGTGACATTCCCTGTCACATGCGGACCTCGCGTGACCCGGCGTTCGGCGTCAGGATTCGAAAGCGAGCACCGTCATGAAGCTGATTCATTCCGATACGCTTCGAAGCACGCCGCGTGAGGTGAAGGAGCTCGTGCGGGACGGGGTTTACTCGCTGTACGTGGTGGAGCACGCGAAGGCGGGGTTCGTGCTCGTGACGGATCGCGGGGACCTGTATCTGCTCTCGAAGGCGGGCAAGATCATGCCGGCGCCGAATGGTGCGAACCTCGAGAGCTTCGAGCTGCGGGAAGCGGTGAGCTTTTCGGACGCACCCGCGTCCGGCTCAGCCTGCGTGAACGTCGCCTGACGCGTTTCTGGCCGTGAGCGGGGTGTGGAAAGTCACGAAGACGAACACGCTCTGGGTGTTCGTGTCGTGCTCGCATGAGCCGCGCCACCTCTACGACGTAATCTTTGCGATCGACTGCCTGCGACACCGCGGCGTTGCGGACGCGCACATCCGGGTTTTCGTCGATCATCCGACGCCGGCGCCGTACTTGGGCCCTTACGGGATCTCGGCGGTCCACTCCGTCGGGGAGGTGGCGTCGAAGCTCGCGGCGGCGTCGCGCTACCAGCACGTTTTCACCACCGTAGCGGGCCATGGAAGCAAGGCGGGGCTCGGGCCTTCGGCCCACTCGGTGAGTCCCACCAAGCTCCTTACCGACGTTCGCTCGGTCGCCGGCATTTCGCACGCCACGCTGCTCGTCACGCAATGTTACGGCGGCATCTTCAACTTGCTCGACGCGACGCAGAAACCCGAGACCGTCACCATCGGCGCCACCAACCTGAATCCGAGCCTCAGCGCGCCCATCACCATGCCGCCCCTCAAGCAAAAGAACGGTTCGGACGGCATCAGCAGCTGGACCGCGAACCTCTTCATGCTCGAGCTCTTCAACTGGCTCCGCGCCCCCAAGGACGTCGACGGAGACGGCCGCGCGACGCTCGTCGACGCCTACAAGCACGCGGGCGCCGCCACGAACCAACACCTGCGCTCCGCGAAGGCCGGCCTTTTCATGGAGGTCCGGCGCCTGGGCGAGGAGCTCGAGACCGCACGCAAGCAGGGCAAGCTCCCCGTCGAGATCGACGCCATCGAGCTCAAGCTGAATCGGAGCCTCGAGACATTGCACTTGCACCAGGAGCCATGGCTCCTGCACGCGAACCTGGCGCGCAAGATCCAGTTCTGAGACGCTGGCCAGCGGCGGAAGCGTGGTCGCCGACCCGAGTCTCCGCTCGGCCCCCCGCTCTAGCACCGCCCGTTTCCGCATCGCCGCATGAGTCATCGGCAGAGAAGGCCGGCCGAGCGTGGCGGCGTGAGTCATCGGCGGAGAAGGCCGTCTCCGCATCGCCACGTGGGTATCAGGGCGAGGCTCGTTATCGTCGCTTGTCGCCGCGTGCGTCATCGGCAGAGAAGGCCGGCCGAGCGTGGCGGCGTGAGTCATCGGCGGAGAGGGCCGGCCGGGCGTGGCGGCGTGCGTCATCGGCGGAGAGGGCCGGCCGAGCGTGGGCGCGCGAGTCATCGGCGGTGAAGCTCGGCCAAGCGTCCGCGCGAGCAATCGACGGTGAAGCGCGGCTGAGCGTGGCCGCGTGAGTCATCGGCGGGGAACCCTGGCCGCCCGTGGGCGCGCGAGTCATCGGCGGGAAAGGCCATCTCCGCACTGCCACGTGAGCATTCGGGCGAGGCTCGTTATCGTCGTGTGTCGCCGCGTGAGTCATCGGCGGTGAAGCGCGGTCGAGCGCCTCCGAGCCATCGACGGTGAAGCTTGGCCGCCCGTGGGCGCGCGAGTCATCGGCGGGAAAGGCCATCTCCGCGCCGCCACGTGGGCATCAGGGCGAGGCTGCTTATCAACCGGCATTTGCGAGGATTTCGAGAGGCTCGCTGAACGGAAACGCGACGCACACCTTCGTAGTGTCGCGTGTGGTCGCGCGAGCATTGGGCGGGAGGCGCCCTCATCGCCGCGCGTGGTCACGAGGGTGTTTCGTCGAGCGCGATGAGACCGCGTCGGCGCCATCCGACGTTGACGAGCCAAGACCGGGCGGGCGAAACGACAGGCTTCGCCGCCGCTGCGCCGCGACTCGCGGCGAGCAGAAACCGGGGTCCCGCCGCCAGCGGTGGCGCGACCCCGGACCTCGGCCTCCATTCTCGCCACCCGTCGAACCACACGCCGGAAGAAAACGGATCGATGCCCTTTCGCGGGGGGCGGCGCGCGTGCTTCCTGAAATTCGCGAGCACGTAGACGAGCGCATTGCGCACTTCGCGCGGGGTCTTCAGCGCGCGGCTGTGAAAACGGTCCGCCCAGAGCGGGCCGCGACGACACAGAAGATCGTTCACGTAGCGGGCGACCCGAACCGCTACACTTCGGACGCCGCTCGATAGAGACCGCTTGTCCTTCGCTTCGACGATGAGGTGCAAATGATCGTGCTGCA
>DATMCL010000596.1:0-13635 GCA_035558375.1 Polyangiaceae bacterium
GAATTCGATCGCGCCCACGTCGGCGCAGCTTCAGTCCGCGCTACGCAGACCATCCCGCCGGCAACCCGGCGTGCAGTGCCGTAGCCCACGAGCACATAGCCCCGATGCCGAGCACCGCGCCGCCCACGAGCTTCAACAGCGGTCATGGCGCCGTCGCGGCGTGGAGCACCACGACCTCGCTCCCACGCGGTTCGACGCTGGCTCTTTTTTCACTGCACGAGCACGCTGCACGGCGCAGCAACTGCGTGCGCGTTGCCGCGCGCCCTGCGCGTCCTGCGCCGCCCGTCACCGCCCGTCGCCGCCCGATTCCGTCGTGCCCCCGCGCGGGCTTCGCCCGCGCTTGGGGGCAGCCGCGCGCGCAGGCCGAAGGCCGAGCACGCGGGCCGTACGGCGCGGCACCCTCGCGGGGGCATCAACTCATCCGCACCACTCGTCGTTCGTTTCCGCGGCGCGTTCTCTGGCGAGGCGATCGGCGCGCCGCGACCGGACTCCCACGCTGCGGATGTACCGAGACAGCTGCTAAGGCCGACCTACCAGGTCTCGCCGAACGGACGCGCTTCGAGCTCGAACGACCAGACCGAGCGCTTCTGTTGGGTGAGTGCGAGGACCGATTCGGCGAGGTCGTCGGGGCTCACGAAGAAGCTTTGGGGCTTGTCGGGCATCATTTTGCGCGTGCGCGGTAGGTCGACGACGCCGTCGAGGATCACGACCGCGACGTGGATGCCCGCGGGCCACAGGTAGCGCGCGAGCGATTCGGCGAGGCTGCGCTGGGCGGCTTTGGCCGGGGCGAACGCGGCGGTTTTCACGTTGCCGCGGCGGGAAGCCGTCGCGCCGATGAAGACGATGTTCCCGCGGCCCGCTTGCTTCATCGCGGGGATGACTTGCTTGGCGGCGACGAACGCGCCGAGCGCGTTGATGCGGAAGGATTGCTCGAAGTCGCGAGCGCTCACTTCCTCGATGTTGCCCCAGACGCCGCTGCCCGCGTTGTAGAGCAGCGCTTCGACGGGTCCCATCTCGGCGGCGATCGCGGCGAAGGTGCGCTCGAGGGCTGTTTCGTCGCCCACGTCGCACGCGTAGGCGCGCGAGCCTTCGAGCTCCGTGGCCAGCGTGGCGCTGAATTCGCTCGAGCGAGCGAGGAGCGCGACCGCATAGCCTTCCCGATGAAAGCGCCGAGCGAGCGCTGCGCCATTCCCTGGACCGACTCCAACCACTGCACAGACAGGCTTTTTCACGGGCACCTCGGGGGAGCGCGTACCACGGGTAGGCGGCCCCCGCAGGGCGTCAATCGGCGAGGCGGCCGAGGTCGGAGCTTTCGAGCAGGCGCTCTACCGCGGCTTCGAGGCCCGCCGCGTCGTCGGCGTCGAAGCGACTCGCGCGCGGGCTATCGAGATCGAGCACGCCGAACAGGTGGTCGCCGCGGAGGAGTGGAACGACGAGCTCCGAGCGCGACGCCGCGTCGCAGGCGATGTGACCCGGAAACGCATGCACGTCGGGCACGACGATGGTCTTCCGCTCGCGCGCGGCCTTCCCGCAGACGCCGCGGCCGAGGGCGATGCGCACGCACGCGACCTTGCCCTGGAACGGCCCGAGCACGAGCTCGGCACCGCGCAAGAAATAGAAGCCGAACCAGTTGAGCTCGGGCAGCGCGTCGAAGTAGAGCGCCGCCATGTTCGCGGCGTTGGCGAGTCCGTCCGTTTCGCCGGCGAGCAGGGAGGCAAGCTGCGCGTGGAGCTCCCGATAGCGCTCGCGCTTCGAGCTAGCGGCCGACGGCTTGGCGACGAACATGGGACTCGATCACAGCTCCGGTCCGAAGATCCGCTCTTCGCTCTTGTAGCCTTTCACGAAAAGCTGGAGGGCGAGCTGGTCGCCGGGACCTTGATAGTAGAGCAGCCGGAATTGGTGCTCGCCCTGGCTGAGCGGGAGCGACATCTTCGCGGAAAGCGGGGAATGGCGACCGTCGTTGTCGATCACCTGCTCGCCGTCGATGTAGAGCAGCGCGCCGTCGTCCGAGAGCAGCCGAAACGTGTAGAAGCCGGCGGCACGGACCTTGAAGCGGCCGCGGTAGTCGATGCCGAAGTACTCCACGCGTCGCGGGTACCCGGGGAAACCCTCCGTGAAGCTGCGCGGGGACACGTCGATGGCATTGGTCCGGAAGCCCGTCACCGCCTTGCAGTTCTCGACGGCCAGCGCCGTGTGCGTGCTGCGCTTGAGCATGCAGACGCGCGCGCGAAACGCCCCGTCCTTGCCCGTGAAGGGGGACGACGCGTCGGCTGCCTCTGCTTCGCGCTTGTGAGGCTTCGCGGCGTCCGTGCGGCGTGGCGGAGCGACCGCGGCGACGTCTTCGGACTTGCGACGCGGCTTGTCACCATCGGGAGGGGTGACGGGCGCGCGGGGAGCCGGTGGAGCAAGGTCGGGCACGGGTATTGGCGGGGTCGGCGGCGTCGGCGGTGCCACGTGCTCGGGCTCCGGTTCGACCGGCACGAGCGCCTCCTCGATCGACACCGGCACGATCGTCCGCAGCGGTGCCGGGGCCTCGGTGTGCGGGCGCCGGGCATGGCGACGAGGCGAAATGGCGCCCATGGCGTGCAGCGTCGCCGCGACGAGCAAGCAATAGACGAAGCGCCGCGCGTCGGCACTCGTTCCGAGAGGTGCCCGAAGGTCGATCACTCGCACCTGATTTTCACGTTACTACGCTCGGATCACTTACGGAACCGCTCGAGTCCAATGTTTCAAAAGGTTGTGATCGCCGTTTGAGGTCGGGCACCATATTGCCCCATGCAGCGAATCGATCACCCGTGGGGGCGCGCCACGGCCGCGGGGTGGCTCGCCCTGAGCGCGAGCGCGTTTTCGGCGCTGCCCGCCAAGGCAGCCCCGCCCGAAGAGAAGCCGAAGCCCGCCGTCGAGACCCTGCTCAAAGAAGAGTTCCGTCAGGATACGGAAACGCGCGAGCAGCGTCCGGACCGGCGTTATCTGACGGAGCGCGCCGAGCAGGTGCTGAACAACTTCGTCGATATCGGTGGGTACATGCGCGCCGGTTACGGTCGCTCCGGAGCGGGCGGCCCGATGGTCGCCTTCCAGGCGCCGGGTGCCGCCACCAAATACCGTCTCGGCAACGAGGCCGAGAACTATGGCGAGCTCATCATCGGCAAAAACTTCTACTTGCCGGGTATCTTCGCCCTTGACGAAAGCAAGAGCGACGCTGCGGCGCTGAAGGGGCCGATCGCGCGCGTCCAGGTGCGCGTGAGCTTCTTCAACCCGTATTCGGCGTTCGGCTCCTCGGACGCGACTTCGGTTGGATTGCCCGAAGCGTGGGCCTCGGTGGGGCAGGTGCTGCCGTTCGCGCCGAGCGCGAAGTTCTGGGCGGGCAATCGCTTCTATCGACGACACGACATCCACATCGTCGACTTCTTTTATTGGAACACGAGCGGTGGCGGCGGCGGTATCGAGGACATTCCCCTCGGTCCTACCGCGCGCCTGGCCTTCGCCTGGATCGGTTGGGGCAGCACGAGTGGCCTCAGCTACGTGCCGCAACCCGACCCCGAGAATCGCGCCGGCTTCTCCAAGTCCACCTACGATTTGCGCGCCTATGACCTGCCCGTGCTGGGCGGGACCGCGGAGCTCGGTCTCGCGTACGCCAATGCGGTGAGCGGCTCCGACGAGCTCGGGCGTCCCGGACCGCGTAGCCACGGCTTCGCGACCACGCTCGTGCACACGGTTCCGGGCTTCATCAGCGATGACGGCGTCCAGAAGCTCAGCGTTCAATACGGCACGGGTCCGGCGCGCACGTTCACCGCGGGGTTCGAGACCATCGCGCTGCCGGCGGGCACGTTCATTCACCCCGAATCGAATTCATCCTCGCGCCTGCGCCTCACGGAGAGCTTCACGGCGAACTTCGGCGAGTACTTCTCGGTCGGCCCGGTCGTCGTTTTTCAGCTCAGCCGCGACGGCTCTCGCAAGAACGATCAGCTTTGGTTTTCGGGAGGCATGCGACCGATCGTGCATTTCACCCGCCACGTGAGCCTTGCGCTCGATGGCGGCGTCGATTGGGTGAAGGACAAGGCCGCGGGCACGCAGGGCACGCTCCTCAAGGTCACGGCCGCCCCCCAGATCTCCATCAACAATCGCTGGGCGAGTCGCCCCGTCGTGCGCGCGTTCGTGACGGGCGCCTTCTGGAGCGATGACTTCGTCGGGCGCGTCGGCGGTCCCGACTACGCGACGAGCCACGAGGGCCTGAACGCCGGCATGCAGATGGAGGCTTGGTGGTGAGACGCGGGGCGTACACCGTCGTCGGATTCGTCGTCGGGTGCGCCTCGGTCGTCGGCTGTACTAGCGACGAGGACGACCCTCACGGCACTGCGGCGAGCTCCGGGAACGCCGGTCTCGCCGGCGTGGGCGGTAGCACGGCGGGGTCGGGCGTCGGAGGAGCGAGCGGTGCCGGCTCGGGCGGGCGAGGCGGCTCGGGAGCAGCAGGCAGCAGCGCCGGCGCGCCGCCTTCCGCCTGGGCCAACGCGACCGGCAACCTCGCGGGACTCGCGTCCGAGTGCGGCAACCTGACGCTCGTTTCGGCGACGCCAGGCACGATGACCGTCATCGCCGGGGTCGCGAAGGTCGGCCTCTTCGCGAGCAAGGACCGCGGCGCAAAGTGGGACGCTCTCGGTAAGGGCTCGGGCTCGGCGACGATCACCAATCGGCCAAGCTCCATCGTCTACGACCCGGAGGACGCAACGACATTCTGGGAGAGCGGCATCTACAACGGCGGCGGCGTGTACCGAACGAACGACGCCGGCGAAGCGTTCGAGCAGCTCGGCGACGTGACGCACAACGATCTGGTGAGCATCGACTTCGGGGATCCGGACCGGAAAACGCTGCTCGTCGGGGGCCACGAGCAAAAGCAGACCTTGTATCTCTCGACCGACGGCGGGACGAGCTTCGAGCAGATCGGCAAGAATCTGCCCGCGGACTCGCATTTCTCGAGCAATCCACTCGTGCTCGATCAGGATTCGTTCTTGCTCGGCTCCTGCGGCTACGGTGACGGCGCGTGCGGCATCTACCGCAGCACCGACCGGGGCGCGCACTGGGACCGCGTGAGCGAGCTACCCGCGCAAGCGCGCCCGCTCGTCGCGACGGGCGGCACCCTCTACTGGTCGCTCATCTACGACGGCGGCATCGCGCGCAGCGACGACGGCGGGTCTTCGTGGACGAAGGCGAGCGACAACATCGTCACGGGCTACCCGGTCGAGCTTCCCGACGGTCGCATCCTCGCGCTCCGCGGGACTCACGTCGTGGTGTCGTCGGATCAGGCGAGCACCTGGACCGAGGTCGGCGACGCGCTCCCGTGGAAGCCGAGCGGCGTGACGTACTCCGTAGCGGCGAAGACGCTCTTCGTCTGGCACTGGGATTGCGGCGACAAAGTGCTCGACGACGCCATCCTGAGCGCCGGCTTCGACTACACCGTGCCGTAGCGCGGGGGCGACTCCGGCGGGCTCACGCGCGGAGACACGAGTGCCTCCGCGCGGTGAACCGTCGCCAATTACGGCCAGGTCGGGCAGCTATCGACGACGTGGACGTAGCCCTGGTCGCCACTCGCGACCAGGTCGTCGAACTCCGCCTTGCACTCCGCTTCCGTCTTGTCGTCGCAGTCGCACTTCAGGAACGAGTTGAGCGCGGCGCCACGCGACTCGATGCAGCAGGGGAACGTGCCGTCGCAAGTCCTATCCTTGCTGGTGTCCGCCGTGCTCTCGTACGTGCAGGCGCATGCGTCGGCATTCGTTGCGCCGCCGCCGCCGCCGGCACCGGGAGCGCCACAGTTCCAAACGCCACCAACCGGTTCCGGGTTCGGGTCGCCCCAGACGAGCCCGGAGTCGCCACCGTTGCTGGTTTCATTGCCGGCTCCGCCGCCGCCGCCCGTGCCGCCCGTGCCGCCCGTGGTCGCGCCAGCTTCGCCGCTACTGGCGCCTGCGCCCATCTCGCCCGACGAGCCCGAGGTTCCTTCACCAGCGTTGCCGCTGCTGCCGCCCTTGCCGGCAGAGCCGCCCTTGCCCGCGTTCGAGCTGCCGGACTTGCCAGCGTTCGTGCTGCCGGCCTTGCCAGCGGAGCCCGACTTGCCGCCGCTGCCGCCTTTGCCAGCTGCTGCATCATCGTCTGAGTCGTCGCTGCTGCACGCAGCGAACGTGAGGGAACCGATAAGACCGACCGCGAGGGCAACTCCAGAGAGCTTCATAAGCGGGAATCTACTTACGGTCTTTTCCGTGTGTCAACTTCTAGAAGGCACTTTTGTGCCTGGAAAATGGCGCTCGCGCCACGGTGCGAAACACCTCAGCTCGTTAAGTGTAGGTTTTTCCAATTAGGCACGAGGAATCCATCCAGTCTCGCCAGATCCCACGGCAGTTACTTAACGAGCAGGTTTCCGGCGACCGCGGCGCTCACGCTTTGCCGCATTGCGGCGCGACCGGGCGCCGGGGTGACTCAGCAGTCGTCCCGGCGGAAGCAGACCCTGGCGCGCGAGACTTGCGAGCGAGAGCTCGGCATCGCGCGCGTCGTTCGGTGTGCGCGCGGCGTCGAAGACGAGCTCGCCGCGGGCCCAGCGCTCCGCCGCGTCCGGTGAGGAGAGCGCGACGGCGACGGCGTTCGTGAGCTCGAAGCTGCGGGGGTCGAGGTTTCGCTCGTCGCACGCGACGGTGATGGCCGATTTGGCCATGCCGAAGATCGCCGCGGGAACCGGATGCTTCTCGATCGGAGTGCGGCGCTCCGGATCCGCTGCCGCCGCGTCGCATTGCGCGAGGCTCAGCGAGGTGTGCGCGCGACAGGTAAAAGGCCGAACGGCGTGGATCACACATTCGCCCGAAGCGTCGTCGAGAAACGCGCATGGCGTCTGCTCGCGCCAGCGCGTGTCCGCGTCGAGGGTGCGCGCGAACGCCGCTTCCTCCGCCATCTGCCCGCGCGTCTCGCGGAGCTCTTGCGGCTCGAGCCCTCGCAAAAACTCCGCGATGGCGACCGCCTCCCACGCGCTCGCCTCGATCTTGAGCCCGTGACAGCAGCGGGAGCACCCTCGACCACAAGCCGGAGGCCGCTCGCGCGTGAGCTCGAAGGCCAACGGCTCGAGGCGGGCGGCGGCAGCAAGCGCGACCTCTGCCACTAGAGTTGCGCTCCGCGCCGCGTCCAAGAGCTCACCGGCGGCCGCTCGCTCGCGCTCGAAGAACTCGAGCGCCTCGGGTGGCGCGTCACGAAGCGACGCTTCGATGAGCGCGATGACGTCGGCGCCGGGCTTCATCGGCAGGAAAGAATGCCACGGACCGACGAAACCCGTGCGACGCTGGGCTTGCTGTGGCCGATCTCCTCTGTCCGCACTGCGGCGAGCCGCTCGAGACGTACCCGGATCCCGGCGGCGGAAGCGAGCAGGACTACGTCGAGGATTGCGCGGTGTGCTGCCGGCCGATCCGTTTCGTGGCCGTCTACGACGAGGAGCTCGGGGAGTACCGCGTGGAGACGTCGGCCGAGCCGTGACGCATCACGCGCGCCCCGTGTGCAGAGGCGCTGCGCCCCGGAGGGGGCGATCTCGTCATGTCATGCGTAGGCGCTGGAGCAAGTCGGCGAGGTCGTCGGCGTGCTCCTCTTCTTGCGCGAGGATCGTCTCGAGCATGCGGCGTGTCGTGGCGTCGCGGTCGCCGATGTACCGAATCGTCTCGGAATAGACGTCGATGGCGATGCGTTCGGCCACCAGATCCTCCTCGAGCATCTCGGCGAGCGTGCTGCCGGCGACGTAATCGGCGTGGGCGCGCTCGGCGAGCCCGCGCGGGTCGAAATTCGGCTCCCCGCCCAGCATCACGATGCGCTCCGCGAGCATGTCGGCGTGTGACAGCTCCTCGGTCGCGTGCTTCCTGAGCTCGTCGGTGATCGCGAAGCCCGGAATGCCCCCGAGGTTGGCGGACATGACGTAGTGCCGCTTGTAGCGCAGCACGCAAACGAGCTCCGTGGCGAGCGCACCGTTCAGAAGAGTGAGGATCGTCGCCTTGTCGGCGCGGTAGGTGGGGGTCACCGCGCCGTCGAGCAAGCGCAGGCGCGCTCGCTTGCGAATGGTATCGATGTCGAGCGTGAACGGTTCCGTCGGACGTTCGTCGGAGTTCATGGCGTTGTTCCTGCGCCCATCAGCAGCAAAGGACGTGCCCGGCATCGACTCCTCCGTCGCAGCGCGATTCGTCGAGCGTGGAACCGCCGCGGGCAGGCCATTTCGCCCCAACCGTCGCCAGTCGGCGCGGCTCCGTGCCACGCCGAGCGGGGCGAATCCACGCGATGGAGCCGTATTCAGGCTCACCGCGGCCACGGCATGCGGGTTGCTTAACTCCCTGGGATGACTGCCGCCGAACTTGTAGAGCCTGAGTTGACGATCGTGGATGACTCCGACGACCTGTGGGAGCTCCTCTGCGTAGGGGCGGTGATCGATGGTCGCTACCAGATCCTGCGCTCGCTCGGTCACGGTGGCATGAGCACGGTGTTCGTTGCCCGCGACGAGCGGCTCGGTCGCGACGTGGCGTTCAAGGTGTTGGAGCCGAACCTCGCCCATTCGCGCGAGGTGGTGAAACGTTTCGTCAACGAGGCACGCACGCTGGCGCGGTTGGATTCGCCCCACGTGGTCCGGGTGCTCGACACGGGAACGACGCCTGAGCTTCACGATCTGCCCCTGCCGTACATGGTCCTCGAGCTCCTGCACGGCGAGGATCTGCGGGCGTATGGGGAGCGGCCGCGCGTGCCGAGCGTCACGCAGGCGGTCGGCTACATGCTGCAGGCTTGCGAGGGTCTCGCCGCGGCGCATGCCGCCGGCGTGATTCACCGCGATCTCAAGCCGGAAAACCTATTCATCGAGCGCCAGCTCGACGGCCGGGAGCTCGTGAAGTTGCTCGACTTCGGCATCGCACGCTCGCCCGTGTCGTTGAACGGCCTCACGCAATCCGGCGCGACCATCGGCTCTCCACGCTACATGTCGCCCGAGCAGCTGAGCGACGCGAGCGCCGCCGACGTGCGGAGCGACATCTGGTCGCTCGGCGTCGTGCTCTACGAGCTGCTCGCCGGCGTGCCGCCCTTTCGTGCCCAGAGCACCCTCGAGCTCTGCTCGCAGATCCTCATGCGCAAGCCAGTGCGGCTGGATCGCGCCCGTAGCGACGTGCCGCGCGGCCTCGCTCAGGTGGTACATCGCTGCCTCGAGCTCGAGCCCGAGCGACGCTACGCGAACGTCGGGGAACTGGCGCGCGCGCTCGCGCCCTTTGCAGGCGACGGTGGCCTCGATACGGCGCAACGCATCGAGCGCGAGCTCCACGCCTCGCACACCGGCCTCGGGAGCGCACCGCACGCGGAGACCGGCGAGGCGCGCGCCCCGATCGAGCGCGCAGCCATACGCGAATCGCACGCAAGCTATTTGCGCTCCGTCCGCCGTCGCCGCCTGTTCGCCCGCGGCCTCTTTGCCGTCTCGATGGGCGGCATGTGCGCCCTCCTCACCCAAGCGTTTGCCCCCGAGTTCTTCGAGCATCCTGCCGGCACGCTGAGCCGCGCCAGCGAAGCCATGCTTCGCGCGGGATCGGAGCTCACCACGAACGCCGAGCGCGCGTGGGACCGATAACGGGGGCAGAGTTAGGCCAGAGCTAGAGGTAGAGCGCGTGCAAGCCCCCGACCCCCGCCGCTAGCGCAGCGCTCGTTCCGCCGCTGGCTCCACCCCCCCGCTAGTTCACGGTGCCGTGTCGTCGACGATTCGATCAATCTTCGGGTGATGTTCCGTCGGATAGCCTTTGGGGCGCATCCAGGCGATGGCCATCACGAACATCGAGACGAAGCCGACGAGCAACGCGGCCAAAGCAACGAACGTGGAGTTGAGCACGAGGGCAATGCCGAAGGCGGCCACGGTTACGAACAGTAGGGTGTAGAGGGGGGTCGCATGTTGACGTCGCATGGAAGGACGTCGATGCACTGGCCGTGCCGCGGCGTGCTTGCGCGGTTCTCGCATCCCGGCGCGGTTCAAGCGATGCCAATCGGGACAAAGCGCCCCGCTACGCGGGAGCGGCTGCGCGGCGGCGGCCGAGCTCGACGTTCAGCTCGACCGCGTAGAGGAGCATGAGCGCGGAGAGGTAGAACCAGAGCTCGAGCACGATGACTCCTTCGAGCACCCCGTAGGTCGAGCTCATGCGCGAGAGGAAGCGGACGTAGAGCGAGTACGCCGCGCTCATCAAGAGCCACGAGAGGCTGGCCGCGGCGGCACCTGGCACGACGTCGCGCATGCGTAGCGTCTGCTTGTACGGCGCATAGCGGAAGAGAACGAGCAACGCGACGAACGCGATGGCCATCAGCACGAGAGACGGCAAAATGACGAGCGGCGTGTCCGCTCGGAGGAGGTGCGCGAGGCGGGGCAGGGCCGTCAGCGCCGGGACCACCACGGCGACGCTAATCACCCCCACGAGCGTGAACGAAAGCGCGATCAGGCGCCGGCCGAAAAAGCTGCGATGCTGCGGATTATCAGTGGCGACGTTGATGGCATGAACGAGCGCTCCCATGCCGGAAGAGGAGCTCCAGAGGACGCCGACGATGCCGACGAAGACGCTGAACGTGAGGTCGCTGGACGTGCGGGCGACGAACTCCGTGAGGCCCTCTTGCACGAGCTTCTGCGCCTGAAGCGGCAGCGTCGCCGTGAGCGAGTTGACGACGCTCTGGATGCTGGCCGGATCGGCCACGAGGCCGTAGAGCGAAACGAGCGCGAGCATCGAAGGAAACAAGCCGAGCAGCGCGTAGAAGCTCAGTCCGGCCGCGACGATGTCGACGTCGTGGTCGGACGCGCGGCTGCTGATCTGCTTCACGAGCTCGAGCGCGGACGTGATGCGAGGGAACCGTGTCGACAACATCGAGCGTATCCCGGCCCCCATCGCCGCGCTGAACCCGGCGAGCGCGGCATCCTGCCACGGGCGGGTCGGAAAACGCCACCGCGCAAACGGGGAAGCGGCGCGTCGCGCGTGTTTGTGGGGTCCATGGGTGGCACGTCGTGTGCACTGGGCGTCAGCATCATGACTCGCGTTCATCACGGCACCGGTGCCGACGTCGAATGGATCAACGTTTCTGAAATGCGTCGCTGCCCCATCTGCGGCGGTATGACGGGGTGCAAGACGCAGGCCGAGGGTCACTTCGCCGCGTGCGGCACGGAGCCCTCGGAGTGGCCCTTGACCGTCGGGGGTTGGCTGCACCGCGTACTCCGCACGGGCGCGCACGGCGTCGTGCAAGAAGGTGTATCCAGCCGAGCAGCGACCCCTAGCGCTGTCGGCACGATCTCATGAGCTCCGACTCTCGAGCGCCGGAGCGGACGTCCGCTCCGGCGGCGGCTTGTCCAGCGCTCGATTCGGACTGCCGGTGGGACGACGCTCGCGCGCTGCGCGGCGAGATCCTCGTGAGCGAGGCGCTGATCGCGCACGGGGCGGAGCTCGCGGAGGTGCATGGCGTGCCTTCGCAGGCGTACTCGCCGGGGCGGCTCTGGCAGCGCTTCGAAGCCGTGGAACGCCAGATCAACGAGGCGTACGCGATCTTGACCGAGCGGCTTCGCGACGGAAAGGACCCGTCGCCGGCAGAGGAGTGGCTGCTCGACAACTCCCACGTCGTGCAGGATCAGATCCGCGAGATCCGCGAGGACTTGCCGCGCGGCTACCGCCACGAGCTGCCGCGCATCGCGTCCGGCGTGATGCGGGGGCATCCGCGCGTCTACGCTCTTTGCCTCGACTACCTGAGGCACACCGACGCGCGCATCGAGCTCGGCTCGCTCGCCGACTACGTTCAGTCGTACCAGAGCAAACGACCGCTGACGATCGGCGAGCTGTGGGCCGTCCCGATCATGCTCCGGCTCGGCCTGCTGCTCACGGTCGGTGCACTCGCCGCGTCCGAGGCGCGCTCGGGCGTGCGCGAGCGCGCCGACGCGTGGGCCAAGCGCCTCTTGAGCGTGCACCAGACGCCGCTCGAGCTCAGCGCCATGCTGGTCGCGCTCGAGCGCAGCGAGCCGGACATCGAGGGTCCTTTCCTGGTCCAGCTCTCGCGCCGGCTCCGCGAATCGGACGACGCAGCGCTCGCCGTCGCCTTCGACTGGATCGCGATGAAGAGCCAGAAGCTCGGCGCGACTCCCGAGGAGCTCACGCGCGTCCGGCACCTGCGGCAGGCCGCCGACCAGGTCTCCGTCGGCAACGCGATCACGAGCATGCGCGCCGTCGCGGCGCTCGACTGGAACGGCTTCTTCGAGCGCACGAGCGGCGTGGAGGCGCTCCTGCGGCGCGATCCCCACGGCAGCTACCTCTCCACGGCGAAGACGACGCGCGATCACTACCGGAAGGCCGTCGAAATGCTCGCGCGCCGGAGCAAGGCGGACGAGCTCGAGGTGGCGCGCGAGGTGCTCGCCCTGTGCGAAGCGTCGCGCGCGACCGCTCCCGGCGATCGCCGCCGCGCCCACGTTGGCCACTACCTCGTCGGCGACGGGCGACCCGAGGTCGAGGGGCGCATCGGCTACAAGCCGAAGCTCGGACAACGGCTCCGGAGGCTCGTGCTCACGCACCCGCACACGAGCTACTTCGGGCCTCAGCTCGTGCTCGGCCTAGCCGCGCTGGTCATCACGGTCATGGCACTGCTGAAGGCCGGCGCGCCGGGTTGGCTCGCCGCGGTCGTCGGCGTGCTCGCGAGCCTGCCGGCGAGCGCAATCGGTCTCGGGCTGACCGAGGCGCTCGTGACGGCCACGCTCAAGCCGCGGCTCTTGCCGCGCTTGGACTTCGAGCGCGGGATCCCGCCCGAGTACCGGACGCTGGTCGTCGTGCCGTGCCTCATCGACAGCCCCGCGACGCTCGCGACCTTGCTCGCCGAGCTCGAGGTGCGGTCCCTTGCCAACCACGACGATAATCTCTTCTTCGCACTACTCAGCGACTTCAGGGACGCCGATACCCGAGAGCACGCGGGCGACGCCGAGCTCCTGAACGCCGCACTCGCCGGGATCGCTGCCCTGAACGAGCGACACGGCAAGGGCGAGCAGCGCTATCTCCTCCTGCACCGGCGCCGCAAGAAGAGCGAGACCGAGGGCTGCTACATGGGCTGGGACCGCAAGCGCGGCAAGCTCGAGGAGCTCAATCGGCTGCTGCGCGGCGCGACCGACACGTCGTACTCGTGCGTGACGGCAACGGCCGAGCTGCTTGCGTCGATCCGTTACGTGATCACGCTGGACGCCGACACGGATTTGCCGCGCGAAACCGCGCGCGAGCTCGTGGCGATGCTGGCGCATCCGCTGAACGCGGCGCAGCTCGACGCCGAGCGCCAGCGCGTCGTGAGCGGCTACGGCATCATCCAGCCCCGCGTCGGCGCCCTACCCACGAGCTCGCGACGCTCGCGCTTTGCCGCGTTGAGCTCCGGCCCCGCTGGGATCGACCCGTACACGACCGCGGTCTCGGACGTGTACCAGGATCTCTTCGGCGAGGGCTCCTACACCGGTAAAGCCATCTACGACGTCGATGCTTTCGCCGGTGCGCTCGCGGGACGTTCTCCCGAGAGCGCGCTCTTGTCCCATGACCTTTTCGAGAGCTTCTTTGCGCGCTCCGCGCTCGCCACCGACATCGAGCTGCTCGACGAGCTGCCGGCCGCCTA
>DATMCL010000597.1:0-6966 GCA_035558375.1 Polyangiaceae bacterium
GCAACGAGGCGTTGACGAGCACCGCCACGCCGACGAGCGCACGCAGCCCGAGCAGCGACGAGCGCGTCACCGTGAGCGGGCCGAGCCGAGCAAGCTGGCGCTCCGCGGGTCGAGCGCGCGTCGGCGCTGGCAGCATCACGACCGTCACCTGCTCGGCGTTGAGGCCGGGCACGGCGCCCGAGACCAGGCGCTGCACGTCGCCCGCGGCGAGCGGCGGCGTGGGCCCCCGGTGGCGAATGAGGACGGACGCCGTGGCGGGCGGGGCCTGCGCGTCGAGCGCCAAGGGATCGTGCGTCGGAATGCCGAGGTGCACGCGCGCGGACACGACGCCGTCGAGCCCGCGCAGCGAGCGCTCGAGCTCGTCGCTCGTTCCCGTAACGAGCCGTGCCTGCTCCGTCATGCGGCTCGGGACCATGGAGCCCTTGCCGAGCGCCTCGAGCACGCCCGGCGCTTGGCGCGGGGGCAGCCCTTCTTCGGCGAGCACGCCGAGCGCGGCGCTCGCGTCGTCCCGCGCCACGACGATGCGGAACGCGCCCTCCTTGTCCGGGTCGCGCTCCTTCTCGGCGCCGACGCCGCCTTGCTCGAGGGCGACCACGGCCTGGCTGGCATCGCCCTCGTCGAGCCCCGCGACGACCGGCACGCTGCACCCTACCGCACCCAGCCCGAACGCCAGCGCGACCGCGATCCCCGAGCTTTTGACCCCTCGCATCGCGGCTACCCTCCCACTTTGGCGCTCAGAAGTTGGTCCGCGTCACGTCGAGCTTCGGGTGCGACGGGAAGCTCAGGCCGCGAACGGAGGCGGCGACGCAGCGCTCGATGCCGGCGTTGCGCGGGCGAGCCGTGATGGTGACGCCCACGGCACGACCGTTTTGCACGGCGGCGCAGATGCTGAGACCGGTCGAGTCCGGAACACCGCAGTGGGCGAAATAGCTGCCGCGGTTGAGCACGCTGCCGTACTGGCCGGCGGTGATGTCGGCCTGGCCCCGCGGGCCGCCGACATTCATCTCTTCCACGTAGGCGTTCTGAGCCGCTTCGCAGCTCATGCCGCCGCCGAGGATGGGGACGCCGCCAGGACCGCGACCGACCACCTTCTTGCCGCCTCCGCCGCGCTTGCCGGACGCGTTGAGCCCGCCGTCGACCTCGATGTTCGACATCGTGTCGTCCTGGACGTCGACGTCGTCCTTCTTCATGCCGCGCACCTTGAGGAACCAGACTCCGCCGGCGACGAGCATGGCGCCGAGCAGCGCGATGCCGACCAAGGCCTTGCCGCGCGTGCTGCGGCTTTCCTGGACGACGACCCGCGCGATCGCGGCTTTCTCGGCTTTGATGTCGCGGTGGAGGCGAGCGTGCTCGGCGAACGGCGCGAACTCGTCCCAATCCTTGATGGTGCGCTCGTCGTTGCTGAGCGAATCCCGGATGATGTCCGAGTCGACGAAGGTGTGGGTCGCGATCTGCTGGAGCAGCTCCACGGCGCTGAAGGGGCCGTGGTCCATGCCGTCCTTCACGACGACGTAGCGGGGGCGGGGGTCCGCCTCGAGGCGCGCCTTGAGCGATGCGAGCTCGGTGGTCGCGTCCATCGGGCGCGATGGTGCGGGCTGCCGGTGCGGAGGCACGGCCGGGACGTGCGACGCCCTGAGCTCGATCGGGATCTCCTCGGGCGGGAGCATCGACATGCGCAGATCGACCTCGAAGTTGGCGTCGTGGTCGAGCTTCGAGACGTCGGCGGGCGGCGGAGGAGCCACGCTGCCAGGCGGCGCGAACTGGTGCAGCGCCTGCGCGAGCGCGTTGAGGTCGTCGGGACGGTGCGCCGCGTCAGAAACGAGCGCTTTCGCCAGCACGGCCTCGAAATTCTGCGGGAGGCCGAGCGTCACCTCGCTCGGGCGTCGCATGCCGGGGCCGACGGAAAGGCCGGTGACGAGCTCGTAGAGGATCGCGCCGATCGCGAAGACGCTCGCGCGGGCGACGCCGGGCTGACCGCTGCGCTCTTCCGGAGCGAGGCACGCCTTGTCCCGGGGCAGGATCGGCGGGCGCGCCGCGAGCTCGGGCGAAACGTTATAGAAGCCGAACTCGTTCTCGGTGAGCGAGGACGGATGCACGAACAGCCGGTGCCCGGCGCGGTGCAGGTTCGCAACCTCCACGCAGAGAGGCACGACGATGCCGACCGCTTGCTTGAGGTTCATCCGTTCGCCGCGGGCGCGAACCTCCTCCAGGCGGGCCCGGAGCGTTCCGGGGATGACGGCGGCTCCGACAGGCAAAGGGGTGGCGAGGCGCTGTGAGGTCGTCACCATGGGGACGGGGGGGCCATACTAGCTTGGTTGGCGTCGATTTCCAGTGCGGGCTGAACATGCCCGCAAGCAGGCTTTACAGCGCGGTTTCGTCGCTCCGGGTGGGGCCGTTCCACGGATTTCGCCGCGTTCGATAGGTGCCGCGGACGAAACCACCGAGCACGGGCGCGATGTTCTCGGGGATGTCGGCGTCCCACTCGCCGCCGCTCACGTAGTCCGAGGGTGCCCCCGAGGCGTCGAGCAGAGCGAAGCCGGGGCGCACGTCGACCGGCACGCCGAGCTTTACGAGATCGTGGTGGAAGTCCGCCGAGTCGACGCGCAAGAGGCGCACTCCAGCGAGTGCCTCCTGCAGGCGCCGGTTCGAAAGCGCGACCGACACGCCGTTGCAGGGGGCGCAATCGACCGAGGTCACCCAGAGCACGAGCTTTTGGTGCTCGGTGTCGGCCAGCGCGCGCTGCGCCTTCACGAGCCCGGCGAGGTTCTTCACGTCCGTGCCTGGGTCGACGAGCGTTACCTTGCCGAGGGGCGTGATGCGCGTCGCCTCCTCGCGCGTCGCGCTGCCGGCGCGCTCTCCGGGCGTGCGCGCGGGTGCGCTCGGTGCGGGCGGTGGGGGCGGGGCCTTGAATGGTGCCGCGACCTTCGGCGGCACGGCCGGAGTGAGGAACGACGGAGGGTGCGCAGCGAACGTGAACATCGCAGCCATTCCGAGCACGATGGCGAACAGGTGAAGCGCCCCGAGCACGATGCCGGCGATGGCGAACCCCTGGCCGTGCTGCTTGCCCTCCGAGCGCTTGATCTCGGCGTTGGCGACGACGCCGAGCACGATCGCGCCGATGCCGGCGATGCCCCAGAAGAAGCAGACCGTCCCGAAGACCCCGACGACGACCGATAGCAGCGCCGTCGCGTTCAGGCGCGAGGTCGGCTCCGGCGTCATCGCCGCCGAGTATAGCGTGAGGGCGCCCGGCCCCGCTCGCCGTTACTTGCGTGGGACTTCGAGGGTGGAGGCGAGCGCGCCGTCGAGCTTCTTGTCGCCGAGGTCGATGCCGTTCGCCTTCAGATCAAAGGCTAGGATGGCGTAGTACTCGTCCGCGCTGAGGCTTCCGGGAGCCTTCGGCGGCATCGACTTCACGACGAAGTCCGCGATGTCGGCGACCGTCTTGAACTGGGTCTTGCGAAATTTGGCGGAGGCCGGCGGGTCGAGGGGCAGGGCACCCTTGTCGAGCCCGACGACCGGCGGGGCCTTGCCGTCGTTGCCGTGCGCGCCGTGACATTCGGCGCAGTGCTTGCCGTAGAGCTCCCCCCCGGCGGCGGCCTGTTGGCTGAAGTTCGCCGCGTCACCCGCGGAGGGAGCGGCGGCTTCCGGAGCGGATCCGGTCGGCTCGGCTGCGGGCGGCGTGCTGCCGCCGCAGGCGACGAGCAGCGAGGGAAGGGCGAGGATGAGGCTTTTTTTCACGTGGTTTCCCCTAGGTGGTGAGTTGGCGTTCTCGGAGTCGGGAGAGGACGTTGGCGACGACTCGGTCGCACCGTGGCCGGTGGAAGCCGAAGAGCTCGGGGAGGGTGTCGCCGACGCGGTTCGAGAGCGAGCTCTGCAGGCGCTCGCGCGCGCGGTGCAGGCGCGTCTTCACGGTCTCCTCCGGGATGCCGAGCACCTCGGCGGTCTCGGCGACGCTGAGCTGCTCGACCGAGCGCAGCACGAACGTGGTGCGGAAGGCTTCGGGTAGGCCGTCCACGGCTTCTTCGAGCAACGTGCGGAGCTCACCATCGCTGGCGCGATTTTCTGGACCGAGCACCGGTGAGGCCATCAAGAGCTCCTCGGACTCCGTATCGTCGAGAGACTCGACACGCTTGCGTTTGCGTAGGCGGGCGAAGGCTTCATGGACGGCGATGCGGGTGAGCCAGGTGGAGAAGCGAGCACGTCCCGAGAACTCGGCGAGGTGAGCGAAGGCGTTGACGTAGGCCTCCTGCATCACGTCGAGGGCTTCGTCCTCGTCGCGCAGGATCGCGCGGACGGTCCGGTAGACGCGCTGGTTGTAGCGGCGCATCACGATCTCGAAAGAGTCGATGTCGCCGCCGCGCACGCGCGCGAGCACGTCGTCGTCGCTCGGGTCGGGGCTAGTGTCCGCGGGTAGCACCGCGCCCGTGTCGTTGCTCATGGGGGATATCTCGCGCCGGCACCCCAATGGAGTAAAGGGCGCGGGGAAGGTTCCCGGTTTTCGTGGCGGCCTAAGGGCCGGGCGCGCGTGCGGGGGCGCCCTCGGTCTTCGCAAAGCGCCAAAATTCCGCGAGATCCGCGGGCAAAGGGGAGGTGAGCTCGAGCGGCTCCGATGTGACGGGATGCCTCAGCGCGTAGCGGTGTGCGTGCAGGGCGTGCCGGGGTAGCTCGAGGAGCTCGAGATCGTCCTCGGTGAGCTCGCCGTCGGCGGCCCGGGCGAGCATGCGCTCGTCGGGACCGTAGAGCTTGTCGCCGACGACGGGGCAGCCGAGCGCCGAGAGGTGGGCGCGGATTTGATGCTGGCGACCGGTGTGCAGCGCGCAACGCACGAGCGCGTACGCTGCGGCAGACTCGACGACGCTGACGCCGGTGCGCGCTTCGAGCCCGGTGCCCGGTGCCGCGATGCGCATCTTCACGCGCAGCGAGTTCTCCGCGTCGAGCTCGAGCGGAAGCGTGATGTCGCCTGCGGGCGGGACGCCGTGCGTGATGGTGAGATAGGTTTTCTCGAGGGGCTCCGGTTGGCCGCGGCCGAGCGTGCGATCCTCGAGCACTCGCTTGAACGCGCGGTCGGCCTCCGGGGTGCGCGCCACGAGCAAGATGCCACTCGTCTCGCGATCGAGGCGGTGGACGAGCGTCAAGAACTCGTTCGGGCGCATCTCGCGCAGGCGCGCGATGACCGTGTGCTTGTGGTAGCGCGCCGTCGGATGCACGGCGACGAGCGGCGGCTTGTCGACCACGAGCAGGTGCGGATCCTCGTACAGGATCGGGAGCGGGGGCTGCTCCTCGTCCGGCTCGAACGGCTCGCGCCAGAGCAGGATCAGGGCGCCCACGCGCACGCGGTCGCTCGAGCGCAGGCGCTTGCCCGTGGGGTCGAAAGCGCTCTTCTCGACGATGCGCTGCGCGCGCGTGCGGCTCGTGCGGCGAAGCTGAGCCTGCACGAACACATCGAGCCGTTGCCCGGCCGCATCGGGCGGCACGCGGAGGACGCGGCGAATCGCACCCTCGGGCACTCCTTCCGGTCGGACCAGGGCGCTTTCGTCGAGGTCGAGCGGACGGGACATCTCGGAAAAGCTTAGCGTCGGGCTCAGGGCCCGTCGCGCCGGACCACGCCCGACCGCCGGATCTCCGTGCCGACGCCCTTGTCGGTGAAGAGCTCGAGCAGGAGCGCGTGCCGGCGGCGGCCGTCGATGACGTGCACCTGCTCGACGCCCGCTTTCACGGCCTCGAGCGCGCAGCGCACCTTGGGGATCATGCCGCCCGTGATGACGCCGTCGGCGATGAGCTTCTCCGCCATCGTGGCGTCGAGCGAGCTCAGGAGCTCCCCGGTGCCGGTCTTCACGCCCTCGACGTCGGTCATCAGGATGAGCTTCGCCGCGTGCAGCGCGCCGCCGACGGCGCCCGCGGCGGTGTCCGCGTTGACGTTCAGAGAGCGCCCCTGGTCGTCGACGCCAATCGGGGCGATCACGGGAATGAAGCCGCTGCTCGCGAGCTGCTCGACGACGCCGGTCTCGACGTGCACGACCTCGCCCACGCGGCCGAGGTCGACGAGGATCGTCTCGCCGTGCTCGTCCTTCGCGGGCACGCGGTCGAGCTTCTTCGCGACGAGGAAGCGATCGTCCTTGCCCGAGAGGCCGATGGCGCGACCGCCGTGCTGGCAGATCATCCCGACGATCTCCTGGTTCACGCCGCCGCCGAGCACCATCTCGACGAGCTCCATCGTCTCGTCGTCGGTGATGCGAAGACCGCTCGAGAAGGTGCTCGTGATGCCGACGCGCTCGAGCATGCGATTGATCTGGGGCCCGCCCCCGTGAACGACGACGACCCGGATACCCACGTAGCGGAGCAGGCACACGTCGCGGGAGAAGCTCTCCTTGAGCTCGTCGTCGACCATGGCGTGGCCGCCGTACTTCACGACGAAGGTGCGCCCCTGGAAGCGCCGGATGTACGGCAGGGCTTCGTGCAGAACCTGGGCTTTGCTGATGAGATCGTCCATCGGCGGACGGGGCATACACCCGGTTTCGGCCCTTGGCCATGCCGGCTTTCACGGACAGGGCTTGGTTCCGGGCAAGGCCGGGTGTAGACGGGCCCGCTCATGGACGTCCTGATGGTCACCGCCGAGCTCTCGCCCTACGTGCGCGCGACGCCCGCGGGTGACGTGGTTCTGGCTCTCACCAAGGGGCTCCGGCAGCTCGGGCACCGGGTGACGCTGGCGCTGCCCCGTTACGCGGCCTTCGAGGAGCACGGCATGCTCCTGGCGCGTCGCCTCACCCCGTTGTCGGTCGAGGGCGGTGAGGTGACGGTCTTCGACGGGCAGCAGCCGAGCGGGGCGGAGCTCGTGCTCTTCGACATTCCGGGCTTGAGCGCCCCCGGCGCGCTCGCTCTGCCCGAAGCGGATGCGCGTCTGGTCGACGGCTATCGTCTCTTCGGTCGTGCTGCGGCGGCACTCGTCGCGCAGCGGCGCGAGCAGCA
>DATMCL010000598.1:0-6211 GCA_035558375.1 Polyangiaceae bacterium
GTCACGACCGCAAACATCTCAGGTCCGCCCTTTCAGGCCACGCCGACGGGCGGCTGTATCGCCTCGACCATGCGGAAGACGCGCGTACCGGCCTTCGCGGGGGAAATGGTCACGGTCAGGAAGACCATCACGGTTCAATAGGCATTCCTTGAATGGGAGAGGACAGCCGGGGGAAATCGGGGTAGGCGGATGGGGGCATTAGGACGGTAGGTGTGGCGTGATGACGGCCAGATTCTCACTGGGCGCGGTAACTGTGTTGTTGCTCGGCTTTGCCGCGTGCAACGACGACGACGAATCCACGACGGGCGCATCCGGCGGCCATAGCGGCTCGGCCGCGCAGGCTGGCAAGGGCGGCTCGACAGGTGGCACCCGCACGGGCAGCTCGGGTGAGGCCGGCGCGCACGAAGGTCACGCTGCACACGGCGGAACGGCGAACGGCGGAAGCGCGGGCGAGCACGAAGGCCATACCGCAACCGGTGGCGAGGGCGACCACGAAGGTCACGAGTCCGGCGGGACTGGCGGCACCCACTCGACGGGTGGCAGCCACACGTCGACGGGCGGCTCGTCGCACGGCGGCTCGTCGCATGACGGTGGCATGAGCGGCATGCCCGACATGGGCGGGACCGGCGGCACCATGGCGATGGGCGGCACCATGGCGATGGGCGGCACCATGGCCATGGGCGGCATGAGCGGCGAAGGCGGCGAAGCCGGCGCGCACGGCGGCGAGCATTCGATGCCGATGGGCGGCAGCAGCGGGACCGGGGGAACCGGCGGAAGCGGCATGGGCGCGATGAGCGGCATGGGCGGTGAAGCCGGCGACACCGGCATGGAGAGCCACGATCACTGCGTCTACGGCGAGCCCACAGACCCGCGCGACTTGCTGCTCGCGACGCCGTCGAAGCCCGACATCTTCATGGCGTCGAACGGCGACATCGATCTCCCGCTCCCGCCTCAGATCCTCGCCTGGATGGACCAGCGCATCTGGAAGGAGAGCCACGACGCGTGGCACAACATCCGCCGCTGTCGCGGTGGCACGGGCGGCGGCGAGGGCACGGCGAGCAGCAGCGCCGTCATGTGCGCGCACACTGAGCTCATTCCCGAGCACCAAGAGTGCTCGGACGCGCAGAACGGCTACGAGTTCTTGGTGATGCACCGGCACATGCTGAACGCGCTGCGCCAGTCCTTCCCCACTCACGCCGATCTTTTCTCGGGCTTCCCGCATTTCCCGTTCGCAGCGACGGACGTGCCGGCAGAGTGGCAGGGCCGCTTCGGCAGCGGTTGGTCGAACAACGTCAAAAACACCGCGACCAAGCTCGAGGACATCGAGAATCACGTGAACGAGTTCGCGACCGAAGGCGATCTCGGCAAATACATCCAGTGCGGCATGACCGGCGTCACGAGCATCCACGCCGCGCTGCACTTCAAGTGGGTCGTCAACGAATCCCCGAACAACCTCGGCAAGCAATCGGTCAACCTCGGGAACTTCATGTTCTGGAAGCTCCACGGCTGGATCGACGGCATCTGGGAGCGCTACCGCGTCGCCAAGGGCCTCGCTCCCGACGAGCAGAAGCTCAAGGACGCCCTCGTCGATCAGTGTCACGAGATGCACACGCTCGGCGACGTGATCGAAGCCGACGGCGGCACCGGCGGTGGCGACGGCGATCCCCTGCCCGTGGAGCACGGGTACTTCCACGAGAAGGTGCGCCCCGCCTTCGAGCGCCTCTGCTCGGGCTGCCACAGCGAAACGAGCCCCGAGGCAAACCAATCCCTCGGCGGCAAGATCAGCTCCGCCGACATCGTGAAGAACCTCGTCAACGTGCAGTCCTCCCATGGCGGCGACTTCCTCCGCATCGTCCCCTTCCACCCGGAAGAGAGCTGGACGTACCTGAAGCCGGCCGGCCTCGCCGACATCGCCGGTTGCGTGGGCGACACCTGCAACACGCAATCGATGCCGCCAGGCGCATTGCCGGACGGCATGATGACGACGGAAGAGCTCGGTTTCCTCCAGCAATGGATCCTCGACGGCGCACCGGAGCCGACGCACGACTGAAACAAGAGACCCCGCGGGTTTGGGGGTCGGATGAGTAGCGCGGCGGGCGGTGCTCGCGCACTGCGGGTTCGGTCGGCTCGGGCTCGGAGAGTCGGGCCTAGTTGAAGGGCGGTCCCTGCGGCGCGCCTGGCGACGCTCCCGACAAATCCGTGTGCGGGCGACCCCTCGCCACGACCTGCGATGCCGACGTGAGAATGTCCGGGTTCGCGGCGAGCTCCATTTCGCGGCCGGTGATCGAGCCGTGGCAGCCGCCGCAGAGGCCGTTGAATTGCTTGCGCTTGAAGCTCTGCTTGGCGACCTCGCCCGGATAGAACTGCATCTCTTCGCGCTGGAAGTGATCGGTGGGTGCGCTGTCCCCTTCGAGCTGCGTCCGCACGTCGAGGGTCACGGGCACGCCGCCCGGTAGAACCATCCCGGCCGAGCTGTCCGCCTCGACCGGCACGCTCCCGAGCAGCTGCCGGCGCGCGTAGACCTGACCGTACTTGTCGCTCGTGACGAAGCTCCCGCCGGCGGCAAAGTCCTTCACGCCGGGCTCGGGCGGTAGGCTCTCGTACACGCGGAACGAGGTCGTCGGGCCCATGCGCCGGCCCGAGCGCGTGTTCTGAAAGAGCAAGCTCTGGAGCACACCCATGTCGAGGACGGTGACCCTCGCCTCGTTGCCGGAGCCGATGTGCGTCGCAGCGTTCGCCTCGTCCTGCCGCGATTGGAACACCCCGAAGTTCGGCTTCGCGTACACGGCAGCGGGCCACACGCAATCGCGGGAGGCGTCCGTGATCACGGTCGTGCGCACCCCGGTCTCGGGGTTCATGACGACGATGTCGAACTTGCCGCTGAAGTTGTCGAGCGCCGTGACGCCGGGCGCGTAGCTCACGAGCAAGTTTCCGTTCGGGAGCGGCGACGGGTTCCGGTACGCGCCCATCGTCCCCGAGAGCTTGCCGGTGGCCGCAGGATCGACGATGCGGAGCGAGTGCTGGTAAAAGGACTTGTTCGGCGCGGCGATCGCCGTCGGGTCGACGAGGTAGTCGTCGGGATCCTGGCTCGCCTGATCGATGCCGATGCTGCGGTTCAAGACCCCGAGTGCCCCGGCCCCGCGCATCGCCCCCTTATCGCTCAAGATGAAGGCGAGGTTCTTGTCGGCGAGCTCGACCACGTCGGTGAATTGCGTAAAATCGATGGTGCTGCGCTGCCCGAAGAGCGGGTGGTAGTCCGCGCCGTCGAGGTTCATGCGCCGCCCCGCGAGCTGGTAAAACTCCGGCGCCCGCTTCTCCGCGCTGAAGATCAGCCGGCCGTCGCGCATGAACGACGGCAAAATCTCTTGATTGGTGAGGAACGTGAGCTGGCGGATCTTTCCGTCGTTCTCGCGAATGTAGAGGTTCGCGTTGAGGCGCGCGGGGTCGGCCGGCGTGCGCTGCGGGCCCTGGTAGCCGAACGCGTCGACGTTCTTGATGTTGCCGCGCGTGGAGGCGAACACGATGCGTCCGTCGGGCGCGAACGCCGGATCGAAGTTGTGGACGAGCTCTCCGTTGTCGCCCACCGCGTTCCCGCCCTCGTCGACCGCGGCGGCGTCGATCTCGGGGTCGACGGCGCAGCTCGCGCCGTTCACGACGTAGACGTGGAACGGGTCGCTCTCGCCGTTGCGCGCCGCGAACGCGATGCGCTTGCCGTCCCACGAGACGGCCGGGCGCCGCGCGTCGCTGGTCGCCGGATTGAGCCCGCACTGCGAGCTCAGGCTCGTCTCGGCGCCTGGGCTCAGCGTGCCGTCCGCCGAAAGCGTCGCGGCGGTGAGCATGACCTCGGCCCCCGGCTGATACGAGCCGAAATCTTGCGGGGTGTCCGCGCCGCCCGGCGTGGTGCGGCGCACGTACGCGACGCCCGTGAGCGGTGACGCCTCGAGCCCGCGATCGGCGCGCTCGTGCCGGAACCAAGCCGCGATCACGCAGTACGGCCGCTGATTCACGTCGTCGATGGGCCCGGTTTCGGCGAACGCCGTGTCGCACGGCTCCGTCGTCTCGCCGTCGCCGAACAAGTTGCCGCCGCGGTGACGAATGCCGCCGTTCTCGAGCGACAGGTTCTTGCGAATGAGCCGGCTCGCGTTCGGATCGGGCGACTCGAGCGCGAGCTGCTCGAGCGAGAGGTAGTAGTTGCGACGGGTCGTCGCGAGGCTGAATTGACCGCCGCTCCCGCCGCGCAGGCGGTAGTCGTGGAACATCGTCGCCGAGTGGCAGCCGAGCATCATGCAGCCGCGCCGCACGAGCATCGGCTGCACGCGATCCGCGAAGAACGGAAAATCGGGCTCGGTCGGGATGTTGGTCGGGCCGCCCTTCTGCTTCGCCCAGCTCTCGATCGCGATGTAGCCCGGATTGTCGCGCGACTCGAACACCGTCCCGCCTTCGTGGAAGGTGCCGCCGGCTTCCGGCGAGAGCGCGCGCCGCAGGATCTCGCTCGCCGAGGTATCGAGCGCGACGTAGTCGCTCATCGCGAAGTAGTTCCAGCGCACCTCCGGCTCGGTCGAGCCGCAGGTGAGGTGCAAGGAGTTCGACGTCGCGCCGTGGCAGTTGCCCGCCGCGCAGCTCCTCGTGAGGACGGGCGCCACGCTGAACTTGAACGTGGCGTAGTCGGGCGTCGCGGGATCGGTGTCCGGGTCGAAGAGCGGATCTTTGCCGAGCTCGTTCGTGCAGTCGTCGAGCACGTGGGTCGGGGGCAACGGCGGCGCGTTGTTCTCCGAGGCGCCGTTGCGGATCCAGGTTTGGAGCGTGACGAACTGCGCGCTCGTAAAGTCGATCTGACTGCGCGCGTCGTGCGTGATGGCCGTCGTGATCAGGAGCGGCGGGGGCGCGTCCGCGCCCGTCCCGTCGTCCGTGGTGCTCTTCGTCCGCCAGTCGGTGAGCGCGACCTGAAACGGAGGCAGCACCTTGAGCAACAAGCCCGGCACCCCGTACGGCCCGTAGTCGGCCAGAAGATCGTGGCGCAGCGTCAGCGTGTCGTACGACTCGAACGACAGGTTGCCGTCGGCATTGCCGAGCGCGTCGGAGACGTGGCAGCTCGAGCCGGCGCCGCTCGGCGTGCAGCCGGCGGTTTGGATCGCCGGCGCGATCTTGCGATCGTAAAAGGTCGTCCGGTCGTACTCGGCGTCGTCCCGCGTGCACCCAGCCGTGCCGGCGACCAAGGCGACGACGAATATCGCGCGCGTCGAGATCACACTTTCATCCTAGTGCACCGCATCTGATGCAGCAGCAACAATCGCTGGAGATTTCTTGGAAGTTGATCCCAAGATTTGGAAAAGAATGCTCCGACCAGCGATGTCCTAGGTCGGATCCACCCAGCAGGCCTCGCGTCTAGTCGTTGCTGAGAGGGCCCGCGCGCCGGCCGCGCCGGTTTGTCGTGGGGCTGGGGCTGCTCTTGGCCCTGTTGATCTGGTCCGCCAAGACGCCTACGTCGTCGCGGCTCGGCTTCGCCTCGCGGGTTACGTCAACGCGCCCAGCGGCTTGCGATCGAGCGCGCACGCGAGACGGCTCCAGGGTCTGGCGACGGGCCCCGGCGCGACAGAACACGATTGCATCGCGTTCCGCAGAGCGGCCCGCATGTACGACAAGCCCTTACAAAGCCAGCCGCAGCGACGCGGCGCGTGCCGCATCGCGCACGAAAGCGTTCGGATCGCTTTGCGCCGAGACAATCGCGTCAGCGCCCGCTGCGTCGCCGATCAGGCCGAGCGACCAAACGGCAGCTTTGCGAACGTTCGCGTCCGGCTCGTTCTCGGGCGAGGAGAGCATGACGAGCGAATCGACGGAGTCGGTCACGCGCATCGTGCCGAGCGCCGCCGCGGCCGCTTGGCGCACCGACGCTTGCTCGTCGCCCACCAGGCCGGCGATGGCCGACACGTCCGTGAACACGTTGATGCGCGTCGCCGCATGCACCGCCGCGAGCCGCACCGACACGTCGCCGTCGCCCATCGCGACCGAGAGCTCGTGCTTCGGGCCATCGGTGTTCATGCGCTCGAGCGCCGCCACCGCCGCTTGCCGCACGACGGGGGATTCGTCGTTGCGAATCGCCGCCGCGAGCGGCTCACGCCCTGCGAACAGCAAGAACTCGCCGAGGGCGCTCGCCGCGTAAGCCCGCCGCGTCGGCGGCTGGCTCGCGTCGCCGAGCGTGTCGATCACCTGC
>DATMCL010000599.1:0-2800 GCA_035558375.1 Polyangiaceae bacterium
GCACCCGCCCCCGCCGCACCCCAAGGCCAATGGGGCCAACCGAACCCGCAGCCCGCTGCCCAGCAGTGGGGACAGCCGCAGCCTGCGCCCGCTCCGCCGCCACCGGCTTGGGGCCAGCCGCCCGCGCAGCCGCCCGCCCAGCCACCTCAGCAAGCCGGTTGGGGTCAGCCTCCGCAAGCCCCGCCGCCTCAGCAGGGGTGGGGTCAGCCGCAACCCGCGCCCCCGCCTGCACAGCAAGGCTGGGGTCAACAGCAACCCGCGCCGCAGCAGCCCGGCTTCGCTCCCGGTGGCGGGTTCAATCCGGCGGCGCCGCAGCAGCAACGCGTCGGCTCCCCCGAAGGTCTGAACCCCTACGCGGCCACGGTCGGCCCCAACGCTCAAGCCCAGGCCCCGGCAGCGCCTGCTCCGCAGCAGCGCGGCGGATGGCCGGGCGACGCTGCGTATGCGGCGACCGCGCCACCGCCCACGAACGACGATTTCGAAGCGGCCCACGCGGCACAACAGGCTCAGGCGCGCCAGTCCGCGCCACCGGCACCCGCAGCGCCGCCCCCGGCGGCCCCGCGCACTTCGGTGGCGCCCGCTGCCGGCGGCGTCGATCCGGAGCAGGTCGATCCAAACGCTCCACGCTCGCTCGCCGGCTTCCTCGTGAGCTACGAGGGCAACGACCTCGGCGTGTTCTTCCCGATCCACCAGGGTCAGAACCTGGTCGGCCGCAAGGGCGCCGCGCCCGGGCTTCACGTCGAGCTCGAGCACGGCACGACGTCGTCGCGTCACGCGATGCTCTTCGCTTCGGCGCGACCGGGGCGGCTCAAGGTCGAGGATCTCGGCAGCACGAACGGCACCTTCGTCGGAGACTTGATGCTCGAGCGCGGCAAGAAGCGCGAGCTCAAGGACGGTGACGTCGTTCGCTTCGGCGGTTACGTGACTATCGTCAAACTCGTTTGAGGGTTCCCATGCATAACGAACGTTGGGGCACGGCACTTGCGAAGCGCGCCGGGCGCGCCGTCGCACGCGGTCTCGCCGCCGCCCTGCTGCTCATCTCCGGAACGACGGCCGCGGCTCCGCAGGCGCACATTCTCCGCATCGATCCGCGGGCAGCGCTGCAGAACGGCAACCCCGTCCTCACGACGGTCGTCGAGATCTCGCAGAGCAAGCGCGTGAGCGACGCCACGGCGAGCTGCGCGGGGCTCACCGGCAACGGGCAGCTCGACTGCATGAGCCAGGCGCTCGAGCAACCGGGCGCGCTCTACGTGCCGTTCGCCTTCCCCGCCCCGAGCGCCATCTTCACCGTCTCCGTCGAGGGCAGCGATTTTCCGGCCAAGTACGTGAGCCACGCGTCGTGGGGCGACAGCCAGCAGCTGCCCGGCGTGGGCACGGCCTGGCTCGTCCTGATCGACGCCGACAAGCGCATGGGGCGAAGCTTCGACGACGCGAAGGCGATCGCCGCGCAGCTCGCCGCGAGCCTCGGCCCGAACGACATCATCGACATCATGTTCTTCAACGACCGCCAGGTCGTGAAGGACTCGAAGTGGCTGCAGAGCGCGCAGAAATCGGGCGCGGCCTTCGTCCAGAGCGTGCCGGACACCTTCGCGTCGAGCGGCCGCAACCGCTCGCTGCTCACGATCATCAAGACGGCGGCGACCGACGGCTTCGGCTCGCTCGGCAACGTGGGCGAGAACGTGAAGGTTCCGCTGCACCAGGCCCTCGTCGTTCTCTCGAGCGGCTTCGGTGGCGCCGATCCCGCGACGACGGGGCCCGGCGCGCTGCAGCTCCAACAGTACCTGACCGGAGGCCGCTTCCCGGAGGAGAACACGGCGCTTCCGAAGTCGCCGGTCCCCGCCATCAGCATCTATTTCCCGCCGAAGACCCTCGACGAGTTCCGCCAGAACTCGCTCGAGTTCATGCAGAACCTCGCGAACCCCGAGATCGGCGGCTTCTTCACGGTGGTGCAGGAGGGCGGCGGCGCGCGCGCGGCGACCATCGTCGGCGCCGTGCGCACGCGCTTCTCGAAGATGAGCATCGTGCGCTGGAAGGTCGCGTGCGTCGCGCCCAGCGTCACGCAGACGTTCAAGCTCTTCTTCAACAACATGCAGCAGCCGGTGCTCGGCGACAACACGTTCAAGGACGTGCCGGTCGGCATCGATCCGACGACCTGGCCGCTCGACGTGAACGCCGCGTACTCGGCCGAGATCGCGAAGACGCATCCCGTCTACCCGGGCGGCCGCTTCCGCGTCTACGGCGACTTCTGCTGGGGCGGCGACAAAGCCCGCGCCGAGATCTACTTCTTGCCCTCCGGGCAGCCGCTACCGACGGGCCTCGTCGGCCGCGACATCGAGACGGCGAAGCGCACGCAGCAGCAGCTCATCGCGATGGGCATGAAGGGCACGGCGATCGAGGCGAGCGACACCTACGTGGAGGTCGAGGCGCCCGACAAGGACAAGATCCTCGCTGGCTCCGGCGAGCAAGCCGTCGTGCGCATGGTCGTGTACGACAACCGCGCCCACCGCACGAGCGGCCTCACCGCCGACACGATCCTGAGCCTCAAGGGCACCACCCCGCCGCTCAACTTGATGCTGATCCTCGGTGCCGCGTTCGGCGCCGTCGTGCTCGCGCTGCTCGTCGTCGTGCTCTTCAAGAGCGGCGGCAAGAAGCGTCCGGTCGCGGCAGCACCCGCCGGTCACGGGGGCTACGCGGCCCCGCCCGCCTACGCTCCCCCGCCCGGCTACGGCGCTCCCGCCGCGCCGAGCCCCGAGTTCATGTACGGCGCGCCCGGCCAAGCGGCTCTCGGCGTCGCCGCGCC
>DATMCL010000600.1:0-12816 GCA_035558375.1 Polyangiaceae bacterium
ATCAACGCCGACCAGCAGCACGGCGCCTCCGTGGCGTGGGCGCCGACCCCCTTCCGCACCGAGCTGATGGCGATCCTCGGCAACTACCAGACGGGCCCGGACGAGTATCGCGAGCGGGGCTACAGCGGCTTCTTCGAGTGGTGGCCGATCACGACGCTCGGCGTCGGCGTGAGCAGTCTCGTCACGCACCGTGACACGGATCCCGTCTACCTCACCGAAACCTGGCGCCAGAGCCACGGGCTCTTCGCCCGCTGGGCGACGCCGTACTCGCCGCTCGTCGTTTTGGCCGAGGCCGACTACGTGCAGCGCTCGCCGAAGGACAACCTCACGAGCCGGGGCACCGTCGGGTACCTGCAGGCCGACTACGAGCCGCTGCAGGGCGTTCACTTCGTCGTCACGGGGGAAGCGCAGCACTACGGAGTCCACGGGACGCCTTGGTCCTTTGGAGCATGGCTCTCCGAGGTTTGGTTCATGGCACCGCACCTCGATCTGCGAATCGACAACATTTACCAGAGCGTCGGCGACGTCGACGGACGCTCGAGCTCCCTCACGCTGCTCGCGCAGGCGCACCTTTACTTGTGAGAGGCCGCTGATGAAGAACGCTCATGCCCTGCTCTCGGCCGCGAGTTTGCTGGCCGTGCTCACCGTGGCACCACGCGAGGCGCACGCGTCGAAGGACTACCCGGACGTCGTGAAGAGCTTCTGGCACCTGAAGAAGCCGCCCAAGGTTCCCGGCACCAAGGGCTGCATGCTCTGTCACAAGGACGACGCCGGGAACAAGGGTACGGTCATTCAGCCCTTCGGCATCACCGTCCGCCAGAAGTTCGGCGCGACGGGCGCGAACGCGGCCTCGCTCCGTCGAGCGCTCGGGCTCGTCCAGACCCAGCTCTCGAACAGCGACAAGGATCCCGTCAACGACTACACCGAGCTCGTCGTCGACGGGACGAACCCGAACGACCCGCACGACTACGTCGAGCCGCCGCCACCACCGCCCCCGCCCAACGGAGGACAAGGAGGCGAGGGAGGGACAGCCGGGGCGAGCGGCGCGGGCGGCGACGGCACGTCGATCATCGAGGGACCGTTGCCGTTGCCGCCACCGGCACCGCCGCCTCCGCCCGTCGAGGATCTGCCGCCGCCGTACACGCACGGTTGCTCGCTCGGGACGAACCCCGGCGACGCCCTGCCCGCACTGGTCGGGCTCTTCGGGCTCGGCGCGTCGCTCAGCGCTCGAGCAACACGACGTCGTCGAAGGGCGCGCTGAAGCTCGCGCTCCGGTAAGCGCGAGCAGGGCGGACCTTTCCGCGGCGAGCCCGGGCGCCCCGGCCCCGGCCCACACCGTTCAGAAGTTTCCGCTGAGCGCCGCTCCCCAATTGCCGCGCGGATCGAGCAGCGGCTGAACGGCGATGCGCGCGGAGTGCTTCTCGTCCGAGGGGGCAGACTTCTTCGGTGCCGAGAAGAAAAGGTACGTCGCGAGCGCAACCGTCACGCCACCGGCGCCCAGGCCGACGATCGCCCAGGTGCGCGCCACCTTCGCGTCGTGCACGGCTTGCTCGTGGGCCGCGATGTCTTGCTCGGTGCAATTGACGCTCGTCGGACAGATATCCTCCGCGTCGCGGTTGCTTTCGAAGTACTTGGCGGTCTCGAACGCGCCGAACGCCAGCGCTGCGACACCGACGCCGCCGATGATGACGGCTCGGGTGCGCGGGCCGGAGCCCGAGGGCTCCTCCGGCTTCGGCTCGGCCTCGGGCCTCGCCTTCGGCTTCGCGGCGGCCACGACCGGCGCCGGCGGCGGCGCTTCGTCCGCGAGCGCGGGCACCATGACCGCCAACATGATGGCGGGGGCGTCGACGTCGAGCTCGGTCGACCAAGCCTTCTTGCCCTTGGCCGTCACGCGCACCGTGTGCACGCCGCGATCGACCGCGACGGGCTTGCCCCACTCGCTCTCGGGAACACGCGTCTCGTCGCGGTACACCTCCGTGTGCGGAGCTCGCTCGGCGAGATCGATGCGGACGCGCGAGAGCTTGGGTGCGAGCGCGTCCATCCGCGAGCGTGCGACGTCGCCTCGTTCGGCTTGGCCCGCAGCGTCGGCTCGTTTCGCAACGTCAGCGAAGAGCTCGTAAGCGCTCGCGGTGCGCCCGATCTTCTGCCAGCAGCCCGCGAGGTGAAACGAGGTACCGAGGCCGTCGTGAAGCTTTTGGCTCTGCTCGAGCTTGTCGCACGCTTCGGGGAACTTACCCTGATTGCCGAGCGCCACGGCCTCGTCGAAGAGCACCTTCGCGCCCACCGGATCGTCGACCGGCGTGACGAGGGTGCCCGTCTGCGCATTCTTCGCGGACGAGGTCGTCGCCGAGGTCCGCGGCGCCGGACCAGCGTCGGCCGCGAGCGCGGTCGCCGGCGATGCCAACGTCGAGAGCGCGAGCAACACGTTGAAAAGCCACCTGGTCATGGCTCAATCCAAACCACCGAACAGGTCGTCGGCGGAAGCTGTCTTGGTCTCGGCCCGCGCCTTGGGCGCGTCGGCGCTGTCGCGAGACTCGGGCGCGGAACGCGCCGCGCGGCGTTCGCTCGCCGGAGCGACGGGGCGCGGCGCACCGGCGACGGGGGCAGGCGCGACGGTTCGCGCTTGCGGGGCCACCGCGGGTATTGCGGATTCTGGCAACGCGGTGGTGATCGTCCGAGGCGCCACGGCAGTGCTCGTGGCGACAGGCGTGAGAGGCGACAGCGCGACGGGAGGAATCGCGGCGGACACCACGGTTGCCGGCGCCACCGGAAGGGCGCTCGAGGTCGAGCCGGGCGCCGGGGTGAGGCGCGGTGCGAGCAGCGCCGCGGCAAGTCCAATGGCGGCGCCGGCGAACAGCATCGCAAAACCTCGCGCGTCCGCGCGAGTTGCCGTCATCTCGCGTAGCGATTCGAGCGGACGCGGCGGCGGCGACGAACGGACGAGCGCGCGAGAGGAAGGCGGCGCGTGCATCCCGTTCGAGGCCGGACCGTGCAGGGGCAGCGGCGGGGGCCGCGTGGTCCGCATCACGATTCGCGCCACGCGCGCCGCCGCGGGTTGGGCCTCGACGGACGCGTAAGGCGTCAGCGCAAGCACGAGCTCGACGACGCTCCGCGGGCGCGCGCCGGGGTCCTTCTCTAGACAGGAGAGCACGAGCTCCTCGAGCTCCGGGGGTACGTCCGCACGCAGCAGCCCGAGCGGCGTCGGCGCGTCGGCCGCAATCATGGCGAGCAGCGTGAGCGCGCCGTCGGCTTGAAAAAGCGGTGCGCCGGCGACGAGCTCGTACAAGATCGCACCGAGGGCCCAAACGTCGGTCCGCCCGTCCACGGTGCTCGGACTCCGAATCTGCTCGGGCGAAGCGTAGCGCAGCGTCTCCGCGCTTGCGCCAACGCCGGGCGGGGACGCGCCGTCGCCGTTCACCCAATCGGGCTCGAGCGGATCCGAAACGCCGAAGTCGAGCACCCGCACGAGGGGGCTACCGTCGGAACGCCGCTCGACGAAAATGTTCGAGGTCGTGAGACAGCGATGCACGACACCCGACGCGTGCGCCTCCGCGACGGGATCGCAAGCGGTGAGAACGATGTCCACGGCTTCGGAGATCGGCAGCGCGCCGCGCACCCTCAGGATCTCGGCGAGCGAGGGGCCGCGCGGCAGCTCGACCGCACGGTAGGGGCAACCGGAATCGAGTCGGCCGAAGTCGACGACGCGTTCCGCGTGCTCGCTGCGCATCTCTCGCGCCTTCTTGGCCCCGCGCTGAAAGCGTGCCACCGCCTCGGGCGACGTGCTGGCTTGCGTCGAAAGCCGGCGCAGAAGCACGCGCTGGCCGAGCTCGAGATGGACGGCTTCGATGACCAGCTCGTGCGACGTGCGCGAGACGACCCGTTCGACGCGGTATCGGTGAGCGAGCACTTGCCCCTCGAAGAGGTCGTCGCTCGGCAGTGACAGCCGCGGGAGGCGCTGCGAAATTCGTGGCGACGAAAAGCGCGGCGCGGCGCTCGGAGCAGAATCCTCCGCTCCGGCGATGAGCTCATCGTCGCTCACCGTTTCGACGTCGTCGTCCGGCGCCGAGGGCGTGCTCCCGAGGCTTACCGTGTTCGTTCGTTGATCCGCCGTCCGCTCTGCCATGCTCGGTTTCCGCGTCGTGAGCCACGCTACACCAGAGCCCTTTTCGCTTCGGCGACAAGCTCTTCACTTGATCGTTCGGATCGTGTGACGCACGAGCAAGGACCGCGCGAGGCCGTTACCGCTCGGTCACACCGCGACACCCTTCGGTCACGAACGACGAGAAAACGTTGCGCGGCGACGCTCGGAGTAGTGTTTTCTGAGCCACTACGGTACATCTGACGATGGTGGTAAAACGCGGGATCCGGCCCTTTGGGGCGCGCGCCGTCGCGCTCGCGACGCTACTCTTCGCCGCGCGCGCCGAAGCGTTCTGCGTCGGGCGCACCTGCAACCCGGACCTGGAGGACTGCGAGCTCGACGACGACGAATGCGTCGTCAGTGGCGCTCCACTGCATTGGGGATCCTCCTGCGTCACCTTCGACGTTCAGGTCGGCGGCTCGGACAAAAGCGGCCTCGACGCGGAGCTCGTCGAGAGCGTCGTGGAGCGGGCGTTCGCGCCGTGGCTCGCGGCCGACTGCGGGAACGGACACCCGTCGATCAAGGTCGGAACGTTCGGGCCCGTGACGTGCGACGAGTCGCGCTTCAACGAGAACGGACGCAACGCGAACATCGTGATGTTCCGGGACGAGGCGTGGCCCTACCCCGACGGCGCTGACGCCTACGGCACGACGATGGTCCGCTACGACACGCGCACCGGCGAGCTTCGCGACGCGGACATCGAGCTCAACAGCGCGGATTTCCGGATTGGCATCGACACGGACGGCGCGGTCGACCTGGAGTCGATTCTGACCCACGAAATCGGCCATTTTCTGGGTCTCGGGCACCCGGGTCCCAGGCACCCCGGCGCCACCATGAGCGCCGGCTGGGACGGGCGGGGAAAGAGCCTGCGCACCCTGACCGACGACGACGTGCGCGGGATCTGCGAGCTTTACCCGCCCGAGCGCAAGGCACCGGCGAGCTGCGAGCCCGTCAATGGGTTTTCGGGTGAGTGCTTCGTGCCGAAAGACCAAAAGCCGTCGGCGTCGTGCGCCGCGAGTGTTCGGCGCGAAGGCAGCGGCGCCGGCGGACCAGCGCTCGCGCTGCTCGTGGCATTCGCCTCCGTTCGCCGTCGCGCACGACGCGAGACGCGGCACTAGCTCGTCGCGCACGACGCGCGGCACTAGTTCGTCACGCTCGGCACAAGACCATCACGCGAGCGGCGATTTGCGGCGGTTCGGCGCCAGCAATTGGCACGAACACTTCACCCGGACAGCGTAGCGTCTTGTGTAGGGTCCGGCCGTTTCGTCGAGCCTCGATCGGTCTCGACCAAGGAGAGGATCCCATGCGAATGCACTGGCGCTTCATGGCAGCGACCGCTTTGGTCGGTGCCGCCCCCTTCGGCTGCAGCTCCTCGCAAGAGCCCACGGACGAGCCCGTCGGCGAAGCCGAGGTCAAGCTCACCAACGCCCCCGCGGATGCGAGCTGCCTTCGCGTCACGGTGACCGGGAGCCGCACGGACGTGCGGACGTTCCCGCTGAATTCAGGCGAAAAGGCCCGCTTTTCGCTGACGAAGCTGCCGGTCGGAACCGACACGTTCACGGGCGAGGCCTTCCCCGTCGCGTGCAACAAGCTGACCGCGGGCGTTAACCCGACCTGGGTGAGCGAGCCGGTCGTCGAGGCCGTGAAGGCGGGCGTCGTCTCGCACGTGACGCTCCTCATGATCCACAACGGTAGCGAGTCGGTCGCCGTGGACTTCAGCGAGAGCAACGCTCCCACGCCTCCCTCGCCGGTGCCGCTCGAGGGCGGCATTCAAACCACGGCCGCGCCCTACCTCGTCCCGATCTCCGGCTCTGGCGTGCAGGTGCATCAGTTCCTGACGACCGGCGACAGCCCGAACCTCAAGCCGGACGGCGTGACGCCGTATCGCATGGCGGGCTTGCCGGACGGGCTCGGTGCCTACGACAACGGCGACGGCACGTTCACGCTGCTCTCGAATCACGAGATGCCGTCGGCGACGGCGGGGATCGCGCGCGCGCACGGCGGCAAGGGAGCCTTCGTGTCGAAGTGGACGATCCGCAAAGCCGACCTCAACGTCCTCGAGGGCGAGGACCTGATCCAGCACGTTTTCCTGTGGAATCCGGCGACGAGCGCGTACGCCGAAGCCACGGCGCCGGCCTTCGGTCGATTCTGCTCGGCGGATCTGCCGGAGCAGTCGGCCCTGTACGACGCGGCGAGCGGTCTCGGCTACGACGGCCGGCTGTTCTTCGATGGCGAAGAAACGGGCAACGAAGGCCGCGGCATGGTGCACGCGCTCGACGGCACGTCGTGGGAAGTGCCGCGCGCGGGCAAGATGAGCTTCGAGAACAGCGTCGCGAACCCCGGAACCGGCAAGGTCACGGTCGTCGCGAGCCTCGACGACACGACGCCGACGAACACGGCGACCGGCAACACCGGCGAGGTGTACTTCTATTACGGGACCAAGACGAACGCGGGCTTGCCGGTCGACAAGGCGGGGCTCACGAACGGCGACCTCTACGGCTTGCGCGTGGTCGGCGTGAAGGACGAGAGCACGGCCGCGCCGATCGCGACCGGTCCGTTCGAGCTCTACAAGTTCGGCAACGTGGAGGCGTGGACGGGGCAGAAGCTCAGCGACGAGAGCCGCGCCAACAACGTCACGGGCTTCAACCGGCCCGAGGACGGCGCGTGGGATCCGAACGACACGAACGATTTCTACTTCGTGACGACGGCGGCGTTCAGCGCGCCGAGCCGGCTCTGGCGCGCTCGGTTCACGAATGCCGCGCGGCCCGATCTCGGCGGCACCTTCGAGAACCTGCTCGACGGCAGCGAAGGCCACCACATGTTCGACAACATCACGATCGACCAGTTCGGTCACGTCTACCTGTGCGAGGACGTGGGCGGCAACGACCACCTCGGCAAGGTGTGGCGCTACGACATCGCGAGCGACACGCTCACGATGATCATGCAGCACAACCCGGACTACTTCGGCCCGGGAGGGGTTAATTTCCTCACGAACGACGAGGAAGCCTCGGGCGTGATCGACGCGGCGGACGTGCTCGCCCCCGGCTGGTTTTTGATCGACGTTCAGAACCACAAAGCGAGCGCCGACGTGGAGCTCGTCGAGGGCGGCCAGTACCTGGCCTTCTTCGACCCGGCCTCGAAGTGACCGCCGTTGCTCGTGACGCCTAAGGGCGCCGAGCGCAGCGAAAACCGCGCGCGTAGTCGCGGGTCTCCGGATCCGCGGCCTCGCGCGCAGTTGCTTTCAAGCTCTTGGCGCTCGAGGTGAGAGCGCCGCCGCGCGCGACACGCTCGGTGCCGTTACCGACGTTGGCGCAGTTGTCGCACGCCGCTTCGTACGGCGCGAAGTAGTCGAGCGTCCACTCGGCGAGCGAGCCCGCAAGGTCGAGCTGACCGTAGCGCGCGGCACCGTCCGGCTTGGAGCCGACCGCTGCCAACACGGAGGAAACGCAGGTAGCCCCCTCGTCGCAGGCGTAAACGGCGAGCGAGCTCGCGGGCGCTTCGTCCCCCCACGGAAAGGTCCGCGCCTGATCGCCGCCGGCCGCGGCGTACTCCCATTCCGCCTCCGTCGGCAGGCGGCCGCCGTCCCAAGCGCAGAAAGCGAACGCCTCGAACCAGGTGACGCAATTCATCGGCAGGCTTTCGCGCTCCGCCACGGCGTCGGTCCACGTCTGGCCTTCGCACGCGAGGCCCCCCACGAGCTCGGCGCGGGTCTCGGGCATCTTCGCGGACCAGTCCGGCATCCAACCACTGCCGATCACGTAGTCGTGCTGCCCGGCATCGGGCGCCGGAGGCCGCAGGTAGCTGTCGACGAAGCGCCGGAAGCGTCCGACGCTCACCTCGAACTCATCCAGCCGAAACGCCGCAATTTCCGCGGGCCCAGCGCCGAGCGCGAACTCACCGGCGGGCAAGCTCAGGCTCGCGCAGCACGATTGTCGCGCGCAGGCCTTCGCGCCGAGGCCTTGGCAGGAGCAGCCCTCGCCTTCGCACGGTCCGCTCGCGTCGAGGCCGGCCGTTCCCACGCCGACGGGCTCGCCCCCTGCGTCGCCCGTCGTCCCGCCCCGCGCGCTCGGGCCGGCGCCGCCTCCACGACCGGAAGCGTCGCTTCCACCGCCGTCGCTGCTCCCCGCGTCGCCGTCGCTCGCGGCAGACGCACCCGCCAGAGCTCCGTCGCCGCCCGCTCCCCCCGCATCGGCGCCGCCCGTGACGAACGTGACGGCGCCGCGACCTCCTGCGCCGAGCGCGCGATCATCCACCGAGCAGGTGGGGAGGAGCACGGCATTGACGAAGATCCAGATTCGACGTGGCACGACCGAGCAGCCTAGCGTGGCCACCGGCGGTCGGAGCCGGCAGCGCGTAGCAGCTCGCTGACCCTTCGGTGACAATTCGATGGACCTCGCGCCGCGCTGCGCCGAGGATGGCGCGGAGCGGTATACGTCGGCGCCCGTTTTCTCTTCGCATGTCGAAGCATCGCGCACGCTCCATGGTTCGAACCTGGGCGCTTCTCTTTCCATGTCTCACGTTCGCCCCGCTCGGCTGCAACCGAGCGCAGCCCACGGAAAGCTCCGAGCGCGTCCCCTCGGCGGCGGAGACGGCACGCCTGCGCGCTGCGCTCGCGACCTACGCGGAGCTCGCGTACCGCGGCTACTCCGACGCCGCCCGCTCGGCGCGCGCCCTGGAGACCAAGGTGGACGCCTTCGTCGCGAATCCGAGCGCGGCCGGCCTCGCCGAAGCACGAAACGCCTGGCTCCGCGCGCGGCACCCCTATCAGCAGACGGAGGTGTTTCGCTTCTACGACGGGCCGATCGACGCCCTGGAGATGCGCATCAACACCTGGCCGATCGACGAAGCGTACGTGGACGGCACCGGGCAGACGGGCAAGCTCGGTATCATCGACGACGGCAAGCTCTACCCTGAGCTATCGACTGAGCTCCTCGCAAAGCTGAACGCGAAAGAGGGCGAAACGAGCATCAGCACCGGGTACCACGTGGTCGAGTTTTTGCTGTGGGGGACCGACACGAGCGCAGAGGGTCCAGGCGACCGCCCGTACACCGACTACGCCGGCAAGGATGGCGAGCGCGCAACGCGTCGCGGTCGCTACCTGCGTCTCGCGGTCGAGCTTTTGGTGCGCGATCTCGAAACGGTGCGCGACGCGTGGGCGCCGGGCCGCGACAACTACCGCGCGAAGTTTTTGGCCTCGCCCCCGATGGAGGCGCTCGGGCTCGCCATCAAGGGCATGGGCGCCCTGGGCGGGCCGGAGCTCGCGGGCGAGCGGCTCAGCGTGGCGTACGAGACGAAAGCCCAGGAGAACGAGCACTCCTGTTTCAGCGACAACACCGTGAGCGACCTCACGGACGACGCCCTCGGGATCCAAAACGTGTGCCTTGGTCGCTACGAGGCACCCGGCGAGCCGCCGCTGCGCGGTGCCGGGCTGTGCGACGCCGTGGCCCAGCGCGATTCGGGACTGGCTGGGCAGCTGCGCTAAGCCGTAGCCCAGAGCGTCGAGAGGGTCCGCGCCATCCCCTCCCCCTTCGATCGAGCGATGCTGGGCGACGATGCGGCCCCCGGGCGTGTGGCCATCAAGGCCGCCATCACCGCGCTCGAAGACCAAACGGCAACGCTTGCTGCAATCGCGGCGGCCTACGACCTCAAGCTCGCACCCGTGCGCGTGAAGAATCACCCATGAGAGTGATGCTGGCGCTCGCATGGGTGCTCTCGATCGCGCCTTCCGCGTGCAAGCGGCCCGAGAGCGTGCCATCCGACGCCAGGAGCGGCGGCTCCGCCACCGTGTTCGACGTGACGCGCGACGCCTTCGGCCAGCCCTCGGCGTGGCTCTCGGACGCACATCGGCGCACGTTCTTCGTCGGCAACTCGTTCTTCAACCTGAGCTGGCTCGCTGCGCCGGCGTCCGTGGCCGATCGCGACGGGCTCGGCCCGCTCTTCAACGCGCGCTCGTGCTCGGGGTGTCACTTCAAGGACGGGCGCGGGCGCCCGCCCGAGCCGGAGTCACCGCCCGTATCGATGCTACTCCGCATCAGCGTGCCTGGACGCGGCCCGCACGGCGCGCCGCTCGCCGAGCCGACCTACGGCGATCAGATCCAGGGCAGCGCGTTGCCCGGGCTCCCGGCCGAGGCGAACGTGGTCGTCACCTACGAGGAGCGGCCCGGCATGTTCGCCGACGGCGAGCGCTACAGTCTCCGCAAGCCACGCTATCGACTCGAGCAGCTCGGCTACGGTGCTCCGGCGGAGCCGCTGCTCACGTCGCCACGCGTCGCGCCGGCCCTCGTCGGGCTCGGGCTGCTCGAGAGCGTTCCCGACGCCGCGCTCGCGGCCCTTGCGGATCCCGGCGACAAGAACGGTGACGGCATCTCGGGCCGGCAAAACCAGGTTCCCGACGCGAAAACAGGCACCCTCGTGCCGGGACGCTTCGGCTGGAAAGCCGAGCAGCCTAGCGTCATCCAGCAATGTGCCGGCGCGCTCCTCGGCGATATGGGACTCACCTCCAGACTCTTCGCGACCCAGAATCACTCTGGGCGCGAGAGCGCTTGCAACGACGCACCGAACGGAGGCGCGCCCGAGGTGAGTGACGCGATCCTCGACGCCCTCGGGCTCTACGCGCGGTCGCTCGCGGTGCCGGCGCGCCGCTCTGTCGAGCAGCCCGCGGTCAAGCGCGGCGAGGCGTTGTTCGACAAGATCGGGTGCACGCGCTGCCACGCGCCGACCCTGCGCACGGGACCGCTCGCTGCGCTGCCCGAGCTTCCGGCCGAGGACATTCACCCGTACACGGATCTCTTGCTCCACGATCTCGGCCCCGACCTCTCCGACGAGCGCCCCGTGTTCACTGCCGAGGGTGCGGAATGGCGGACACCGCCGCTTTGGGGTCTCGGACTCGTGAAGCAGGTGAACGGGCACACGTTCCTCTTGCACGATGGTCGGGCGCGCAACGCGAGCGAGGCCGTTCTCTGGCATGGCGGCGAAGCGCTCGGCGCTCGCAAGGCCTTCACCGTCCTCGAGCGCCAGGATCGCGACGCGCTCGTCGCGTTCCTCGGGAGCCTCTGAGCGTGAAACGACGAGATTTTCTGCGAGGAAGCGCCGCGGGCGCGCTGCTGCTCGCAGGCTGCCGGCGGCCCGCGCCGCCGCGCCGCGAGGACGTCCTCAAGGCGCTGGTGCACGAGGTGGTCGTGCCGGACACCAGCGCGGTCGTCACGAGCAGCAACGACCTCTCGAGTGCGGTGCAGACGTTCGCAGCCGCGCCGTCGCTCGAGGCTCTCAAGGGCGCGCGGACGGCATTCACGACGGCGCTGCTCGCGTGGAAGCAGGCGCAATGCTTCCGCAACGGCCCGATGGTGGAAACCAACGCGTTCGTGCGCACGCTCTTCTGGCCGCCACGGCCCGAGGCCATCGAAGCGGCGGCGAGCGGCACCGCGCTGCTCGACGAAGCCTTCATCGCGAATCTCGGCGTGGACGCGCGCGGCGTGTACGCACTCGAGTACCTGCTCTTCCCGCTCGAGCAGAGCGACGAGCAAGCCCTCGCCACCTTCGCGGAAGACGCGGGGAAGCGCCGGCGCGAGCTCGCTCGGGGTCTCTCCGCGAGCATCGCCAGGTACGCCGGGAACGCCGGCAAAGCGCTCGGTGACGGCACCGTCTACGCCACTCGCTTCGCGGAAGACGCGCAGATCCACCTCAGCATCCTCGTGAACCAGATGATCGGCACGGTCGAGAACCTCGCGGCGCACCGACTCGAGCACGTGCTCCGCCTGGACAAGAACCAGCGACTCGTTCCGCGCGAGGTGGAAGGTTGGCCGAGCCGTACCTCGCACCGGATCGCCCTGGCGCAGCTCACCGGGAACGAACGCCTCTACCGCGGCGGGAAGAGCGGGGGCCTCGCCGCGCTCACGCTGGCTACGGCGCCGGCGATCGGGGCGCGCGTCTCGGAACGTTATGCGGACGCCGTGCGAGCGGTGCGCGCGCTCTCGGGCCCGCTCGAGGTCGTGGTGAAGCAGGATCAGCCGCGGCTCGCCGCCGCCACGGCGGCAACCAAGGCCCTCGAGCTCGCGCTCAAGGTCGATCTGGCGAGCGCGCTCGGCGTGACCATCACCTTCCAGATGGGTGACGGCGACTAGCGGCGAGCGCTACGCACCACACCGGCGAGCGAGCGTCATTCGAGCGGCAGGATCCACGTCGCGGGCAGCGGACGGGTGAGGTCCACCGCGGGGTCGACGAGCAGACGCGCTGGGCGGCCGTTGAGCGAAGCGACCGCATCGGCGTAGACGGCCACGTCGCGGCCCTGGCGCCGCAGCCGCTCGGCCACGAGGAGCGCGCCCGCGCGCACGAGCTCCGGATCCTGCGCCATCGCGTGCACCTGAAACGGCAGGAGGACGAGCTCGGGCTCGACGCGCTCGGTTTCGCCCGAACCCCGCTCCGTCGCGCGGAACGAGACGGCTCCGGCCTTCTCCGCGACCATCACGTTCCACGCGAAGTTGAAGCCGTCGAGCGTCCAGGCGCTCTTCATGGCGGCGAAGTGCTGGCGCAGCGGCAGAAGCGCTTGCATGAGACAATGGAGGGCGAGCGCGGGAGCGAGCCACGCCGGAGCGCGCCAAAAATCCGGTGCCAGGCCGGTGCGCGACGATGCGGGCCAGAACGCCCGGAGGCGTTCGAGTGCCTGGCGCGGCCACGAGGGC
>DATMCL010000601.1:0-10713 GCA_035558375.1 Polyangiaceae bacterium
GAGCGGATTTCCCAAGTCATGGGCGCGGCCGGCATGGCAAGCGGGCCGGGGAGCCCCGTGCAGGATTCGCTTTCACCTCCGGCTTCGGCGATCGGCGCGGGAACCGCAGGAGGTTTTGGCACCTCGGTGGCCAAGACTCACGGGCCACATCCGTTCTTGGTGATGGCGTTGACGGTGCTCGCGCTGGCGGTCGGAGCGGGTGGTTACATGATGCTGCGACTGGCGCAGCGCTCCGATTCGGGCGACGCCAAGGTCACGCTGCCGCCGGCGAGCATCGAGTCGAATTCCGTCACCGCCTCCGTCGTGCCCGCGCCGCCCGCACCCGAGCTCGCACCGAAGCCTCCCCAAACGGCAGCACCGGTCGAGACCGCGTCGGCCATGCCGGACGCTGCCGTGGTCGACGTCGCGCCGCGCGCCAACGCACCGAGCGCCACTGCGCCGACTCCTCCGAGCCCGCCCGTCGCGAGCAAACGCTTCCAGCGCTCGACACCCAAACCCGCAACCGCGGCTGTCGCCGCTCCGGCACCGAAACCCGCAACCCCGGCTGCCGCCACTCCGGCCCCGGCTCCCGCAGCCCCCCCGGCCAAGAAACCCTCCGCTTCGTCGCTCATCGACGAGCGCTTCTGAGCTCGCATGAAACGCGCCTTTCTCACCGCCGCCCTTCTTCTCGTCTCCGGTCTCCTCTCGGCACCGGCTCGCGCGGGCGACGCCGCAGCAGCCGAAGCCCTCTTCCGCGAAGGGCGCCAGCTGATGGACGCGGGCGACTACGCCCGGGCCTGTCCCAAGCTCGCCGAGAGCTACGAGCAGGAGCCAGGAACGGGCACGCTCTTGGCGCTCGCGATGTGCCGAGAGAAGGAAGGGAAGCTCGCGAGCGCCTGGGCGGCGTACGGTCAGGTGGCGTCGCGGTCGAAGCGCGACGGACGAGCCGACCGGGAGCAGGTGGCGCGCGAGCAGGTCGCGGCGCTGGAGCCGCGGCTATCACGCCTCACCATCAACGTGGATGCCGGGACCGCCGTGCTGGGCGGTCTGGCGGTGAAGCGCGACGGCTCGCTCGTCGGCTCGGGCGCGTGGGGTACGGCCGTTCCGCTCGATCCGGGGGAACATCAGCTCGAAGCCACGGCGCCCGGAAAAAAGCCGTGGACGGCCAAGGTGACGATCGGTGCCGAGCGCGACACCCAGACCGTCACGGTTCCGGTGCTCGACGTCGACGAGCAGGCTGTTGCAGGCGCCGCGCCGCTCGGCGGCTCGCCCGCCGACACTCCTGCTGAGCAAACGGGGGCGAGCAAGGGGCCACCGCTTCGCACCATCGGGCTCATCGTGGGCGGGGTTGGCATCGTCGGGCTCGGAGTCGGCGGCGTGTTCGCGTTGCAGGCGAACAGCGCGAACAAGGAATCGAAGGAGGACGGCCACTGTGACGCCCAGAACCAGTGCGACACGGTCGGTGGCGAGAAGCGGGACGATGCCAAGAGCGCGGCCAGCGTCGCCACGGTGATGTTCATCACGGGCGGTGTGCTGACCGCGGCGGGCGTCACGCTGTTCCTCGTGGGTAGCCCCAAGCGAAAGAGCAGCGGAGCCCTCGTCCAGGCGACGCCTGTCCTCGGACGAAACGACGCGGGACTCGTCGTGCGCGGAAGCTTCTGAGCGAGACGGTGTGAAGGTGATGCGGCCGAAATCGACTTTGAAGTGGCTGGTTTTCGCGAGCTTGCTCGCGGCTGCTTGCGACGGCGTGCTTGGCATCGACGATTGGACGCCGCGGAAGGCCGCCGTGTCCGGATGCACGCTCAACACGGACTGTCCTGCGGATCTGGTCTGCGTGTTCGCGCAGTGCAGCATCGCGTGCCGCAACGATCGCGACTGTGACTCGCCGGGGCGCTGCCTCTCGCTCGACAATGGGACGAGCGGCTGCGTGTCGCCCGAGGTCGTCGACTGCACGAGCATGGCCTGTCTCGGCGGGACCGAATGTCGCAATGGCGAATGTCGAACGCCGTGCAGCCTGGGCTGCCGGACTGACCAGCGCTGCGAGGGCACCGTGTGCGTCGGCGTCGACGAGAGCCCGGCGGGCGGCACCGGCGGGACGAACGCGGCCGGTGGGAAAGGCGGGAACGGGACGAGCCCCGGCACTGGCGGCGGTTCGGAGGCTGGCGCGGGAGCCACGATCAAGGGCGAAGCGGGTGAGACCGCGGGCGGCGCCGATGGGGGCGGGACGACCGGCGGCGGGACGGGACCGGGCGACGGCGGCAGCAGCGGCAAAGGCGGCTCGGGCGGCACGACCGCCGATCCGTGTGTCGGCGTGGCCTGCGACGATCCGCCCGATTCGGAGTGCCCCGAGGAGGACACGCTCCGCACCTACAAGCTCGTTGGCGATTGTAGCGACGGGGAGTGCAGCTACGGGCACATGGACACGCCCTGCGACTTCGGGTGCGCGAACGGCGCGTGCCAGCCCGATCCGTGCATCGGCGTGACGTGCGATGCGCCACCCGCGAATACCTGCGAGAACAGCGGGAGCCTCCTCGCGTACGACCCCATTGGCAGCTGCATGGATGGCGACTGTTCGTACACGTCGCGCGGGATCCCCTGCACCTGCACCAACGACACGTGCACCACCGATCCGTGCGCGAGTGTCACCTGCAACACGCCGCAACCCCCCACGTGCTTCGACCCAGACACTCAACGGGTCTTCAAGTCGACGGGCACTTGCTCGAACGGGAGCTGTTCCTACGGGTACGACGACAATCCCTGCGATTTCGGCTGCTCCGGCGGCGCGTGCAACGCCGATCCGTGCAACGGCGTCACCTGCAACGACCCCCCGAACCCTGGCTGCCCGATGCCGGGGACGCTGCGCGAGTTCGAGGCCTTAGGCAGCTGCGACAATGGCACTTGCACCTACGACCACACGGACACCTTCTGCACCGACGCGTGCGTGACGAGCCCGAGTCCCCATTGCCAGTGCGACCCGGGCTATTCCGGCACCGGCATCGGCTCGAACGGCTGCATGGACGACAACGAGTGCACGCTGAACACCGACGACTGCGACAACTCGCCCGCGGCTCTGTGCGTCAACAACATGGGCTCCTTCGACTGCAGCTGTCCGATGCCGTACACGGGCACGGGTCACGGTACCGGCGGTTGCAGCTGTCCCACGGAGCCGCGCTGCGATTCGAGCAGCGAGCAGAATGGGAGCTACTGCTCGAACAGCACGACGCGCATCACCTGCTCGAACGACAACGGCTGCCAGTCGGCGGCACAGACAGTGTGTACCAACCTCGCGGCCGAGAAGTGCGTCGACGCCTACCCGAACTCCAAGTGCGAGGTCACGGCGGGGTTCCCGACGGACGGTGGTGGCCAGAGCAATCTCGACAACACGACGCTCTTCGCCGTGCCGTTCACGCTGACTCAGCCGCTCACGCTCACGCGCATGGGCCTCATCGCCAAGGCGGCGGCGAGCGGCGTGCGCATGGCGGTGTACCAGGCCGACGGGAGCGGCGCGCTCGGGACGTACAAGGCTTCGGCGACGAACGTGACCGTCGCCAATGGCCGCAACGAATACGTGATCACCGATCCGCCGTCCACGTCGCCCGTCACCTTGGCAGCAGGAAACTACTGGATCGCCGTGGCCGTCCAAGTCACGACGGCGATCGCGCAGGGGGCATCGGGAGCCTGTCGCTACAACGTCTCGTGGGATCCGTGGGACAGGAGCTTCCCGAGCGGCACGTTGTCGACCACGAGCATGACTCTCGCGCGCCTCAATCTCTACGTCGTCGGCAAGCCCTGACGACGGCATCGCACCGAATCACTCGCCAATTCCCGTGGAGAAGACATGAAGACCAGACTCTGGTGGCTGACGGCTACGGCAGGCGCCGCCGCAACGTTTCTTTCGTCCGTTGCCAGCGCCTTGCCGTGCTTTCAGTCGGTAGGCGGTGTGCCGGGAGCCTACGGTCAGCCGCCCGACTGGTGGACCCCGACGCCAGTACTCGGGAGCCTCACCACGTCGTACGTCGAGGATCCACGCTGGCAAGGCTCGACGGCCTTCAGCAGTGTGAGCGATCTGGCACGTGCTCGCGTGATGATCCAAACGGTCGGCTCCGACCGCTTCTTGGTGCTCGCGGTGCGCATCAAGGCGGACGATTCGGGAGACAACGATCGCCTCTACCTCGGCTTCTGGGACGATACGAGCCACCTCGGCAACGTTTTCAGCCTGACCAAGCAGATCTCGAGCAGCTCCGCGACGGCGACGGCTGGCGTGACGTATGCCGCCGGCGGCTTCACTGGCACGTTCTATAGCCGCACGAGCGCCACCAACAACACCTGGGGTCTCAACAACAACGCGAGCAGCACGATCCCGCCGCTGCCCGATTGGCTCAAGAACGACACGCGCGTCGATACAATCTGTCCCGGCGCCAGCTGCGACGAGTGGGACTTCCGCCTGCGCATTCCCATCAAGTCCGCGTCGGCGGCCGGTGCCGCCGCAGACGTGACGTCGGACAATCCGGCAGGCATCCGGATCACGCCGGGCGGCGATTTTCGTTTCTGGTACCAAGTCCAGAGCTCGACGGCCCTCAACACGGCGGTCCTCTACACGATGCCGGCGGGCACGAGCCTCGCGGAGAGCGAGCTCGAGGACGCGAGCACGACGTGCACGAGCATCACGGGGATCTGCTTCCCGAATCCGCTCGACGCGACGAACCCGTGGTTTCAGATGCACGACGGCGGATCGTGCGTGGGCGACATCTCGCTCAACGCCGACCAAATCTACGCGAATTCGCCTGGCAGCATCACGGTGAACCTCGGTGCGGGCAGCCAGCCCAATCACTTCCACGCGCGACCCACCAACAACACGACCAGCAACAAGTCGGGTGACGGGATCCGCGGGACGTTCCGGCTAGCCAACTGGGGCTCGGCGCTCTTCGACTCGCCCGCCTGGGAGAAGATCTGCACCGACGTGGTCGGCAACGCCGGCACGATCGCGCCGACCAACCAGTACGACATCGACTGCTCGTACGCGGTGACCGATCCGTGTCCGTACAAGGCCGTCGGCGACGGGTGCGGCACCGGAACCAAGAATCCGGACCAATGCGTCCTGGTCGACCTCTCGGCCGCGCCCACGTCGGGGCCGTTCTTCTTCTCGCCGCAGAGCGCCTGGCAGAACATGCTGTTCAACGGCGCTTCGACCGTGAAGAAGCTGGCGACGCTCGATACGCGGGGTGCGCTTCCGTTCCCGGTGCCGCAGCCCAAGCGCGATCTCTACGTGTACATCCACACGCAGAACCTGCCGGAAAAGCGCTCGCCCAAGGATCCGCCCGTCGATCCGAAGAAGCTCACCGGCCAGGTGCGCGAACAGCTCGCCAAATTCAACATCCGGCTTCCGGAGGTCGGCTCGATCGGCAAGGAGGCCGCGGCTCAGATCGCGAGCGCCTACGCAAGGGGAGCGCTCTCGTTCGAGGAGGTTTCGGCGCTGATGCCGACGTACGCCGCGTACGTTTTCTACGACACCGGCAAGACGGTCGACGGCAAGGGCGGCGTGAAGCTCAAGCGTCTCGAGCCACAGCCCGGCTTCGGCATGTTCCTGTGGCATGACGGCGATCTCAACGGCTGGCGCCACAAGTTCGGCGATTCGACCATCACGGAGCTCGCGCCGAACTACTACAAGGTGAGCGCCCCGACGGACGGCGTCGTCAACGTCCCCGTGACCGTGACGGCGTGCGAGAAACCCGACTGCTCGGACGCGAAGCCGCCGGGGCCGACGACCCCGCCGGGACCCGTCACGCCGCCGCCCAACCACCATTGGTTGTGGCTGCTGCTGTTCATCGTCGCGGTCGTGATTATCATCCTGCTTCTGCGGCCGAAGAAGCCGAATCCCCCCGGTCCGCCGCCCGGACCTTGAGGCGCGTGGAGGGGCGTACGGGTGACGGCGCTAGGGCGTGCCGCGACAATAGCCGTCCGGGGCACAAGCTGCCTTGGCGCCGCCGAGCGAGACGTGGGGGTCGCACGGCGGGGAGATCTCCACGCAGCCGTCTTCGGCGAAGCGGCGCTTGATGTCGTCGAGCTCGGCGCTGTCGGTGACGGCGACTTCGTCGCTGCAGCTCGCGCTCACCGTCGCGCGCTCGGCGCATTGGGGGACGCTGCTCTTGGGATCGCATTCACTCGCACGAGCGAGCGCGAGCGCGTACTCGCCCTGAACGTCACGGCAGCGAGCGGTCGCTTGGCACGTATCGTCCGTGCAGACGAAGCCGTGTCGGGTGCATTGGCAATAGGCGCAGGGATCCGAGTCGACGTAGCCGAAACCGATCTCGACCCGCTCCCCAGAGACCTCGCAATGATCCACCTCGCAGCTGCCGTCCGGCGTATTGTCGAAGCTGCAGCCCCACGTCGTGTCGCCGAGGCAGGTGCAGGTGCCGATGCAGGGGCCCGAATCGAGCGTGTAGCTCTCGCCCGCGCAGTAATACATGTTGTTTTGCACGCACGAGCCGGCGGGAGGGATGCGCTGGCCCAGGTTGCCGCCCACGCTGAAGCGGATGTTGTCCTGCGTGCAACCCCCGGGCTCTCGCGGCGGGCTCGTCACCCCGCCGGAGCCGGCGACAGCGGCCGTCGCGCCCGAGCCACCGGTTCCCGGCGTCGGGTACACGATGCCGCCGCGAACCTCCGAGCCTCCCGTGCCGCCGCGGTTCTGCCCGCCGCCGTTTTCGGGATCGGGAGCGGCTGCCCCGTGAGCCCCGCTGCCGCCACTTCCTCCGCGCGCGCTGCTCCCGCCTGAGCCTCCGCGGGCGCTTGCTCCCGTCCCCGGCGAGCTGTCGTCGTCGTCGCCCATGCCGGACGAAGCCAGATCCCGCGTCGAACGGCCGCCGCACGCGGCGACCACGATGCCGAGCACCACGAAGCCCCGAACACCAACCACCTTCATCACCCCCATGGTGCGGGGCTCGGCGGTTATTGGCTCATCAAGGCTTCGGCGACTCGGCCGGCGCGACTGGCGGTGCGCCAGGTGCGCCAGGTGCGGCTCCGGGCACCGCCCCCGGGGGGAGCGCGCCCATCGGGACAGCACCGGGTGGAAGGCCCATCGGCATCCCGCCCTGCTGTGCTGCGCCCATGAGCTCCTGCTGTTGGTCGATCTGCCGGAGCTCCTGAATGACCTCTTCGTAGTGCGCCATCATCTCGTCGCAGCGAGCGGCGGGGAAGCTCGGCGTGCGCTCCTTCACGATCGCGCACGCGGCCGAGTTCGGCGGGAGATCCTTGCAGAGTCTCGCCGTGAGCGCGTCGCACGAAGCGCGACCCGCCTTCACCTTGGCGAGCGTCGCCGGTACGCTCGAGAGCGCCACCTCGCACGTGGCGGGCGTGAGCAGATCCGTCGCCGCTTTCGCTTCGGCACACGCCGCCGACTGATCGCCCGTGCCGGCGCAGACCTTTTGCTCCCACGTCTTGCAGGGGCCGCTCGCCGCGCTCCCGGCTGCAGCCGGAGCCGAGTCCGCGCGGAGCTTCGCTTTGGCTTGCGCCTCGTGTCCAAACCAGCCGCCGGCGGCGCCGAGGGCGAGGGCGACGAGCCCGGCGACTGCCGCGGTCGGCATGGCGCTCGGGGCAGCCTTTCGCGGTGCTGCGCGGCTCGTGCGCTCCTTCGGCTCGTCCTTCGAATCGTCGTCGTTTTTCACGGGGCGGGACCCTACGGAAGACTCGCCGGGAGCACAAGGGCGCGCGATTGCCGCGCGTTCGCGCGCGAAGTATGCGTGGGACATGGCTACGACAACGGCAGTCATCCTGGCAGGGGCCGTCGCCAAGGGGGCGTTCGAGGCGGGCGTGCTCGACGTGCTGGCACCCCACGTGGAGGCCCTCGGCATCACGCGCGTCGTCGGCGCGAGCGCCGGAGCGCTCAATGCTTCCGTGCTCGCGGTCGGGCTTCGCACGCGCGCGGAGGTGCAAGCGGCGCGCAGCATGGTGGACCTCTGGTCGGACGAAGCGACCTGGCACAACGTCGTCGATCTGAATCTGCGCGACATTTGGACACGCACGGGCTTTGCGACCGCCGAGCGCGTGCTCGGCCTCATGCGCCGCGCGGTGGAAGGGCTTCATTCGAAAGAGCCACGTAAGGTCGCTGTCTCGTTGGTCGTGACGGCGCTCGCCGGAAAAACGCAGACGCTGCTGGGACAGCCGGCCACGACGTTCGAGGGTGCCGTCACGTTCACGGACACCGAGCTCGACACCCCCGGCGACCGGGAGCGTTTGCTGCACACGGCGGTCGCCTCCGCTGCTTTCCCGGTGCTGTTCGCGCCGGTCGACGTGCGAGGCGTGGGTCCGAGCATCGACGGTGGTGCCGTGAACAACGCGCCGGTGAAGCTCGCGCTCGACGATCCGGCAGTGTCTCGCATCGTGGTCGTCTCGCCCGAGCCGCTGCTGGTGAAGCCGCCTGCGCCGCTCGCCGGCTTGAACCTCGTGGGGCACATCGCCGAGATCCTGATCAACGAGCGCGTCTATCGGGATTTGCGGGCCGCCGAGACCGTGAACGGCTACCTCGCCGCGCTCGATGCACTGCGCGGCGAAGGCATCCCGCCCGAGACGATCGAGCGCGTGAAGGCCGTGTTCGGCTGGCGTCCGCTCGAGCTCGTGCAGATCCGGCCAGCGGCCGCGCTCGAGGGTAACGCGTTCGAGGCGTTCGGGGATCATCGACTGCGGCGCGAGTACGTCGAGGCGGGGCGGAACGCAGCACGCGAGAAGCTCGGCGCGCTCCTCGGCTGAACGGGTGCCACGAAGCGTTCGTTCGGAGTGACCCCTCCTCACGCCTGACGCGCGGGGACGAGCGTGAGTGCGCCGCCGAGCGCGAGCCCGAGCGCCGCACCGACGACGCCCGCGACGCCGAGCCCCAAGCAACCCAGGCTCGAAGCGAGCGTTGCGACGCCCGTGGCCGTGAGCGCGTCCGCCGTGCCCACGTGAGCGCGCGCCGCACGCACCCCGAGCCACAATCCGGACGGAATTCCGACCGCGAGACACACCGCCGTGCAGAGCGAGACGAGCGGAGCGTCCGCGCAAGTGGGGACGAGCTGGCGGAGCAGCAAGCCAAACACGAGCGGCAGCGCGCCCGCGGCGAGGCCCGCGGAGACGGCGCTCATGCCGCGACGATCGCGCCAGCGCAGATAAAGCGCCATGCCGAGCAGCAGCGCGCCGCAGCCAGCGCAGCCGAGACAGGCCCCCGTCTGGAGGGCACACAGGGTCGCAATCGGCACCAAATACCAGCCGACGCGCGCTGCCGCGCAAAAGCGGCCCCGCTCGTACGCGCGTTGCGCTCCGTTTCGCAATTCGTCACGTGTCAGCATAGATGCTCCGGAAGAGGTCGCGCAGTCGCAGGAGAATGCGCTGCTTGCGCTTGCGCGCTTTGGGGCTCGCGGGGCCGTCCGCCACGCCGCGAGTGCCGAGCCCGAGTGCCTCGCGATCCTCCGCGGTGAGGCCACCCATGACCTCCTCGAGCGCGCGCGACAGTTCCTGCTCGAGAAGCGCACCTTCCGGCGAGGCCGTCGCGTCGAGGTGATTTTCGAGCGCGTCCGCGTCGCTGACCTCGCGCCGGCGTTGCAACCGTTTGCGGTGGGTCAGGATCTCGTAGGAGGCGATACCGAACGCCCACGAGAGTCCGTCACGGGTCCGATCGAAGTCGGCGATCCGCGCGCAGATCCGATAGAAGACCTCCTGGGCCACGTCTTCTGCGTCCGCCGACTTTCCGACGCCCCGCTCCGAAAATGACAGGATGATGGGCCAGAGCTCATCGATGAGCGTATCGAACGCGCTGCGATCGCCGTCGGCGAGCCGAACCAGCGCGTCGTGGATGGCTCGTCGTCGCTCTGTGCCCGTGTCACTGATGGTCGCACCTCTCCCGGCGAGGTGCGTACTAGCAGAGGCGGAGCGCACTCCCCAGTAGGCCGAAAGCGCTGGAGCGTGACGGCGCGCTGAGGAAATTCGCTAATCGCGGCCGATTCGCTCGTAAAACTCGTCCTTGTTGGCGGGCGTGATGCTGCTGGTGGTCCCCACCGTTGCCTTCAACTGGGCCTCGCGCGCCGGATCGGACGCTGCGCCGCGCAGCTTGGTGATGGCCTCCGCGAGCAGCGCTTTGCCTTCCGGTCCGCCACCGTAATGGAGCCGAAGGCGCCCTTCGGTGCCTTCGGCGAAGGGCTCCATCTCGAGCTTGAACGATGCCCAGGGGCAGCAGCGATGCTCGTCGTAGGCGAAGCGCGCGAGCTCGAGCAGGAGCGTCTCCCTTCCGACGTACTCGAAAACGAAGCCTTCCGAAACCTCGTGCATCGACTGCGGTCGCCTAAAGAGCAGGTCCATGCAGAGTGCGATGTGCGCGTCGAGCTCCTCTTTCGTGAAGACGCGCGGGTTGCAAGCGATGGGGATCCTTTGGTCCATGCGCCAATAGGCCGAAGGCTTCGAGCCGTGACGCACGGGCGGTGGGGAAGCGCCGGTCACGCTCGCCCTGCGTGCGCCTATTCCCTCCATGCACCAACCGCTCAGTGTCGAACGACCCGAAGCTCTTCCCTCTCTCACGAGTCGTTGTCTCAGCTTTGGCTCCCGCCACCGTGTGGCACTCACCGGCGCCGTCGTCGTGTTCGCGTGTGCCCTCGCGTGTTCGCTTCCCCTGGTTATTGCGGCGGGGCTCGGCACCGGCGCCGCCGCCTCCTCGGCGCTGGGGCCGGCGGGCGGGCTGCTCGTGGGTTTCGGGGTGTTCGCGGTCGGGGTCGG
>DATMCL010000602.1:0-25066 GCA_035558375.1 Polyangiaceae bacterium
CGTCGGCTTCGCCGAAGCGGAGGGCGCCCTTCTCGATCGTCTGACCGCAGCCGCGACATTTCGAGCGGGCGCTCGGTGCAGGCGTGATCGTGTCGGGCATGGCGACTGCCGGAGCGTACGGCGAAAAAGCGCGGGCTCCTCGCTTTCGAGCGGGCCGACGAAAACATTCCAGGGAGCCGGGCGCCGTCACGCCGGCGAAACGTGCATTTCGGCCACAATTGCCCGAAGAGCGATGGCCCCGCTTCCGGCCCCCTGGTAGAAAGGGCGTCCCGGTCCGGTGTCGGCGGATCGGAGCATCAGGAGGCCCGAAATGGATCTCGAGCGTCAAGTCGGTCTCAGGGGGGACGGTCAGGTCGTGGTGCCCGATCGGCGCGCGATGCACAGGGCGATCGTGCTCAAGCTCGCGGCCATGGGCTTCCAGGTCCCAGACCAGGTCGGCGACGCCGAAGTGCTCGACCTCGGGCGTGATCTTTTCGCGCGCTATCGTGAGCAGAGCCGCCTCTTGAGCGAGCATTTGAGCCCGGTCGACCGGCGCATCCAGGACTTCCTCGACGACCTGTTCTCGGGTCTCACGGGCGAGACGCCGATCCGCCTGCCGTCCGAGACGTTCCTGCTCGATCGCTACGGCCTCGCGCGCGAGCTGTCGCTGCCGCTCGACGCCGATCATTGGCACAACGAGCAAGTGTCGAGCTACCGCCTCGACAACGGCGTGCTGCACAACCCCATCAACGATCGGCGCACGACGCAGGGCGTCTTTCACGTCGCCGAGGTGGGCCTGCCCGTGCCGGGCGACAAGCTCGGCGTGCCGCTCGTCGCCTACGCGCGCATGCTGCGCGAAGCCCTCCGCCCGCCGCGCGATTTGTTGCGGCTGCCGTTCACCGCGAACTGGGACGAGCCGGTCGAGACGATGGTGTCGCTTTTGCTCCGGCCTCTCGTGTGCCCGGAGGTCCCCGGTGTCTCGAGCGAGAAGCGCCTCGAAATTCGCTTCTTCGCTCCGGGCGGCCTCGTGTCGAACCTCGACTTCGTCGAAGCCATCTTCGGCAACTGGGGCGATCCGTTCCTGCCGGAGAACGACGCCGGCCTCGATGTCGAGGGTTGGACCGGAAACTCCGGCTGCGTGATCCTCGCGCCGCACCTCACGCGCTTGAAGAAGAAGGACCTCGGCCTGCCGCACATCTCCGAGGCGACGGCCGAGCAGCGCCAGAACGGCATGTGCTGGTCGAGCGACGACGAGCTCTACAACGGCGGCAGCCCCTTCAAGATCACCGCGCGCAGCGTGAGCGGCGTGATGGTGACGATCCTTGCCGACAACTATTTCGGCTACTGCAAGAAAGAGGTCAAAACGCAGATCAGCTTCAGCGCGAACCTCTATGGTCTTGCTGAAGAGGAGCACGCCGGTGGCGCGCTCGCGTTCTCGACGGTGAGCCTCGGCGATCGTTTCTCGCCGGAAGGGCGCCAGGTCGGCAGCGAGCACCGCTTCGGTGAAGCGATGGAGCTGCTCGGCGACCGCGTCGTGGTCCACGACTCCGGCTACGCGACGGACACGGTGTACCCGGAGGTGCACTACGTGCCCGAGGACGCCGACTTCGACATCAAGAAGCAGGCGGTCACGTGGGCGCGCGGCGACGTGCAGGCGGGCCTCAAGCTCTTGCCGGGCGGCGTCTACATCCTGCCGAACGGCTACAAGGTGCGCATGGCCAAGCACCCGGCGGCGCCGAGCTGGCGTCTCGTCGGCACGATGCCGGAGGGCACCTTCTGCCACAAGCCGTGCACCGTCTCGGGCGGCGGCAAATCCGAGATCAGCAAGAGCCTGAGCGACGCCGTGCTCTACGGCCCGATCCTCGTGCAGAACGTCGATGAGGACCTCGCGCTCGTCGATGCCATCTTCAAGCGCGATTTCTCCGATGCGTCGTCCGTGCACGGTCGTGCGGCGAAGTCGCGTCCGATCCTCTCGCCCGAGCGCTCGCTCGGCTCGGTGATCAAGCTGCTCACGCCGAACCCGGACTACTCACCCGAGTACAACACCTGGCTCGAGAGCATTCCGAAGCACGTGCGCGCGCTCGTGTTCGTGATCAAGCGCTTCTACAGCCCGAGCTGGGGCGACGACTGGATGAGCCACTTCAGCGTCGACATCATCAACGGCGCTCCCGGTCACGAGCTCAAACACGACGGCCGCAAGCTCGTCGGTAGCTACCTGCGCGTCGGCCTCGAAGAGAACGGCGCGTGGCGCACGTACAAGCTCCGCCAGGATTTCGTCGCCGCCGACAAGGTACAGATGGAGGACGACATCAGCGCGTCCACCGTCGTGCCGCGTGAGCTCCTCCGGGGCCTGCCGAAGGAGTACGACGGGCACCCGAGCCTGAAGCTCGCGGTGAACTGCGAATCCCGTCTGTTTCAGCGGCCGGACGACGCGATCCACCCCGGCTTCGACAAGCAGACGGAGATCGACATGTCGTCCCCGGGCTTGTTCTGCTCGAACTTCCAGCCGCTCTCGACCAACGATCTGAAGGGAATGGTCGAGGACGTGGCCCTCCACGACGCCTTCACCGATCCGATGCAGGCGCATCTCTCGAAGAACGCCGCGCGCGACGCGGGCTACTCGATCTGTTCGGCCAAACCGCGCATCGTCGGCGGCAAGCCCACGAAGAACCCGCGCTACCTCCAGGTGCGTCCCGACGCAGGGCGCCCGCGCGACCGCTACGTCGCCGAGATGGGCGCGCGGCTCTACCGCAAGACGCCGATCGAAGAGAAGGTCGTGTTCCCGGTGATCAGCGTGCTCTCCGGACGCCGCAACAATCCGCCGGACGGCGCCATTCGCCCGCTCTGCGTGTTCGGCCCCATTCACTACCAGGAGCTCCCCGAGCTCTTCATGGACTACATCTGCTCGGTCACTGGTAAGTCGCCGAGCACGACGGGCGCCGGCACCGAAGGCGCGCTCACGAAGGGGCCGTTCAACGCGATCTGCGCCACGGCGGACCTCAACAACGCGCTCGTGTCGATCCTGCTCTGCGGCTACGCGGGCTACAGCTCGGCGGCCGGCTGGATCGGGCCGAATTACTGCTTCGAGCACGACATCAGCCTGCTCGTGCCGGAGATCTGGTGCCGGCTCTTTCCGCAGGAGCGCGATCCGCAGCGCCTGCTCGCCGAGGGCCACCTCGAGCGCGTGGACGACTTCGACTTCGACGGGCGGCGCGTCCTCGCGAGCCGCCTCGGCTGCCGCATCACCAGCAAGTTCGTGGCCACCTTCTTCGGCCGCGTCTTCGACAACCCGGCCACCGTGTTCAGCGAGGAGATCCTGCGTCCCGAAAAGCAGGACCTCAAGGTGTTCGCGGACGGCGTCGACAACATCGTCGATGCGCAGCGCCGCGTCGCCGAGGCCTACTTCAAGGACAACAGCGTGGAGGACGCGTGCCCGCCCCTCAAGGCGTTGCTCCACATCATGGCGCACGGCCATTACCAGGGTAAGGACGCGCACGATCCCGACATTCGCGGGCTCTTCACGCGCGACGCACTCCTTTCGAGCGACTGGTATGCCGAGCGCCTGCGCGTGAAGCAGGAGCGGGACGTGGACCTCTGGACGCGCCACGTGCGCGCGCTCAGCGAGTTCTTGGCGCGCCCCGGCCACCGCGACGAGGCAATGCGCCTCGGCATCGAAGAGCGTCTCGAGCTCGCGAAGGCGGAGCTCGAGCGCGTGAGCAGCGACGAGTACCTCGAGTCGCTGCAAGGTACGATTGGCGCCGATCCGATCCACGCGGAGACGACGCGCGCGGCGCGCACACGGCGCGGCGGTCGCAGCGTCGAAACTCGTTTGAACTGAATCACGTCCCCTTGTCGGAACCGAACCCTCCCGATCCGAGCCCGCAGGCGGCGCCGCCGTCCGCGCCCCTGTCGTCCACGCTGCCGGTCACGCCCGAGACCGGCTGGTCCGCGCCGCCGACCGCGCCCGCACCGCAAACGGTGGACACGCCGATCGAGCCCGCGCCGATCACCGTGAGCTCGCCCGCGACGGCGACGATGGCCGCCGCCATGGCGCCACCGGTCGCCACGGCGGCGCCCGAACCAAAGCCACCCGCCGCAGCGATCCCACGCCCGACACCGCGCGAGCCCGGAAGCGCGCCCGCCGCATCTGCACCGCGCGCGGCTGCCGCACCCGCCGCGCCGAACGCCGCCGTACCGAGCACAGCAGCCGTACCGAGCACAGCAACCGTATCGAACGGGGCCCCGCTCACGCCGCAATCGCCCTCCGCCGTACTCAGCGTTGCGGGCGCCCCAACGGAAGCCGCCCCCGATCTTCTGCCGCCACCGCCGCCACTACCCTCGCGCGACTTCCCGCCGCCGCCTCCGCTGCCCGTGCGCGAAGCGCCGCCCCCACCGCCTCTGCCGCAAGCAGTCGCCGCCTCCGCAGCCCCCATCGCACCGAGCCCCCAGATCAGTCTCGCGCCTCCCACCGTTCAGAGCACGCCGCCCGCGTCCGCTGCCGCGTCTCCCCCGGCGGAACTGCCCGCCCCGCCCGCCGTCACGGTCGCGACTCCCGCGCGCACCCTTCCTCCCGCTAGCAATCCTCCTCCTGCGGCGCTCCCGAGCACGCCGCCCGTGACCATGTCACCGCGGCCCCTGAGCCCCGTTCCGATCTCGGACGCGGACCTGGCGGACGAGCTCAAGCCCCCCGGCGTCGTCGCGTCGCTCGGTCGCAGCAGACCCGGAGTCGCGTGGTTCGCGCTCGCCTTCGTCGCAGTCGCCGCTGCGTTCGTCGGTGGTGTCGCACTCGGCCGCCACAGCGCCCCAAAGCTCGCCGCCGTCCCGCTCCACGAGGCCTCTCCGCCACCGAAGCCGGCAGAAGTCGCCCCCACGCCGAGCCCCGAGTCCGCGACCCCTCCCGCAGTTGCGTCCGCAACCGGCGAATCTGCCGCCGCGTCGTCGGCGTCCGCTCCCGAGCCCAAGGCGACCGCGGCCGCGAAGGCCGATGGCCCCGCCTTCAACACGAAGGCAGCAGCAACGAACCTCGCCATCGCCGCCGCGCGCGCGCATGGCTGTCACATGCGCGGCGATCCCGCGGGCGTCGTCTCCGCGGAGGTCACCTTCGCCACGAATGGTCGCGTCTCCGACGTGAGCATCGCGGCACCGCACACCGGCACCAAGACCGCGCTCTGCATCACCTACAAGCTCAACACGGTGCGCGTGCCGCCGTACGGCGGAAGCGTGCAGACCGTGAAGCAACCCGTTCAGCTCAAGTAGCGGGCGCTGCCCGGCTGCTCACGCCGTCTGCGCCGCCGCCGTCCCTCGCGCCGCCGACGCCGCGGCGAGTCCGAGGATCGCCCGCTCCGTCGTCGCGAAATCGACGCACGCGTCCGTGATGCTCTGCCCGTACACGAGCTTGGATTTGTCCTTCAAATCTTGCCGTCCAGCGACGAGGTGGCTCTCGAGCATGACGCCGAGCACGTTGCTGGAGCCGTAGCGGAGCTGCGTCCCCACGTCTGCGAGCACTTCGGGCTGGCGCTCTGCGTCCTTGCGGCTGTTGTCGTGGCTCGCGTCGATCATGACGCGCGGGTTCACGCCGCCTTTGGTGAGGCCCTCGACGGCGCGCGAGACCGAAGCGGCGTCGTAGTTCGTCCCGCCGCTCCCGCCGCGCAGCACGAGGTGCGTGTGCGGGTTGCCCGCCGTGCGCACGACGCCCACGCGCCCCTCGGCGTCGATGCCGAGAAAGCTGTGCGGGCGCGACGCCGCAATCATCGCGTTGATGGCGACGCCGAGCGAGCCGTCGGTGCCGTTCTTGAAGCCCACCGGCATGGAGAGGCCGCTCGCCATCTCGCGGTGCGTCTGGCTCTCCGTCGTGCGCGCCCCGATCGCCGACCACGAAACGAGATCCGCAATGTACTGCGGGATGATCGGATCGAGCATCTCCGTTGCCGCGGGCAATCCGAGCTCCCCAAGCGCGAGCAGGAGCTTTCTGGCACGGCGAATTCCCGTCGGGATGTCGTACGTCCCGTCGAGGTGCGGGTCGTTGATGAGTCCCTTCCAGCCCACCGTGGTGCGCGGTTTCTCGAAGTAGACGCGCATGATGATGATGAGCTCGCTTGCCACCTGCTCGCGGAGCTTCAGCAGGCGCTCGGCGTAGTCGAGCGCGGCGTCGGGATCGTGGATCGAGCACGGTCCGACGATGGCGACCAGGCGCGGGCTCTTGCCCTCGATCGAGCGCTGGATCTCCTCGCGCGCGCGCACCACGACTTCCGCGGCCCGCGGAGTGAGCGGGAGCTCGGAGGTGACGACGTTGGGGCTTTGCAGCACGGTGGTATCGACGACGCGGAGGTTTTGGGTTTCGAGCATGGGGAGGTTCCTGAAACGAAAAACCCCCGGCCGCTCGCGGCGACCAGGGGTTTCGGTGTTTCGGCCTTTCGTCTGTTTACTTAGAGGCCGACCCTGGACGCCGCGTCGCCGCGGGCCAATAGCCGAACCAGGTAAAAAAACGGCCGGAAATCACGAGCTCCTCAGAGTGTAACGAAGAGTCGCCTCGTCCGCAAGTCGCGGGGCTTTGAGCATTACTTCGATGCTTCAATGACTGATAAGACGAGCCCGATGCCGGAGCCCGGCCGCGCCCCTCTTGGCGCACCCCCAGGTGCACCTCGCGCGCGCGCGAAGGAGAGCATCGGGCTCGTGCGAAGGCTGCTCGGGCTCAGCCTCGACTACCGGCGCGAGTGCATCGAGGTGTTCCTCCTGCAGGTGACGCTGCTCGCGCTCGGTGTCTCCGGGCTCGGGCTCAGCGGCGTTGCGGTGGACGTGATTCGCTCTGCCGTCGAGCCGGGCGCACCCCCCGCGCGTTGGCCGCTCGGCGTGACACCGCCGGCGGGTTGGGACGCGTCGCACACGCTGCTCGCGATTGGGGGCGTGGTGCTCGTGATGGCGGTCACGCGCGCCTTGCTCTCGTACTCGTATCAGGTGCTGATCGGGCGTCTCGTTCACCTGAAGATCGTGCCGGAGCTCCGCACGCGGGTTTTCGACAAGCTCCAGCGCCTGAGCTTCCGTTTCTTCGACGAGAACGCGACCGGGTCCATCATCAACCGCGTGACGGGGGACGTGCAGTCGCTGCGCTCGTTCGTGGACGGCGTGCTTTTGCAGGGCCTGATCATGCTGATCTCGCTCGCCCTCTATCTCGTGTACATGCTCCGGACGAGCGCGACTCTGACGCTGGCCTGCCTCGGCCTGTCGCCCGTGCTCTGGATCGTGACGACGCGCTTCTCGCGCCGCATCCGGCCGGCGTACGCGGCGAGCCGCGAGCTCTCCGACCGTCTCGTGCTCGCGTTCTCCGAGGGGATCCACGGCATGCTCGTGCTCAAGGTGTTCGGGCGCGAGCCCGACGAGCACGCGCGCTTTCGCGAGCGGAACCGCGCCGTCCTCGAGCAGCAGAAGAGCATCTTCCGGCGCGTGTCGCGCTACAGCCCGACCGTCAACTTCATCTCGCAGCTCAACGTCGCGATCCTGCTCACGTATGGCGGCTCGCTCGTCGCCAAAAGCGCGCTTTCGCTCGGCGAGCTGATCGTGTTCGCCGGCCTTTTGCAGCAGTTTTCCGCGCAGGTCTCGAGCATGTCGACGGTGGTGAACACTTTGCAGCAGAGCCTCACCGGCGCGCGTCGCGTGTTCGAGGTGCTCGACGCTCCGCTCGAGATTGCGAGCCCGCGCGAGCCGCGAGCTCTCGAGCGGCTCTCCGGACACGTGAAGCTCGAGAGCGTCGACTTCGCGTACCCGGACGGCGACAAGGTGCTCCGTCGCGTCGAGCTCGAAGTGCGACCGGGTGAGTGCGTCGCGATCCTCGGCTTGACCGGCGCCGGCAAGAGCACGCTGCTCGGCCTCGTGCCGCGCTTCTACGACGTGACGGGCGGCCGCGTGACGATCGACGGGACCGACGTGCGCGACCTCGAGCTCGACTTCCTGCGCAAGAACGTGGGGCTCGTGTTCCAGGAGAGCCTGCTCTTTCGCGCGAGCGTTGCCGAGAACGTCGCCTTCGGGGCTCCCGACGCGAGCCGCGAGCGCATCGAGGAGGCCGCGCGCATCGCGGGCGCCGAGCGCTTCATTCAGGCGCTGCCCGCCGGCTACGAGACCGTGCTCGACGAGGCGGGCGCGAACCTATCGGGCGGCCAGCGACAGCGGCTCGCCATCGCGCGTGCGATCTTGCCGGATCCTCCCATTCTCCTGCTCGACGACCCCACTACGGCCGTCGACGCGAAGACCGAGAGCGAGGTGCTCGAGGCCATCGACGGCGCGCGGCGCGGGCGCACGACGATCATCGTCGCCAACCGCATGGCAACGCTGCGCCGCGCCGATCGCATCGTCGTCCTGCACGAAGGGCGCATCGTCGAAGCGGGCACGCACGAGGAGCTGCTCTTGCGCCGCGGGCTCTACTTCCGCGCCGCCGCGCTGCAGGCGCCCGATGCGGAGAGCCTCAAGCTGCTCGAGGCGCCGCGGGGGGACGCATGAAGACGCGCCTCCGGTCGAAGCCGCCGCCGAGCGCGGATCAGCGCCCGTTGGACTTCAGCATCGTTCGCCGCTTGTTCGGCTACACGCGCCCGCACGCCGGGCTCAGAAATCGCCTGATCCTGATGGTCACGCTGCGGTCGCTGCAGCTGCCGACCGTCACGTGGTGGACGGCGACGATCATCAGCGGGCCCGTCGCCCGGCGCGACCCGACCGGCACCCTCCACGGCGTGCTCGTGCTGCTCGCGTTCGCAGCGTTCACGGAGCTCTGCTTCGTCTACCGCTCCCGCTTCGCGCTCGAGCTCGGCGAGGCGGTCGTCCACGATTTGCGCAACGACATCCACGCGACGCTCTTGCGCATGCCCGTCGCCTTCTTCAAGCGCACACCGATCGGCAGACTCATCGGTCGCGTCACTTCCGACGTCGATGTCGTGCGCATCGGCGTGCAGGACGTCGTGTTCGTGAGCGCGGTGCAATTCGGGAACTTCGCGGTCTCGGCCGTGCTGATGCTCTGGTACGACTGGCAGCTGTTCCTCGTCGTGCTCGTGATGGCGCCGATCCTCTGGTCGATCGTGCGGCACTTCCGGCTGGCGCTGAGCCGTGCCTACCGCGCCCAGCAGGAGAGCTTCAGCCGCGTGACGGCCAAGCTCGCCGAGAGCGTGACCGGCATCCGCGAAATCCAGGGCTTCGTGCGCCAGAGCCTGAACGGCGAGCTGTTCGAAGAGCTCATCCGCGATCACTCTCGCTACAACTACGACGCCGCGCGCCAATCCGCGGTGTTTCAGCCGCTGCTCGAGCTGAACGGCCAGGTCTTCCTCTCCATTCTGTTGGTCGTCGGCGGGTACCAGGCACTCGGCGGGCACGTGCCGCTTCACGCGCTCATCCAGTTCCTCTTCTTGTCGAACGCGTTCTTCGGTTCGATCCCGATGATTGGCACCCAATACAATCAGGCGCTCACGGCGATGGCGGGTGCCGAGCGCGTGTTTGCGCTGCTCGACCTACAGCCCGACTGGGTGGACGAGCCCGCCGCGCGCGATCTTCCCGAGCTCAGCGGCGCCGTCGAGTTCCGCGACGTGAGCTTCGAGTACGAGCCAGGCCGCCCGGTGCTGTCCGGCGTCAGCTTTCGGATCGAGCCCGGCCAGACGTTGGCCCTCGTCGGGCATACCGGCGGCGGCAAGACGACCGTGATGAACCTGGTCGCCAAGCTCTACCTGCCGTCGCGCGGGGCGGTCACCATCGACGGTCACGACCTCGCCCACGCCACGAGCACTTCGCTCCACAGGCAGCTCGCGAGCGTGACGCAGGAGAATTTCCTGTTCACGGGCTCGATTCGCGAGAACCTGCGGCTCGGCAAGCCGGACGCGACCCTCGCCGAAATGGAGGAGGCGGCCCGCGCCCTCGACGTGCTCGACCTGATCGAAGCGCTACCCCAAGGGTTCGAGACGCCGGTGGGCGAACGCGGGGCCGGCCTCTCGCTCGGCCAGCGACAGATCGTGTGTTTTGTACGTGCCATGCTGGCCAAGCCGCGGATCCTGCTCCTCGACGAGGCGACGAGCTCGGTGGATGCCGTCACCGAGGCGCGCGTGCAGGAAGCGCTCGGGCGCCTGCTCGCGGGCCGAACGAGCTTCGTCGTCGCACACCGCTTGAGCACGATCCGCCACGCCGATCTCGTGCTGGTGCTCGACGGCGGACGCATCGTGGAGCGGGGTTCGCACCGTGAGCTCTTGCGTCAAGGGGGGCGCTACGCCGAGCTCTATCGCGAGTTCGCGAGTGTCGTCGATCTCGAGCCAGGCATTGGTCTGACCAGCTGAATCGCGCCGCGACGCGATGCGCAATGATTCCCGAAAACACGACGCTTCGTCCTGAGTCCGAGACGAAACGCGCATAGGCATTTCGCTAGATCCGGCGGCTTTCTCGCCCTTCTCGGGGTGGGAGCGATTCTTGCTCATGCGAACGTCAGCCCGACGTGCAACCCCGACCTCAACAGCGCGAGCCACTGCCGTCCGACTCGGCGCCGCTCGGACGAACGACTCGCCTCCTCGAGGAAGCCCGCTCGCTCGTCGAGCAGGCGGATCGAGAGGCGCGCGCGCACGTGGCCGAGCTCGATCGGCGCACGACCGGCCTCGAGGAGTGCTTGCGCGAAATGGAGCAGCTGCTCGCCCGGACCGAACGGCAGGCCGCTCAGCTCGCGAACCTCTACGTCGCGACGTATCAGCTGCACGCTTCGCTCGAAGCGTCCGAGGTGCGCGCGGCGGTCGCCGATATCGCGGTGAACCTGCTCGGCGCCGAGCTGTTTTCGATTTGGATTCGTGACGACGCCGGGGCACTCGTCCGAGCGGCCGAATCGAGCGGCGCGGATCGGACGGCGCCGCTCGAGCCCTACGCGGGCGGTGACGCCCTGCTCGACGCCTGCCTCCACGGGCAGGCCTTGCAGTTCGGGCCGCGCGAGGGCTCGACCTCGGTCGCGGCAGTGCCGTTCGCCGCGCAGGGCGAGCTCGTCGGCGTGCTGATGGTGGAGCGGATCCTGCCTCAAAAGCCGGGTTTCACGGCGGAAGATCGCGAGCTTTTGGACCTCTTGGCGGCTCACGCCGCGTCCGCGCTGATTGCGGCGCGCGCCTTCGAGCAGTCGCAGCGCAAGCTCAACACCTACGAGGGGCTACTCGGCTTCTTGCGGAGGCCTCTGCCGTGAGCATCTCGGGCAGCCTCGCCGACATCGCCGTGATCGATCTCTTGCAGTTCGTTCACATGAGCCAGCGCTCGGGAACCCTGCTGATGGAATCGGCTCAGGGCTCCGCGCACATCTCCTTTCATCGTGGTCGCATTGCGAGCGCTTGGTCACCGGCGTCGTTGTCGGTCGTCCGGCACCTGGTCGACCGCGGCGTGCTCGATGCCGACGACGTAGCGTGGGTCGAGCGGGAGCGTCGCCGTGCGGTGCCGGCGCCGAGTCTCGGCAAAGCGCTGCTCGACGCCGGTCTCGTGAGCTGGCCGGAGCTCAAGGATGCCGTCGCGACCAAGATCGAGCGCACGATTTTCGACCTGATTGGCTGGCGGAACGGCACCTTCCGTTTGATCGCCGACGAGGTGCACGCCGACGAGGAGATGACGTTCGCACCGGGCGACGTGCTGCCGGATCTCGACATCGACACGCAGAGCATCCTGCTCGAGGCGGTTCGCTTGTTCGACGAGCGCAATCGCGCGCAGAGCTCGCAGGCGCCCGCGCTGGAGCCTGCGCCCGTCTCTCCGCTGGCCCCCGTTCCGAGCCGTGTGATCCGGCGCGCGGCCCGCGTCCAGCTCGTTTCCCCGGATGCGAACCTCGCGGCAGGGCTCAGCGCCGTGCTCGGCGAGCGTGCCACGGTCTGCGTCGTCGACTCACGCGACGCCGGCGCGCCGGCGCCCGGTGAGCCGCCGCCCGTGGTCGTCATCGATCGGCGCGACGCGGGTGGCCGGTCGCTCGTGCGGCGGATCCACGAGCTTCACCCGCGCTCGATCACGGTCGCCGTCGTCGGAAGCGCCGGCGAGATCGGCGAGGCGTTCGCGGAGGGCGCGGTCGCGGTCGCCGAGGCGTCGTATCTCGGCGCGTGCTGCTCCAATCTGTTGCGCTTCCGTGAGCCCGGCTGGGGCGAGCCCCCCGAGCAGAGCTTGCGCTCCGGGCTCGGGCGCCTGCGGCGTGTGCTCGGCGATCTGCGCTCGGGCCTGCTCTCCGCGACGGTGTCGCTGAACCTCATGACCATCGTCGCCGATTCCGTCGAGCGCGCGGTGCTGTTCGTCCAGCAGCGCGACGCTCTCGTGGCGCTCGGCGCATTCGGCGTCACGCACGACGGTCGCTCGCTCGCCGCGACGACGCGCGGCGTGGCCTTGCGGCTCGAAGCCGCGAGCGCGCTCGTGCGCTGCCTGACGGAGGGCCACGCCTTGAGCCTCGACTACGACGCGGGCGAGCTGCCGGAAGAGCTGCGCTCCGTCGTCGATCGACCGCGCTCCGGGCAAGGTGTCTTTTTTCCGGTGCTCGGCGCGCGGCGCGCGATCGGCCTCATCTACGCCGACAACGGTCGCCGCTCGAGCAGCATTCAGGACGTGGAGCTCATGGAGCTCGCGACGGCGCAGGTCGGTCTCGCCTTCGAGAACGAGCTCCTGCGGCGGCAGCTCGATCAATTCAGCTCGAGCGCGCGCAACTAGCGACGAAGAGAGGCGGAAGGAACCACAGATGACCCGAAAGATTCTGCTCGTGGACGACTCGGCGACGGTGCTGATGATGGAACGCATGATCCTCGCAGCGGAGCGCTTCGAGGTGTTGACGGCCAACAACGGTCTCGAAGCGCAGGAGAAGGCGCGTCGCGAGCAGCCCGATCTGATCCTGATGGACATCGTGATGCCGAAGGTCACGGGCCTCGAAGCATGCAAAGCGCTGCGCGCCGATCCCACGACGAGCCACATTCCGATCATCCTCGTCACGACGCGCGGCGAGCCGCAAACCGTGGAGCAAGGCTACGAGGTCGGCTGCAACGACTACGTCACGAAGCCGGTCAACAGCTCCGAGCTCCTGAGCAAGATCAGGAACATCTTGGGAGCTACGCAATGAGCGAGCTTCGGAGAAGCCGCTACGTCGAGCGCGTGCGCGAGGCGACTCGCTCGCTGTTCGAGGACTTGCTCGAGCAGAACCGCAAGCTCTGCTTGTCGCTCGCCATGCTCGGGCAAGGACGCGAGAGCGGTCCCCCGGAGCTCGGGGAGCTCGAGCGCTGGCGTACCCAGCAGCAGAGCTTGCTCGAGTTGCTCGAGGCGGCCGATCGCGAGACGCGCAGCTTCGAGGAGCAGGTCGCCGACGTCGAGCGCCAGAACTCGAACCTCGCCACGCTCTACGCGGCGGGGCACGCCCTGCACGCGAGCCTCGAGCGCGAGCAGGTCCTCGCCGCGATTCAGGAGATCGTCATCAACCTGGTCGGATCCGAGCAGTTCGCGATCGTGCGCGCCGACGAGCAGCTGTCGCCGCTCGCGCTCTTCGGCGTTCCGGCGTCGCGCCTCGCGGGGCTCTCGCCCCGCACCGGCATCATCGGCCGGGCGCTCGCCGAAGGGCGTCCGCTCGCGCTGCCCCGCGCCGTGCCGGGGGACGCGACGGGCGTCCGCGTTTGCGTTCCGCTCGTCGCGGCCGGCGAAACGCGCGCGTTCGTGCTCATTTTCGGCTTCCTCCCGCACAAGGGTGAGCTCGTGCCGCTCGACCACGAGCTCTTCGCGCTCGTCGGCAGCCAGGCGGCGACCGCGCTGCATGCGGCGGAGCTGTTCGCTGCCAACGGAGCGGGCAGTGCTTGAGGCCGCGCACGAGACGAGTGGCGCCACCTACCTCGCTCCGGGGCAGGTGTTCGCGACGGACGAGCCCCTCACGCTCCGGACCGTCCTCGGCTCGTGCGTGGCGGTCTGTCTCTACGATCCGGTGATGCGCGTCGGTGGGATGAATCATTTCCTCCTGCCCGGCACGGGCACGAGCGGGGAGCCCTCGAGTCGCTACGGCGAGCACGCCATGACGATCCTCTGGAGCCAGCTCCTGGGATTCGGCGCCCTTCCGACCGGGATCCGGGCCTGCGTTTTCGGCGGCGCACGGGTCCTCGGCGGACTCTCGGATCTGATGCACCTCGGGCGGCGCAACGTGGAGTGCGCGGTCGAGTGGCTCAGCGCGCGCCACGTGCCGATTGACGACCGCCACGTGCTCGGAACCCGTGCCCGTCGCATCGAATTTCGCGTCGGCGAAGGGCTCGCGAGCGTCCGCATCTTGGGGGATTCCTAATGGACATCGACATCGATCCCGCGCTCCTGATCGCGACGTTCCAGCAAGAGGCCGAAGAGCTGCTGGGCGAGCTCGAGCGCCTGGCCCTGGATCTCGACGAACGTCCGACCGAGCTCGTCTTGGTCGAGGAGATGTTCCGCCTTTCGCACACGCTGAAAGGCAGCGCTTCGTGCGTCGGCGCCGAGCACGTGCTCGCCCTCGCTCACGAGCTCGAGACGATGTTCGAGACGATCACGACGCACAAGCGCCGCGCGGATCGCAAGCTGTCGTCCCTCACGCTGCGCGCCGTGGACGTTCTGCGCGGCCTGGTGCGCCGCCCGGACCAGTGGACCGGGGCGCTGCCCGAGGACGGCGAAGTGCTCGTGACGCTCGCTCGGGCGTGGCTCGAGCAAGCGGGGGGCGCGGCGGACGGCGCCGCCGCGTGGACCAACGCCAAGCCGGAGGCAGCCGCGGGTCCGCGGACGCTGCGCGTCGACGTCGCGCGGCTCGACGCGCTCCTGAACCTGGCGGGCGAGGTGGCGATCGCCCAGGGTCGCATGCGCACCCAAGCGACAGCCGACGACGGCTCGGCCTGGCAAACCTTCGAGGCGCTGTCGCACGCCCTGCAGGAGAGCATCATGCGCCTCCGGCTCGTGCCGCTCGGCGCGACCCTCGAGCGCTTCCGGCGTCCGGTTCGCGATCTGTCCGTGCGCGCCGGCAAGCAGGCAGAGCTCGTCGTCGAAGGGGCCGAGGTCGAGGTCGACGTGACGCTCGCCGATGCGCTGCGCGATCCGCTCCTGCACATGGTGCGGAACGCGATCGATCACGGCATCGAGCCACCGGAGACGCGCCGCGCGCTCGGCAAGGATCCGGTCGGTCGCATCACGCTCCGCGCGCGTCACGACGGGAACTACGTCGTGATCGAGGTTTCCGACGACGGCGCCGGCATCGACACCGAGCGCTTACTCGACAAAGCCGCGGCGCTCGGCATCGCCAGGCCCGAAGCCGCCGTCAGCGAACTTTGCTTCGCGCCGGGTCTCAGCACGGCCGAAGCGGTCACCGAGCTCTCGGGTCGCGGGATCGGCATGGACGTCGTGCGTCGCGACATCGAGGCGATGCGCGGCAGTGTTTCGCTTGAAAACGCGCCCGGTCGCGGGCTGACCGTCTCCTTGCGCGTGCCGCTCACGGTGACCGTCATTCAGGGCTTCGGTGTGCGCGTCGGGGGCGAGACCTACATCCTCCCCGTCGACTCGATTCGCGAGGTGATGGACCTCGACCGCGAGCGCGCGATTCGCTCGGAGCAGGGCGGCGTGCTCGAGCTCCGCGGCAAGCCGCTGCCCTTCGTGGATCTCGCGCAGCACTTCAAGGCCGAGCGTGACGCGAACAGCCGTCAGTCGATCGTGGTGCTGGAGCACGGCACGCAGCGCGCGGGTCTCGAAGTCGACGCCCTGGTCGGAGAGGTGCAGACCGTGATCAAGCCGCTCGGCCCGCTGTTCTCGTCGATCAAGAACGTCGCCGGCTCGGCCGTGATGGCCGACGGACGCGTCGCGCTGGTGCTCGATGTCGGAAGTTTGTTGCGCTCCGTGGCCTGAGGCGCGGAACGCGAAGTTTGGAGCCCGAGGGGCTCGGAGGAAGAGGAAATGCTGTCGTCAATCAACATAGGCAAGAGGATGGGCCTCGCGTTCGCGACTTTGGTTGCGATCGCGTTGGCACTGGCCGGGGCCGGTTACTGGGGTCTCTCGAACGTCGCTGCAACGGCGGAGCACATCCTGACCGTCGACGTGGCGAGCGCCGACACCGCCGGTCAGGTGCATGCCGCGGCACTCGAGCTCCGGCGCTACGAGAAGGACTACTTCTTGAACATCGCGAACCCCAAGCTGCGCGACGAATACCTGCAGAAGTGGCACGGGCAGAAGGAGCAGCTGCTCCAACGCCTCGACAAGTTGAATGGGCTACTCGACCACGACAGCGAGCGCACCCGGGCCGCGGGGATGCGGACGGCCATCGCCGCGTACGAAGACGGCTTCGACAAGGTGCACGACCTGGTGCAGGCCGGCACGATCACGACGCCGGCCGACGCCAACCAGGCGTTCGCTCCTTACAAGGAGAAGATTCGCGGTCTCGAAGAGAACGCCAACCTGTTTCGCGCGGAAAACATGCAGGAGACGCACGAGGTGATCGCGGAGCAGACGCGACGCTCCGAGCTCACCATGAGCGTGCTCGTGATCCTGGCCACGCTTGCCAGCATCGGCTTGAGCGTCTTCATCACGCGCAGCGTCACCGTTCCGCTGAGCGAGGTCGTCATCGCGGCGGAGCGCGTCGCGCGTGGCGACCTGCGCGTCACGCTCACGCAGACGCGCGGCGACGAGCTCGGGCGCCTGCAGGGGGCGGTGGCGGAAATGCTGAAGAGCCTCACTCGCGTGATCGGCGAGATCAGGAACGGTGCGGGCGCGCTGTCGTCGGCGGCGGCCCAGGTATCGTCTACCTCGCAATCCCTGTCGCAGGGCACGAGCGAGCAGGCGGCGGCAGTCGAGGAAGTCTCCTCGAGCCTCGAGGAGTTCACGAGCGGCATCAACCAGAACGCCGAGAACGCCAAACGCATGGAGAAAATGGCGATTCAGAGCGCCAAGGACGCCGGTGACGCAGGTGGTGTCGTCAAAGAATCCGTGGGCGCGATGAACGCCATCGCGGGCCGCATCGGCCTGATCGAGGAGATCGCCTACCAGACGAACCTGCTGGCGCTCAACGCGGCCATCGAAGCGGCGCGCGCCGGCGAGCACGGTCGCGGCTTCTCCGTCGTCGCGACCGAGGTGAGGAAGCTCGCCGAGCGCAGCCAGGTCGCCGCCAAGGAGATCCGCTCCGTCGCCAGCTCGAGCGTCGACGTGGCATCGCGCGCCGGCGAGCGCCTGGACGAGCTCGTGCCGAGCATCCAGCGCTCGACCGACTTCACGCAAGAGGTGGCGGCGGCTTCGACCGAGCAAGCGGCGGGCGTCGCTCAGATGAATCGCTCGATGACGCAGGTCGATCAGATCACCCAGCGCACGGCGACCGCCTCGGAGGAGCTCGCCGCAGCCGCCGAGGAGATGAGCGCCCAGGCCGACGGGCTCCGCCAGCTCTCCGACTTTTTCACGCTCGAGGACGCCCCCGTCGTGCGTCCGCCGCGCACCCCGCGCGAGGGCGCTCCGCGTCGCGACAAGCCGCTCACGAACGGCAAAGCCGCGCCGAGCACGCACCTTCACACCGTGAACCTCGCCCATGCCTCCGGAGGCGACCATGAATTCCAGCCCTTCTGAGCGCGCGCAGCTGCCGGTGCAGAGCGGCGAGTACCTCACGTTCTTCATTGCCGGCGAGGAATATGCGGTGAGCTTGCAGTTCGTGCGCGAGGTCATCCCCTACGACACGGTCACGCGGGTGCCCGGCATGCCGGAGGCCGTGCGCGGCGTCACGAACCTGCGCGGCAGCGTCGTACCCGTCGTGGATCTGGCGATCCAGTTTCGCTTGAAGGAAATACCCATCACCACGCGGACCTGCATCGTGCTCGTCGAAACGGTCGTCGACGAGCACCCGGTCCTCATGGGCCTCATGACGGAGGAGGTGGGCCAGGTGCTCGCGCTCGGTCCGAGCGAGCTGCTCGCGCCGCCGTCGTTCGGAGCGCCGGTGCGCGGCGATTTCCTGCTCGGGATGGCGCCGACGGGTAAGAAGTTCGCGCTCGTCCTCGACATCCAGCGCGTGCTCTCCCCGAAGGAGCTTCTGTACGGAGCGCCGCTGATCGTGACGCCGCCCTCCGACGCTGCGGCAGAGCCTGCGCTCGACGACGCCGCCTGGGAAGGGCCGGCCGCCGCGCCGGGCCTCGCTGAGGCAGCGCCCGCCCCCGCTCCGAGCAGCGCCTGAGCATGCAAGCGACGGTCAGGCCCCTCACGGTGCGCGAGTTCTCGATGTTTCGAGCGCTCGTAGAGCGCGAAACGGGCATCCACCTCGCCGAGGTCAAGCAGGCTCTCGTCAATGCGCGGCTGCTCGCGCGGACTCGCGAGCTCGGGCTCCGGACGTTCTCCGACTATTACGAGCGCGTGGTGGACGGTGGCGACGGCGAGCTCGTCCGCATGATCAACGCCATCTGCACCAACGAAACGCACTTTTTCCGCGAGCCCGCCCAATTCGAGCTCCTCGAGGGCTCGCTCCTCCCGCGCTTCATCGACGAAGCGGCGCACGGGCTGCGTCCGAGACGCGTGCGCATCTGGAGCGCCGCCTGCTCGACGGGGGAGGAGCCGTACTCGATCGCGATGCTGCTCTTCGCGCGCCTGCCCGCCGACTGGTCGATCGAGATCCTGGCGACGGACCTCAGCACCAAGGTGCTCGCCAAAGCGGCGGCCGCGACCTATCCGATGCAGCGCCTCGAGCACGTGCCGCTCGATTTGCGAAAAGCTTACCTCTTGCGCGGCGTCGGCAGCCAGGACGGGAAGTTTCGCGTCGTTCCACGGATCCGGAAGCTCGTCGAGTTCCGGCGCGAGAACCTGATCGCGCTCGAGGCGGTCCCGCAGGGCTCGTTCGATCTCGTGTTCTGCCGCAACGTGCTCATGTACTTCAGCTCCGAGACGCGCCGAAACGTCGTCGAAGAGCTCGTCGACCGGCTCGCCCCGACCGGTCATCTCTTCGTCGGTCACTCGGAGACGCTGCACGGCTCCGATCCGCGGCTGCGCACCGTCGTTCCCACCGTCTACCAGCTGTTTCGGGAGTCCGAGTGAGCGCCGCCCTCGCTCGCCGCCTTCGCGTCATGATCGTGGACGATTCGGCCGTGGCGCGCCAGGTGCTGTCGGCGGTGCTCACGGCCGCCGGCATGGACGTGCAGGTGGCACCCGATCCGTTGTTCGCGTGGGAGAAGCTCGGGCGCTGGGATCCGGACGTTTTGGTGCTCGACCTCGAGATGCCACGCATGGATGGGCTCACCTTCCTGCGCCGCTTGCGCAGGGCCGGCGACTTGCCGGTCGTGATCTGCTCCGGCACGACGGACGGCCGCGGCGAGAAGGCGCTCCGCGCGCTCGACGAGGGAGCGGTCGAGGTCGTCACCAAGCCGAAGACGGCGGTGCGCGAGTTCCTGTTCGAGTCGTCGGTCATGCTCGTGGACGCCGTGACCGCAGCGGCGAAGACCCGAGCCACCTTGCGCCCCGGGCGGCTGCGTAGCGCGACGCCGAGCCTCGGTCCCCCGCCGCGACCGAGCACCGGCCGCCGCGAGATCATCGCGCTCGGTGCCTCGACTGGCGGCCCCGAGGCCATCCGCCGCGTTCTTGGCGAGCTCCCGACCACGGTGCCGCCCGTCGTCGTGGTCCAACACATGCCCGCCGGCTTCACGAGCGCGTTCGCCAAGCACCTCGACCAAACGTGCGCCATCGAAGTGCGAGAAGCCGTCTCGGGCGATCGGCTGCGCCCAGGCCTGGCGCTGATCGCCCCCGGTGGCCGTCATCTGCGTGTCCAACGGGTGGGTGCGGCGCTCGAGGCCGTCGTCGTGACGGGCCCACTCGTCTCGCGGCATCGCCCGAGCGTCGACGTCCTCTTCGAAAGCGTCGCCGAGTGCGCGGGTCGCAATGCCGTGGCGGCACTACTCACGGGAATGGGTGATGACGGTGCGCTCGGGCTCGGCCGGCTCAAGACGTCCGGCGCGCGCACCATCGCCCAGGACGAGGCCACGAGCGTCGTGTACGGCATGCCGAAAGCCGCCGTCGACCTGGGGGCCGTCGACGAGACGGCACCGCTCGAGGAGCTGGCAGCCACGATCCTGAGCCACTGCTGACGAGGGGCGGGATTGGGGGGCCGCGGCGCTAACCGCGCTGAAAATCGTACACGGAGCCGAGTCCCAGGATGTCCGTGAGCTCGTCGAGCGCCGTGCGGCACTCGTTCACGAACTCCGGGTCGGCGAGGTCGTCCAGCGTCACGATGTCGCGGTAGCGGGTCGAGACGCACTTCACGAGCTTTTCGTGAAGCGGGCCGTTCCACAGCACGCGCCCGCCGAGCGCTTTCTCTTCGTGCGGCTCGAGTCGCACGCGCAGGCGCAAGCACGCCGGACCGCCGCCGTTGTGCATCGAGTCGTTCACGTCGACGTAGTGGAGCTCGTTGACGGGGCTCGGCTCGCTCACCACCCGTTCGAGGAAGTGCCGCGCGGCGTCGGACTGCTCGGCTTCGCGCGGCGCGACGATGGCCATGCCGCCGCCGGGGAGCGTGACGAGCTGCGAGTTGAACGGGTAGGCGGCGACCGCTTCGTGGATGGGTAGCTCGCGCTCGCCCGCGACGAAAACGTCGAGCTCCCCGCCGAGGCGCAGCCTGAGCTCGGCGACGAGCGCTTCGTGGTCGAGGAAGGCTCGCTCGTGCAGCATCAGGAAGCTGTCGTTTCCCACGCAGAGCACGTCGGAGTGAAAGGCGCCCGCATCGATGCCGGCCGGCGCTTGCTGCCAAAATACCGTGCGCACCTGCGAAAGCTTGAGCAGTCGCGCGACGGCTTCGCTCGCTTCGCGAGCCTGCCGCGCGGGGCGCTGCGTGGGCTTGCGCTTCGTGCCGCGGGCTCGCCCCCAGCCGAACAAATGCACCGCGCCGAGGTCGGTCGCGAGTCGGCAATGATTGGCGGCGCCCTCGTCCGTCGTCCAGTCGCTCGCGGGCACCGGATCGTGCACGCAGAAGTAACGCTCGTCGGCGAAGATGCACGCGAGCACGTGCGTGGTCGCCACCGCCTCGATGCTGCGATGGAGCATCGTGCCGAGGTTCGCCGGCACGAGGTGAACGCGGCTGTCCTCGCTGTCGCTCGACGGCGCGACCGTGGCCGCGTTGGCCGCCCACATCGCGCTCGCGCTACTCGCCGCCGAGAGCAAGTCCGGCGCAGCGCGGCGCGCGCGCGCGAGCACGTTACCGTCCGAGCCCTCGAAGCCGAGTCGCCGCAGCAAGCTGAGATCGGGTCGCGGCTGCGGAGGCAGGATCGCTTGGCCGACGCCGAGACCCGCGACGAAGCGCATCTTCGCGAGACCCTGGAGCGCCGCCGCGCGCGGATTCGACACTTCGCCCGCGTGCGCCTCGCTCGCGAGGTTGCCGCTGCTGAGCCCCGCGTAGTGGTGGGTCGGACCGACGAGCCCGTCGAAATTGACCTCGCGAGCCTGCATGGCGCGCGACATCATAACGGCTGCTCGGGGGACTCGTCGAAAATATTACGTCATTTCATCTATTTAGAGAGCGATCGCTAGCCCGTTCCCGCGGCGCTTGACAGCGTTGTCCCCCCGGCTACCCTCCCGGTCCCCAAATCGGGACCAACGCCGTCGATGCCTACTATTCAGCAGCTCATCCGCACTGGCCGGCACGCGATCACGACGCGCACCGCTTCGCCTGCACTTCGTGAGTGTCCACAAAAGCGCGGCGTTTGCCTGCGCGTGTACACGGTGACCCCGAAGAAGCCGAACTCGGCGCTTCGCAAGGTCTGCCGCGTGCGCCTCACCAACAGTATGGAGGTCATCACCTACATCCCTGGTGAAGGACACAACCTCCAGGAGCACAGCGTCGTGCTCATCCGCGGTGGCCGCGTGAAGGACCTCCCGGGCGTTCGTTACCACGTGGTGCGCGGCACGCTCGACGCGTCGGGCGCCGTCGGTCCGAGCTCCACCAACAAGGCCAACCGCAACCGGAGCCGTTCCAAGTACGGCGTCAAGCGGCCCAAGCAGTAATCGAGGAAATCAGATGCCCCGCCGCAGAGACGTACCCAAGCGCAAGATCATCCCGGACCCGAAGTACAAGGACAAGCTGGTCGCGAAGTTCACGAACTGCTTGATGCAGGGCGGCAAGAAGTCCGTCGCCGAGGGCATCCTGTACGGCGCGTTCGACGTGATTCAGTCCCGCCACAAGGAAGACCCGCTCGAGGTGTTCCGCAAGGCGCTCGACAACATCAAGCCGAAGCTCGAGGTGAAGAGCCGACGCGTCGGTGGCGCCACCTATCAGGTGCCGGTCGAGGTTCGCCCCGAGCGTCGCGTCGCGCTCGCGATGCGCTGGCTCGTTTCCTACTCGCGCGGTCGCGGCGAGAAGACGATGCGCGAGCGCCTTGCCGCCGAGCTCGTCGATGCGGCGCAGCTGCGCGGCAATGCCGTCAAGAAGAAGGACGACACCCACAAGATGGCCGAGGCGAACAAGGCGTTCGCCCATTACCGCTGGTAGGAGACCCGCAGCGAGCATGCTCCAGACGACATAACGACGGGTTGCGATTGGTGCCCCGCAAAGGCACCCCGCTCCAAGCGAGCGGTAGAGCGCACCCCGATCCCCTTCCGGCTAGGAAGCTCCCCGATGGTGGGAGCGATGGGTCCGGAGGGGGTTTCGTCTATCCAGAGCTCAGAGCTTCCGAAACGCAGAGTTCAAGCCGTAACCGACGTTCGCGCGAGCGGTTTCGGGGCTGGGGCCCCGAAACGAACACAAAGCAAAGCATCAGAACCACCTCCCCGACGGAAAACACCCCAGGCGCTGTAGCCGCCTATCTCTCCGCCGACATCACGATTCAGATTCGCCCTTACCTCATCCGGCTCCCAACCCTCCCCCATGGCTCCCCGCGAGATCACTCTCGAACGCACGCGCAATATCGGCATCATGGCGCACATCGATGCCGGCAAGACGACGTGTACCGAGCGCATCCTCTATTACACGGGGGTAAGCCACAAGATCGGGGAGGTCCATGAAGGCACCGCGACGATGGACTGGATGGAGCAGGAGCAGGAGCGCGGCATCACCATCACGAGCGCCGCCACGAACTGCTTCTGGAGCCCGCTCAACGGTCCGAACGAGGGCAAGAAGCACCGCATCAACATCATCGACACGCCCGGCCACGTCGATTTCACGATCGAGGTCGAGCGCAGCTTGCGCGTGCTCGACGGCGCCGTGGGCGTGTTCGACGGCGGCAACGGTGTCGAGCCGCAGAGCGAGACCGTCTGGCGCCAGGCCGACAAGTACAACGTCCCCCGCATCGCGTTCGTCAACAAGATGGACAAGATCGGCGCCGACTTCCAGATGAACCTGGACTCGATGCGCGATCGCCTCGGCGTGAACCCGGTCGCGATCCAGTGGCCGGTCGGGCAGGAAGATCAGCACCGCGGCATCGTCGACCTGATCCGCATGCAAGCGGCGGTGTTCGACGACGACACGCTCGGCGCGAAATACGTTTGGGGCCCGATCCCGGACGACCTCAAGGCGAAGTGCGTCGAGCTCCGCGACAAGCTCATCGAGGCGTGCGCCGACGTCGACGACGCCATCATGGACAAGTTTTTGAACGGCAAGAGCGCCGAGGTGAAGAACGAGGAGATCTACGCCGCCATCCGCAAGGCGACGTGCGAGTTCAAGTTCGTCCCCGTGCTCTGCGGCTCCGCCTTCAAGAACAAAGGCGTGCAGATGCTGCTCGACGCCGTCGTGAACTATCTGCCGTCGCCGCTCGACATCCCGCCCGTGAAGGGGACGCTTCCGGACGACGCGAAGAAGGTCGTCGAGCGCAAGGCCGACGACGCGGCTCCGTTCGCCGCGCTCGCCTTCAAGATCGCGAACGATCCGTTCGTCGGAAATCTCACGTTTTTCCGCGTCTACTCCGGCTCGATCACGAGCGGCACGAGCGTGCTCAACTCGGCGCGCGGCAAGCGCGAGCGCTTCGGGCGCATCCTGCGCATGCACGCGAACAAGCGCGAGGAGCTGAAAGAGTGCAACGCGGGGAACATCTACGCGGCCGTGGGCCTGCGCGACACGCGCACGGGCGACACGCTCTGCGACGAGAAGGCGCCGATTGTCCTCGAGAAGATGACGTTCCCGGAGCCGGTCATCTCGATCGCCATCGAGCCGAAGACCCAGGCTGATCTCGACAAGCTCGGCATGAGCCTGCAGAAGCTCGCGCTCGAGGATCCGTCCTTCCGTACGTACACCAACGAGGAGACGGGTCAGACGATCATCGCCGGCATGGGCGAGCTCCACCTCGAGATCATCGTCGACCGCCTCAAGCGCGAGTTCAAGGTCGAGGCGAACGTCGGCAAGCCGGAAGTCTCCTACCGCGAAGCCATCGCCAAGAAGACCGAGGCCGAGGGCAAGTTCATCCGCCAGACCGGCGGTCACGGCCAGTACGGCCACGTGAAGCTCGAGGTCGAGCCGCTCGAGCGCGGCAAGGGCTTCGTCTTCGAGAACGCCATCGTCGGCGGGCTCATCCCGAAGGAATTCATCCCGTCGATCGAGAAGGGGGCGAAGGAAGCCCTCCTGCGCGGCGTGCTCGTCGGCTACCCGATGATCGACGTGAAGGTGCGCCTCTTCGACGGAAGCTTTCACGAGGTCGATTCGTCAGGTCCCGCCTTCGAGATCGCCGCGTCGATGGCCGTGCAGGACGGCTGCAAGCGCGCGGGCCTCCTACTGCTCGAGCCCATCATGGCGGTCGAGGTCGTCACGCCCGAGGCGAACATGGGCGACGTCATCGGTGACCTGAACAGCCGTCGCGGGAAGATCCACGGCATGGCCCAGCGTGGAAAAAACACGCAAGTCGTCACGGCGGAGGTTCCCCTCGCGACGATGTTCGGCTACTCGACGGACCTCCGCAGCAAGACCCAGGGTCGCGCGACCTACACGATGCAATTCGCGCAATACGAACCCTGTCCGACTTCGGTCCAAGACGAAGTCGTCGCGAAGATCAAAGGTACCTAGTCACTAAGAAAGAAGCACGAGGGATACCAGCATGGCCAAAGAGAAGTTCAACAGGACGAAGCCGCACGTGAACGTGGGAACGATCGGACACATCGACCACGGCAAGACCACGCTGACGGCGTCTTTGGTGAAGGTGCAGTCGAAGAAGGGTCTCGCGAAGGAGATCAAGTA
>DATMCL010000603.1:0-32297 GCA_035558375.1 Polyangiaceae bacterium
CGCCGTCGTCGGACGCTTCCGGCGAATAGCGCCACAAAAGATCCGCTTGATCGAATTCGATGAGCGGGTAGGAACCGAACTCGGCGTCGAGATCTTCGGGCTTTGGCCAGACGCGTACGATCGAGGTCTGATCGAGCCCGACGATGTCGCTCGGGCCGATGGGGCTCAACTGCACCGCGGGTGCGAAGGGTTCGACGACCGCGTCGATGTGGAGGGTAACGTTGACGGTGGTAGTAGTGTCCTCGGCGCCCGTGCTGATCGCAGTCGCGAATCCGCGCCGAGCCCACGAGAGAAACGTGAAGGCTCCGTCGGTCATCGTCGTCGCGCCCGTCGCTCGCCCAACCCGGCCATCTCGACTGCTACGGAATCACGGCGACCCGATGCTGGGGAGATCAGTTCGGCATTGATCCCGTCTTAGATTTTCGCCTGTTCATGCGGCTCTTGAAGCACGTTCCGAGCGCCGAACGTCTTGCCGGCGACGCCGCGACTGGTAGGATCAGCGGCATGCTACGCAACGCGGCCGCACTGCTCGCGCTGATTGCGGCGCCGAGCTTCTGGCTCATGTCCTGCGGATCCTCAAGTGATGATGACGGATCGTCATCGGGCACCGGCGGGGTGCCCGGAAAAGGCGGCGACACGTCAGCTGGAAGCTCGTCGGGGGGCAACGCCGGCCTTTCCGGATCCGGTTCGTCCGGTAAGGGCGGGGCGTCGGGCGGAAGCGCCGGCACCGGAGTCGCAGCGGGCGGCGTTGGCGGCACGGGGGGAACGAACGGTGGCGCGTCCACCGCGGGGCGAGCCGGCGATGCAGGGAACGGAGGGACGAGCGCCGCGACCGCCGGCCAGTCCCCTGGTGGGACGGCAGGCGCTGCGGGTGAAGGTGATGGCGGAGCCCAGGGAGGTCCCTTGCCGCCGGCGCTCACCTGGAAACAGGAGACGACGAGCGGTGCCTTCGAGGCGATCTGGGGAACCAGTCCGACCGACATCTACGCAGTCGGACAGGGAGGTGACATCCGACACTCGATGGGTGACGGAACCTGGGACCATCAGTCTACGGACACCGGCGCGATCCTGACCGGCGTCTGGGGAAGCGGGCCGGACGACATCTACGTTTCTGCGAACTCCAACTTCATCCTGCACTCGACCGGGGATGGCGAGTGGGAGCACCAAGACGTCACGTCCGGCATTACGTTCAACGACATCTGGGGCGCCAGCGCGAGCAAGGTGTACGTCGTCGCCGGTGCCAGCGTCATGGAAAGCGACGGCTCGGGCTACTGGGAGGTCAACGGCTCTGCGCCGGGCTCGACGATGGCACTTGCGATCTGGGGAAGCTCGGCCACCGACCTCTACTTGGGAGGCGTATTCACGAACACTCCACCCGTCTATCGCTCGACGGGCGACGGTAAGTGGAGCCCGCAGGCCGAGAGCCCCCAGCGGACGATCAACGACATCTCGGGGACCGGCCCCGATCACATCTACGTGGCGGCCAGTGGCGGCACCTACTTCTCGCGCGGAGACGGCAGGTGGACTCTGGAGCTCGAAAGCACTTCTTTTCCCTTCGACTCCGTTTGGGCGGCGAATCGCGAGGCCGTCTACGCCTGTACCCAGGACGGCACGTTCTTCAGGTCGAACGGCGCTGGCACGTGGTCGGAGCCCGAGGTCATCGACGATTCGAAGGGCACACTCGGTTGCTACTGCATCTGGGGTACCGATCCGGGCAACATCTACGTTTGCACGGCCAAAGGCATCTATCACGGCACGAGCAACTGAACGTTGCGCGCGGCATACTCGAAGCGGTGTCGTGACTAGGCCGCGAGATAGACGGGCACGACCCGGTAGCGGTTCTTGTCCGCTGGGTGTTCCTGCTCGTACTTCCGAAGCCTGAGGAGCGCGAGCGTCCGGGTTGTCTCGCTCGGGGTGATGTCGGTATTGGGGGCCATGCTGCACGCGTCCGCGACGACGAACGTCGGCGTATCCAGCGTGAGGAGCTTCGGCCGCCCGGCGAGCATGTACTTCTGCGCGCCCACCCGTCGAATCCCGGCGCGTCCCGCCGAGGAGCGCTTGAGCATGGCTCGGAGCTCGACGTCGGTCGGGGCGTACTTAGGATCTCCGTCTTCCTCCGGTACGCGCTGGCCCGTCGCCGTGATGAATACCGTTTCGTAGAACAACGTTTGGTTCGTCGAGGGCCCCGTCTTCACCGTGTTGGGTGAGAGCCTCACGCCGCCGATCATCTTGTCGTACGAATCGCTCGAGAGCTTCTGAGCATTGCTCATGCTCAAGAACTGCGCGGGCGCGAAATCGTCTTCGACGTCGTCGAACGTCGTCCCGAGCTGCGTGCCGACGTCGACCGAGGTGACCGTGAAGCTCGTGTGACCGATGGGTCGATACTGCCCGAAGCGTTGGAGCTCGTGCTTGAGGGGACAAACCTTCTGCCGGAGGGTAGCCGACCCGACGGGATCGATCGGCGTTCGATCCGCGCTCGCGGCGGCGCTCAGCGAAACGATCGAGTAGCCCTCGGGGGGCGGCTCACCGGACCAACTGCGCGGATCCTGGATGGCGCTTTCGAGCCCCAGTACGGAGATTCGTGGATCGATGTCGGGTTGGCTAGCCGTGCCGAACCAGGGATCCATCTCCGGCAGCGACGCGGGCTCCCGGTGGCCGAACACGATGTCGATCGGCAGACACGCTTCCCAGATGCAGATCTCGACGCAGGCGCGGCCGTTGAAGTGATAGGGCGTGGGACCGCTCAGACTGCCGTGAAGGTTGATGCCGAACCCGAAGCCGTGGAAGTCGATGTGGACGCCGGCACTGATGCTGGCCGTGAAGCTGAACGGCGAGAACACGAACATGACGTCCAGCGCCCAGCCGCCCCGCAGGCGAATGCCGAAGCCGCTCGCCCGGAGCTGCATCGAAGCGCCGAACTGCACCGTGTTGGACGTGAGCGCGAAGTAGCCGCTGGCCGTGAGACTCGGGTTGCCGTTGAGCCCGAGGTCGGCAGAGACGCGCCGGAGCGTGGGGAAGCGCGCCGGCGGGTGAAAGGCCGGATTGAAGCCGCCGACGCTGAGCAAGAAGGTCGGTTTCGAGCCGAGCTCCATGCGGTAGGACATGTCGCCCGACAGCGAGAAGCCGGCGACGTACGAGTCGTACAGGCTCGCGTCGATCGCGAACTTGCCGGCCGGGAAATCCAGAACGCCGGCGACGGCCAGATTCAGGCTCAGGATCGCGAACTCGGCGCTCGGCAGCTGCATGTGCACCACGCCGAGCACCGCCAGCCGTGGCCCCGGGAACTCGATCACGATGCCGATATCGGCCGTGATCAGTGTCGGGGTTCCCCAACCGAGCTTTCCCATCGGCCCGAACAGCTGATGGTCGCGCGTCGCCGGAAACACCGTCGCCAGATCGTTGATGATCGAAGGCGCGTCCTGCACCACGTTCACCGGGAACAGCAGATGCTCGAGCGACCCCGCGCGCACCGCCAGCCCGAGCGCTTCCACGTCGACCGTGCGATTGACCCCCAGCAACCCGCCGACGCCGTTCAGCGTGAACCCGAAGCCGAGCTGAATCGGCGTGAACTCGGCGATGATGACGATGACGAACGACATCCCCTCCGTCCCGTCGGGGAACTTCGTATCGAGCACGCCGAACGCTTTGACCCCGAGCGCGAACACCCGGAGCTCGATCGCGCCGGAGTAGCGCCCGGTCGCTTCGTCGTGCGACAGGAAGCCGCCGCCCGAGATGCCGCCGCTGTCGATGCTGACGCCGATGCCGGTGGGGAGCTTGAAGCCAAGCTCGAAGTTGACCGGCCCGAGGTTCCCCGCCGTGCCTCCCGGGAAGGTGACGAGAGCGTCGACTCCCACGGCCTGGACGGTGAGCGCAAACGGCCCGAAGCTCCCCTTGAGATCCGCGGCAACGGCGATCGGAAGGCCGCCGTCGCTTGGAAAGCTGACGGCGACCTTCAATCCGGTCATCTCGACGGGACCAGCCGTTACGTGCACCGGCACGTTGATCTCGAGCGCTCCACCGCCGTCGAAGCGAAGGCCGCCACTCGGCGACCAAGACACGGCGAGGTCGAAATGAGACTCGGCGTGACCCGTTCCGGCAAGTGCTTGCAGGAGGCCATCGCCACTCGAAAGATCGAGAACGACGTTTCCGCCCTTTATCGCTGCGTGGAGCTCCGGTTCGGTGACAATGGTTCCACCCGAGGAATCGAAGCGGAGCCCGAGTCCGAGCTCCAGCGAATCGGCCTCGAGTCGCGTGCCATCCGTCTGGCCGAGCAGGAGTAGAGTGGTCGCGGGCGCGACTGGAGTTTGCTCGAGCGTCGCAGACCAGCTCGCGCTGAAAGAGCCGCTCGGTGGCTCGAACTCGACGCGCCCTGGCGGCACCACGACGAGCTCGAAGCCTTTCTCGAACTCGCCCTCCGTCGTTCCGTGAATCGTGAGCCCGGGCCGGACCGGAAGCAGCGCGTCGATTCCGTCCGGCACCTCGAACCCCAGGGTCGCAGTGAGACCGGGCGGTGTGGTCGACGTGTTGGACGCGATCTTGAACAGTGCCGCTTGAAGCTCGAGATCGCCGCCGTCGCTCACGATTTCCGACGCGTATCCGAGAAGCTCGAGAACCAGCGCGACGCGTTCGAGAATCGCGTTGAAGTCGGGCGATGAGCCGCCCCAGCCAAGGGCTCCCTCCAGCGCGCCCATGGGGGAACCTAGGACGGCGGTCAGCGCCGAGAAATTGGTGAAACGCGCAGCCTTGAGCGGTCCGAACGTAACGTCGTCGGCGTCCACCGGCCCCGTGCTCAAGACGCGCCGGCGCCCGACGAGGCCGAACAACGCGAGCAGCGCGGAGAGATCCGGGTGTCCAACCTCCAGGCGTCGAACGATGGCGTCGTCGATGATGGCGCGCGGCAGATCGTTCGCGAAAGCCTCCACCTCCGCAGACGAAAGCGGGGCCAGGTCGCCTGAGATGTCGAGCAGCGCAGAGACCACGCCCGCGAGACCACCGAGGGTGTCCCCGATGGCACCGAGGACGGCGTCCCCTAGGTCGTCCACCGCTTCGGGGTCACTGCCCCCGCTCGCCGTATCGAGCTGCGTGATCAGGCCGCGCAGCGTCACCGCTGACGCCTGCGGCGCCGATAGACTGCCTACGAACGTGCCGTTCGCGGTAAGCGCGGAGGGAAAGTCCGTTCCGAGCTGCCCGAAGTACTCGAGGATGGCGTCGGCGCTCAGCAGCGCGTCGAGATCGGCCACGCCGTTGCCGACGAAGAGAGCCAGCCGGACCTTCGTGCCTATTTGAATCGCCATGGACTCGCCTCTCCTCTGGAAGATCTGCGCTGCAGCGCTAAGGGCGTACCTCGAACGATCGCGTGACGAAGCGGTGCTCGAACGCGATGCGATAGCGGCCGGGTTTCAGATGGCGCGGCAGCTGCAGCACTCGTTCGGCCGCGGTGCATGGCGGAAGCTCGTCGTAGCGCTCCTCGTATTCGGCGTCGTGCCAAACTCGAGGTTCGGAGCGCCAGGCGCCGCCGTCGAAGCGCTCCAGCGCGACGACATTCGAATTGTTGATTCCTGACAGCGGGTGCGACTCTCCGTTTTCGACTCTGAGAACGACAGTGTCCCCAGCGCGATAGTGGCTGGTTGCGTCCTTGATTTCGGCTCCACTCTGGAGGGAACAACACGACGTCACCCCCAGGCTCATCGAGCTCACAAGCAGGGTCGCGAACGTGCCCGCGTCGACGCCGCTCATCGTTCTGCCGGTCGTGGACGAACGCTGAGCAAGTCGACTTCGAAGATTAGCGTGGTGTTGGGCCTAACGACGCCGTAACCGGCTGTGCCGTAGGCGAGCTCCGGCGGGATAGTGATCTGTCGCTTTCCGCCAACCTTCATACCGAGCACGCCCTCGTTCCAGCCTGGGATCAGCGCCTGGCCGCCCACCGGAACCTCGATCGTCTCGTTCGAGGCGAGCGCTCCGGCAATCGTTCCGGGGTCGGTTGGTAACGCCTTGATCGGGATCACCGTGTAATAGACGGTGATCAGACTGTCGGCGACGGCCTCGTCACCCGTGCCGACGATCAGGTCAACCTTCGAGATGGGCACGTTCGCTCCCTTTCCCGGCGAGAGCCGCAGGCGTCGACTCGCGGTCTAGCTCGCCGATGAGGTCATGAAGGGAAAGGTCTGCCCAACGCCCGAACACCGGACGCAGCGTTGCGATGTCATTCCGGAGAACGTCGCTCCCGTACCGGTCGAGAACGTCGAGAATGGCGCTGATGTTCTGTCGAACGAGCTCCGGTGGAAGCCCCACGAAGATGGGAGCATCCGGACGAAACGGTGCGCTGAGAACGCGACTGGCGAGCGCGGCGCCTTTACGCTTCTTCCAGATCGCTGCCACGCGTGCGCGCTCGCGAATCAGTCGGTCGACTTCGCTTTGATGCTTGCTCAAGACCTCGAGGTAGTGGCGCCCTGTCTCGGTCCGCGAGAAGGCATCGCGCGCGGCGAGGAGCTCCGGCGCAGGTGCGAGCGGGCGGCGCGTGCGCGACCCTCGCGTCGTTTGCGCGCTCCCCGAGAGCTCTGGGACGATCTGTACCTGCCCCGGCGCCGTCGCGGTCGCTACGGTCGCGTCGAAGGCGGCGAGGACGGCAGCAATCGGCGCGCCCGCCGACGCAGCCGTCCCGGTCGGGTGATCATCGAGTCCGTTGTCGATGCCCGTGGCGTGCAACCCGACGACACGATTCTGACGATCGAGATAGACCGAGCCCGAGTCGCCACCGTTGGAGAATCGCCGGAACGGCGGCAGCGGAAGCACGTGGATGTTGTGCTCGTAGTGTCGAAACGTCACGCCGTTCCGCCCGACGTCACCGTGCTTGTCGACGTCAATGACGATGCCTCGGGTCTTGAGGGTCGTGCGGCCGCGTTTGACGACGACCATGTCCTCGGCGAGCAAGTCATCGACGGTGAGTGTGCGAGACCCCTTCACGGCCCCCACGTCCTCGACGTCGGCCGCCCAAGGCAGCCCGCTGTCCAAGCGCACCACCGCACCATCGACGACCTCATCAAAGCGGGCACCGACGACCGTTCCGATCACGTTGCTGCAGCAACAGAAGAAACCGCTACTCCCTTTGTCGGGTTGGCCAGCTTCATTGCCGAGCTGTTCGGCCTTCTGTCGAATGGTGAGTGGCGGGTTGAAGCTCAGGACGTTCGCGATGTGAGCGTTGGTGAGCGCCAGGACTTCGGTGCCTTCGGGCACTTGGCGGGTCAGCATGCAGCCGAGCGTCCCTGGGCCGGGAATGTAGATCTGCATGCCGCCGTGGATACCGCCTTCGTCTTCGCGAAAGCGCCGGCGGTCGATGAACTGCTCAACGCCGTTGGGGGCGGCCTCGTCGGATTCGACCCCTGACTCGAAAACGTCTGTCTTGAAACCGTCGAGCTCGCGCGGGATGAGTTGGTTTGCAGGCACTTGATCAGCGGGCAGCTTCTTTCGAACGTAGACGATGATCGCTTTTTCGCCGGTCCTTTGGCAGAGGCGGTACTTCGCTCCGATACCGACGCCCGTGACCCCGGGGATCTGCCCCAACATTGGCCGGTGGGCGTCCGCCACCGCTCGAATGTCGCTCACCATGAGTACTCTTATTCTTGTCCCGAGCGCGGCGGTCAAGCGACGCGACTCGAAAGAATTTCGACCGGCGGGCACTCATGAGAGCGCTGAGCCGCAGTCGTCTGGGGCGTTTCAGAGCACCACCAGCCGGAACCGACGCGAGGCTCGAGCGCGCTTGGGGCGCACTCAACAATGCTCTACGCCGAGCGCTGGCTCCACGCCGCGGAACGCCGAACCTGAACTACGCTTGGCTGCTCGCCGGTCAGCGCCATGGCCTCCGCGAGGATCGCTTCGAGATCAGTGAACTCCTTGCGAAGCTCGGACTCCAACGGAAAGCCGACGGCGGCCTCTTGCCGGATATGGCCCAAGGCTTCTCGCGCGGCTTGAACTGCCGTCCTCACCAGCGCGAGCGCTCGGGCGGGAGTCTCGAGTAACGGTCGACCGCGACGTTCACCCTCGGCTCGTCGCGCTTGGACGATCGCCCGGCGAAGCTCTCGCACACTCATCCGGCCACTTTCGGCGCGGGCGAGCATGGGCTCACGGTCGTCTTCCGTGAGACCGAGTACGGCGGCGACGTGGCTTGCGCCGATGTGGCCAAACGTTCGGACACAAGGCAACGTCAGGCTCGCCACGTAGACAGCAACGGCCTCGTTTAGGGCCGATTTCGAGAAGGGGCAGTCCTTACGGGATGCTAGACGGCGCACGGAATTGTTCTTGTTTCGCCGGCGATCGCGCCATCCGGCAGGATCGCCGCCGAAGAAGCGGTTGAGAATGAGCTCGCCAATGGCGAGGGTGCGCTCGATGCCGCCGCGGCGCTGAAGGTCGCGCAGATCCGCGACGACCTGCTCGAGCACAACTGGTTCCGCGACGCGGGCTGCGACTCCCAAACCCGCCGACGAACCAGTTTTCCCGCCCGCGCTCGTCATCAGATCCTCCACCAAATCCTACGACTCTCTCATCAGTATCAGACATGCGCCACGTTCACAAGGCTCTTTCCAGTTGCCTCGCGTTCGTGACGTCGCACGCACCCTTTTGGACCCGCTAGTCTCGTGCGTCCATGGGTGCACGGGTTCGTAACGCTTTCGTCTGCTGTTCTATTCGGGGTGGGTGATGAGATTTTCGCATGCACGAATTCGCCCGGGAGCGGAGCGCCTATTGCATTCAAGGGACCAAACTAAACCCTACGCAGTAATGAAACGTTCGACCCCGCGTCTCGGAGTTCAGCTAGGCTCGCGAATCGTCACGTTCCGAGGGACCCGGTAGGAGAAGCTGATGCCGCATACCGCATTTGCCGAAGAAACTACCGATCTTCACCCAGCCGCCCGGGTCTTCATCGCGCGAGCCCAGCGGCTCTTCATCGGCGGGCGCTGGGTGGAAGCAGCGTCCGGCAAGACGTACGAGACGCTCGATCCAGCAACGGAGAAAGTGATCTGTTCCGTGGCTTTGGGCGACGCGGAGGATGTCGATCGAGCCGTCCGTGCCGCGCACCAGGCCTTTTCCACCTGGGCGAGCACGCTTCCGGCCGCGCGCGAACGATTGCTGCTGCGACTGGCGGATCTCATCGAGGCGAACCTCGACGAATTGGCCGAGCTCGAGTCGCTCGATCAGGGGAAGCTGTTGACGCAGGCGCGAGCGATAGACGTGCCTACCGCCGCGAGCCTGTTTCGCTACCACGCCGGCTGGGCGACGAAGATCGAGGGGCGGACGGCGACGCTCTCGATCGGTATCCCCAACACCGAGTTTCACGGCTTCACCGTGCGCGAGCCTGTGGGCGTCGTCGCGCAGATCGTGCCTTCCAATTTTCCGCTCATCCAAGCGGCACTCAAGCTGTCACCAGCCCTCGCGGCGGGTTGCACGGTGGTGCTGAAGCCCTCCGAGCACACCCCGCTCACGGCCATTCGGTTGATGGAGCTGGTCGAGCAGGCCGGTTTTTCTCCGGGCGTGGTCAATTTGATCACCGGATTCGGGGAAACAGCGGGTCTTTCCCTAGTCAAACACCCGTTGGTGCGAAAGGTAGCCTTCACCGGCTCCACGGACGTGGGCCGGCGCGTCGCAGCCGCCACCAGCGGCGACTTCAAGCGCGTCACGCTGGAGCTCGGCGGCAAATCCCCCGTCATCATCGCGGCCGACGCCAATTTGGACCATGCCATTCCGGGCGCCGCGGACGCGATCTTCTTCAACCAGGGGCAGGTCTGCGTGGCTGGCTCGCGCCTGTTCGTCGAGAAGCCCGTGTTCGACACCGTGCTGAACGGTCTGGTAACGATTGCCAAGCAGATGCGGCTCGGTCCTGGTCGACAGCCGACGTCGCAGATGGGTCCGTTGGTTTCCTCGCAGCAGCGCGATCGCGTTCTCGGATTCGTCAAACAAGGGCTCAGCGAAGGCGGCGAGCTGGTCGCTGGTGGGGAGCGCCACGGTGACGTCGGCTATTTCGTCAAGCCCACCCTCTTCACGAATTGCGGGCCAACCTCTACTCTCGCGCGGCATGAGATCTTCGGTCCCGTGCTGGTCGCATGCGCCTACTCGTCGGCCGATGAGCTCGCCGCCTTAGCCAACGACAGCGCCTATGGTCTAGCTGCGAGCGTGTGGACGAACGACCTCGGCCTTGCGCATCGGCTGGCCAAGCGCATCGAGGCGGGCACCGTGTGGGTGAACTGCCATCATCTGTTCGACCCCGCTCTGCCTTTCGGCGGCTTCAAGCAGAGCGGCGTCGGGTGCGAGCAGGCCTGGGAAGGAATGGCGGAGTACTTGAACGTGAAGTCCGTGATCATGAAGATCTGAGCCGACCCACGCCCGCCATGACGCACCCGTGCCCCGTCGATCATTTCACCCATCTCGTCCCTTGGTCCGAGTACGCGCCCCCGTTTCGGCCTGCGCCCGCGGACATTCTGGCCTTGCAGCACGTCATCGACGACCTCGAGCCGCGGCGCGTGGTGCTGCTCGGATTGACTCCGGAGATCGCGGGTTGCGATTGGCCCGCCGGCGTCGAATTCACGGCCGTCGACCACAGTGCCGGGATGATCGAACGAATGTGGCCGCCACCGGTTGTTCCACGTGGCGCTCGAGTTGCGTGCGCCGACTGGTGCGAGATGCCTGTCCCGTCGGAGAGCGTCGATCTAGTCACGGGCGACGGGTGCCTCACGTTCCTGACCTTCGACGGCTGGCGGCGCCTTGCACGGGAGGTGGCACGAGTCCTGAAACCCGGAGGGAGATTCGTGCTCCGGGTCTTCCTGCGTCCCGATGTCAGCGAGTCGGTTGCCGCGATCGCGCGCGATTTGGCGGCGGACCGTGTTGGTGACATCAACGCGCTGAAGCTCCGGCTCTTTGGCGCCGTGCACGCCGACGGCGCCCGCCTCCACGATGTCTGGCAAGCCTGGTGGACGATGCGGCGGGGCCCCGGCCCGGGATACTCGGCGATATCGCTCGCCCAAATGGAGCGCTATCAGGGTTCCGAGGCTCGCTACTTCCTTGGGACCGACACGGAAACGAGCGCCATCCTCGGCGAGGAGCTGTTCCAAATTTCCTCAGCGTCGCCTGCGGGCTACCCGTTGTGCGAACGCTGCAGGACTTTGGTTTTTCGTCGCTACACCGCTGGCGAGGAGCGGCCTCCCCGAGCTATTGCTGCACCAAGCAGATGAACTCCTCGAACTTTCCGCCTCGGCCGCGCGGGAGCTCGTCCGGAAAAATCGTGAATTCGATTTCGAATGGGTAGCCGGTCGTCTCCCTGACGATCGAGCGGAGCCGAGCTTGCTGCTCTTCGGTCAGCTTGCCTTCGGCGACGACCAGCCGCACCTCGAGCTTTTCGAGACTTGGCTGAATCACCTGAAACTGCAAAACCTCCGCCACTTCTTCGAATCGACGGGCGCCGACGAAGGCCCAAAAGCGCGCTCCCGTGGGCAGGCGCAGCATGTTCCGCTCTCTGCCGACGATGCACCGGAGCGTTGGGAGTCCGCGACCGCAAGGACATTCGGGGCCCACTTCGGCGTAGTCGCGAATGTCGTAGCGGATGAGCGGCGTCGCGAAGTTTAAGAGATCGGTAATGACGACGCGCCCCACCTTGCCGGGCGGGCAAGGCAGCCCCGCTTCGTCCAATACCTCGACGATGAGGTACTCGGCGTTCACGTGATAGAGACCGCTCTCGGGACACGCCGCCGCGATCGCTCCCACCTCCTGCGAGCTGTAGGCGTCGACGATCGGGACGCCCAAGCGCGCCTGACAGCGTTCGCGCAGCTCGTTGCTAACCGTTTCTCCGACCGTGCGAACCTGGAGCAGGCTTTTCGGCTGCCGCCCGAGTCGGTCGAACTCGTCGATGAGGCCGGCCAGATTCGTCGGAAAGGTGAGAAGGTATCCGGGGTCGCGTTCGAGGACCCAGCGTGCCTGCTCCCGGACATCGAGGCGAATCGATTGCGTGTAGGCCGGTCCGGTCTCGTAGAACAGCGTCACCGGTTGGCCCCAGCCGCGCGAGCGGGCGATCGTTTCGTCGTCCAGCGCCGAAAGATGGGGGCGGATCGCCACCAGCGTCTGGGTGACATCGCGCCGATGCCAGAGGTGCTCGCGCATGTTCAGTGCGAGCCACCGGAGATCGGTGATTCCCGTGTGTTTGACGCGCACCGGCTCGCCGCTCGATCCGGACGTTTCGACGACCTTGAGCTCTCCGTGGGACTTGGGTGGCACGCGCGAGTGGATCGACGAAGCCGACTGCTGCAGAGCACGTCGAGAAAGCAGCGGCAGCCGCGACAGCGTCAGAGGAGTCCAGGGCCCCTCGGGATTCACTCCGGCCTCGGCAACGGCGTGTCGATAGAACTCCGACGTGCCCACGGCAAAACGCACGAGCTCGGAGAGCTGTCGGGCCTGAAGCCGTTCGAGCTCGTCCCTCGACAACCATTGCGACGCATCGAGCTGAAAGAGCTGCGCGAGGACTTGCGCTGCCGCGGCCTCCGGTAGAGCCGGCCAATGGACGCCACGCACGCTCGATCGCAGGGGCAAGGGGAGGGTCGTCGTCGGCACGAACGAGGTCAGCTCCCCCGCTCTGGTGTGAACCGGCTCCGATAAACCCCCCACTGCGCGTGCCAATCCGTGTGACGCGTCGGCGCCTCCCGCGCCCACGGCGTGAGCGCGATCGGGAGCGCGGTCTCGAATTGGAACCACAGCGCACTCGACGTGTAGCGGTGCGGTCGGTCGGCGTGCTCGGGGTTTTGGTCGATGTGACGCTCGAGCGCCGTCGCGACGGGGCCGTGCGGCGTGAGACACGGCGTGATGAAGGTAGAGCCGGGCGCGAACATCGAGTGCTCGCTCGTCACCTCGCGCACGATGCCGTTGATCTCGGTCGTCGCATTGCGGTGGAAGTAGGGGAGGCGGAAGGTGCCTTCAGTCGCGTCCCAGCGCGGCGGAAACACGACGAGGTCGAGCGTGTTCGAGCCCTGTTCGTCGAGCGGCGCGCTCAACACCGTGTAGATCGAGGGATCGGGATGATCGAAGCGCGTGTAACCCGCGGGAGTGAAGTGCGAGAGATCGTAGACGTAGGGGCAGTGGTTGCCGTGCCAGGCGACCACGTCGAACGGCGAGTAATCCTGCGTCGCTTCGTAGAGCGCGTCGCCCATCTTCGCGGTGATGCGGTAGCCGACGGCGAGGCGATCCTCGTGAAACGCGGCGGGAGCCCGGAAATGGCGCGGGTCGGCGAGGCCGTTCGAGCCGAGCGGCCCGCGCTCGGGCAAGGCGAAGCGCCGTCCGAAGACCTCCGCCACGTAGCCGCGCGCGGTCGGGCCGGCGAGGGTGACGCTGAAGCGCAGGCCGCGTGGCACGACGGCGAGCATGCCCGGCTCGACGTGGAGCGGGCCAAGCTCGGTGAGGAGGGTCAGCGCGCCGTGCTCGGGAAGGAGGAGTAGATCGCCGTCAGCGTCGTAGAAGGCGCGATCCTCCATGTTGCGGTTGGCCGCGTAGAGGTGGACGGCGAACCCGCGCCGCAGGCGGGCCGAGCCGGCGCCGCCGAGGGTCACGAGGCCATCGACGAAATCGGTCGGCGCCGATGGGAACGGCAGCGGCGCGAACCCCGCGAGGCTCGCGAGCGGCGCCTCGTGATCGAAATCGGTCGTGAGCGTTGGATGGGCGAGGGGAGCGAGCTCGCCCTGGAGCGCGGCGGGCCGCATGCGGTAGAGCCAGGTGCGCGAGTTGTTCGCTCGGGCCGCGGTGAACGCGGTGCCGCTGAGGAGCTCGCCGTAGAGCCCGTAGGGGCCGCGGCGTGGCGTGTTCTGGTTTTGGGGGAGCGCGCCGGGCAATCCCTCGCTCGCGTGGGTATTGCCGAAGCCGTGCGGCTCCGCGAGGGGCGACGAACCCGTGAGGAGCGGCCGCGCGAGGAGGCGTTGCGCGACGTGGAACGTGTGCGTCGTGCCCGGCGCCATTTCGAGGCGCACGTCGCAGCCCGCGTCGCGCAGGGCGCCCGCCGTGTGCTCGACGGCAGCCGCGTCGAGGTACGGGTCCGCTTCGGCCGCGCCGAGGAGCACCGGAGTCCCGGCCAAGTGCGCGTGGCGTGGCGGAAGCTCCGCGGCGGGTCCGATGAATGCCCCCGAGAGCGCCACGAGCGCGTCGAGCCGCTCCTCACGCGCCAGGAACACCTCGAGCGCGAGGCACGCCCCCTGCGAGAAGCCGAACAGCGCAACGCGTGCGGGCTGGCTCTGGCGCATGCGATCGAGCACGCGCGACGCCGTGTCGAGCGCCGCCGCAAGCGCCGCTCCGTGCTCGGAACGCGACGCCGAGTAACGCGCCGTGTACCAGGCGTTGTCGCTCGCCTGAGGCGCGACGATCGTCAGCGTGGGATCGCTGCCCGTGATCTCCATGACCCGTCCGAGCACCGAATCGGACGTCGCGCCGCGGCCGTGCAGCGCGACGACGACGCGCCCGCCCTGCTCGAGCGGTGGCCCCGCGAGCGCGACCGGCTCCGCAAAGCCCCAGTCCTCGTGGCGAACGAGGCGTGAGGGCCTTCGCCCGTGAAACGCCGCCCGCACGAGCGCTCGGTCGGGATCGTTCGAGGCCGTGAGCCACGCGTCGAGCTTGCCGAGCTCGACGCCGAGCGCTTTGAGCGACGTAGGAACGCCGGCACGCACCAAAAGGTCGAATAGCTCCGCCTCGAGGTTCGTGCCGTGGAGGCGCGTCTCGATCTCGGCGAGCACGCCGGGCGCGTCGCTCCGGAGCCGATGCACGGAATGCGGCAAGAGCACGCTATGAAGCGCGCTGTGCTCGAGGTCGAAGGCGCCGCCCAAGCGATGGGCGAGCGCGTGGTGAGGCCCCACCTTGCCTTCGAGCACGGACGCGGCGAGCGCTGCTCCGCGCTGAGCGTCGGTGCGGGCGCGGCGGTTCTTGGCGTCGCTCACGAGCGCTTCGAGCGCGCCGAACACCAACGTGATGGCGCGGAGCGCCCGCTCGCGCTGGTCGCCCTCCGCGCCGACGCCGAGCGTGCCGATGGGGTGGGCGAGCGCGTTCATGAGGCTCGTCACCGTGAGCGCGCGCGGCGTCTCCAGCATGAGGTCGGCGTCGTAGATGACGCGCAGCGGGCGCACGCGCGGATCGCGCCCGGTCGTCTTCTTGCCGTCCTTAGTCGTGCCGTACAGGCTCGTTTGCTCGGAGCCTGCGTAGGTCGTCGGGATCGCGATGAACGGCAGCTCGTGGTGCAGGCGCAGCGCCTTGCCGAGCCCGACCGTCGAGCCGCCGCCGAGCGTCACGAGCACGTCGGCGCCGCTCGCTTCGAGCGCGCGCGTCGCTTCTGCGACGACTTCCTCCGGGACGTGGCGGCGGGCTCCCGTGAACAGCGCGACCTCGACGGGCGCGAGCAGCGCCTTCACGCGTTCGGCGTGGCGCGCGCTCGGTCCGGTGACGAGCAGCACCTTCTTGCCGCCGAGCTCGCGGACGATGTCGGGTAGCGCGTCGAGTCCTCGCTCAGCGGGTGCGGCTCGGTCGTCCATGCGCGCCCGAGCTTAGCCTAAGCGGGGGCAAGGCCGAGCAGCTGCCGCGCTTCGGCGGGCGTCGCTACGGCGCGGCCGTACTCGCCGGCCAGCGCGGCGACGCGCGCCACGAGCTCGGCGTTGCTTTTCGCGAGCCGGTCGCCGTCGAACTTCACGTTGTCCTCGAGACCCGTGCGCGCGTGTCCGCCGAGCTCGAGCGACCAGCGGTTGACGGTGAGCTGCTGTCGACCGATGCCCGCGGCCGTCCAGGTGGCGCCCGGCAGCACGCTTGCGAGCTCGCGGACCAAGAACTCGATGAGCTCGCGCCGCGCGGGCAGCGCGTTCTTGAGGCCCATCACGAACTGGACGTGCACAGGCGCACGCAGGAGCCCCGCCTTCACGAGCTCCGCGGCGTTGTACAGCATCGCCACGTCGAAGATCTCGATCTCCGGCTTGATGCCGTGCGCGAGCATGCTCTTGGCGAGCCCTTCCACGAACTCCGGCGGGTTCTCGTAGACCGAGGTCGGAAAGTTGACGGAGCCCGTCGCGAGCGACGCCATGTCCGGCTTCAGGTAGAGCATCGCACCGCGTTTCTCGAGCTCGCGACCGCGCCCACCCGTCGAGAACTGGACGATCATTCCCGGGCAGTGGCGGCGCACGCCCTCCTGCACGCGAGCGAAGCGCGCCGGATCCGACGACGGCGCGCCCGCGTCGTCCCGCACGTGAATATGAACGAGCGCGGCGCCAGCCTCGAACGCTTCGTGCGCCGACTCGATCTGCTCGTCGGGCGTGATGGGAACCGCGGGGTTGTGCGCCTTCTGCGGGAGCGAACCGGTGATCGCGACGCTGATGACACAGGCAGACGACACGTGCCGAGCTTGCCACGTCCTTCGGCGGGGGGCTTCGGCTCGTCGCCCAAGCGCCGCAGGGCTTGCAATCGCCCGCGGATGCCTTATGTCCGGACCCCGGAGGACTCACGTCATGGCTGCCTGCTTTACGACCTGGACGGTACTGCCGCACGACCCGATCCAAAAGCTGTCGGAGAACCTTTGGTGTGTTCAGGGCGTGCTGCCGGACGGGAAGACGACGCGCAAAATGACGGTGATGAAAGCGCAGGACGGCTCGCTGTTTTTTCACAACCCGATCGCCCTGAAGGAGCCGGAGATGCAGGAGCTCGAGTCGTTCGGGCGCCCCGCTTACATCGTCGTACCGGGCGCGTTTCATCGTCAGGACGCGCGCATCTGGAAGGATCGCTACCCGGCCGCCAAGGTCATCTCCCCGCGTGGTGCCGCGAAGAAGGTGAGCGCCATCGTCCCCGTCGATCTCACCTACGCCGAAGCGCCGAGCGACGACACCGTCAAGCTGTCGCATTTCGACGGCTGCAAGGAGAAGGAGGGCGTCGTGGAGGTGCGCTCCCAGAACGGCACGACGCTCGTCATCAACGACATCGTGTGCAACATGCCGAAGATGGGTGGGCTCTGGGGCTACATGCTCGGCCCCACGGGTCAGCCGAGCGTTCCGCGCTTCACGCGCTGGTTCGTCGCGCAGAGTGGCAGCGCGCTCGGCGAGCACGTCGGCCGTCTTTCGAGCACGCCGAACCTCAAGCGCCTCATCCTCTCCCACGGCGAGAACATCGAGACGGACGCGGCGGGCGCGCTCACGACGGCGCGCGCGACGGCCTGAGCGGGAGAGACGCTCGGCGAGCTACGGGTTTCGGCCCAGCGTCTTCAGGAACTTGGCGCTGTCCTTGGGCGTGCGCTTCTGCGTCGCGAAGTCCACGTGCACGACGCCGTAGCGGAGCGTGTAACCCTCCGACCACTCGAAGTTATCCATGAGCGACCAGGCGTAATACGCCTCCACCGGGACGCCTTCCTGTCGGGCGCGCCGCACCTCGGCGAGGTGCGCTTCGAGGAACTGAACGCGCCCCGCGTCGTGAATGCTGCCGTCGGGCTCCACCGTGTCTGCGAAGGCGGCGCCGTTCTCCGTGATCACCAGGCGCTGGGCGCCGTACTCGCGGTGCAGGCGCGTGACGAGCTCGTACAGGCCCGGCGCGTAGATCTCGCGATCGGCGGTGCGCGGGTGGCCGGTGTCGCGGACGCGCTGCAACGCGAGCGGCGGTTGCGCCGGATCGTGCGAGACGACCGCGCGCTCGTAGTAGTTCACGCCGATGACATCCAAGGGCGCAGCGATCGTGACGAGGTCCGCTTCGGAAACGACGGGCATGTCGGCGGCATAGAGCTCGACCATGTCGCCCGGGTAGCCGCGACCGAGCGCCGGCTCCAAAAACCACCGGTTGAAGTGGCCGTCGAGGCGTCGCGCCGCGGCGGCATCCTCCGGGCTCTTCGTCGCGGGGTGCGCGGGCATGAAGTTGAGGGCGAGGCCGATCGGCGAGCGCGTCCGCGTCCTGAGCGCCGTCGCGGCGAGGCCGTGCGACAGGAGCAGGTGATGGGCGCACAGGAGCGCTTCGCTGAAGCTCTTGTGACCAGGGGCGAAGAGACCGGTGTGGTAGCCGAGGAACGCCTGGCACCACGGCTCGTTGTGCGTGCAGTAAAGCGAGACGCGATCGCCGAGCCGCGCGGCGCACGCATCGGCATAGTCCGCGAACGCGAGCGCCGTGTCGCGCGCGAGCCACCCGCCCGCGAGCGCCGTGGGCAGATCCCAGTGGTAGAGCGTCGCGCACGGCTTGATGCCGCGCTGGAGCAGGCCGTCGACGAGGCGCTCGTAGAAATCGAGCCCCTTCGCGTTCACGGCGCCGCGGCCGTTCGGTATCACGCGCGGCCACGCGATGCTGAAGCGGTAGCTGTCGACGCCGAGCCAAACCAGCAGGTCGAGGTCTTCCTCGAGCCGGTGGTAATGGTCGCAGGCGATATCGCCGTTGCCCCCGTCCTTGGTGGTCCCGGGGCGATGGGCGAACTCGTCCCAGATGCTCGGAGAGCGCCCGTCTTCCGCGACGGCGCCCTCGATCTGGTAAGACGACGTGGCGACGCCGATCTGGAAGCCCGCCCCGAAGGCCCTGCGCGAGAGAGGAGACATGCTCAAGGGTACGCGCGTACCACGGCGTGCCACGGTCTGTCTCTTGGGTGTGGCGCTGGGCCTGTTCCGTGCGTCGGCGGCGCACGCCACCCCGAGCGATGGAGCGCCGACCGCGCCGAGCGGAACTGCCACATTGGTCCAGGCTTGGAGCTCCGGGCGCGATCCTCACGCCGCTCGCCGTGGCGTACGGCGCCGACACGCGCACGGGCGCCGTAGGCCTCGCTGCACGGCTCGGCGCGGGCGCGTACTTCGGCATGCATTCGGCGCACGTTCACCCGACCGAGCTTCGGTGCCGCCGCGTTTCTCGCCGAGCTCTCCACGCGGCCCATCGGCGAGCTGGGGCATGCGGGCTTCATGTTTCGCTTCGACTTCCCGCTGCGTCTCGAGCCGGCGCGCTGAACGAAGCGCGCGACGGCGCGCATGTCGCGTGATGTGCGACAGCGTGCGTTCCAGCGCCACGCGCGTGTCGCGCGAGGTGCGACCGTGTGTGGCGACGTAGTGAGTGCTGCGAACAATCGTAGGCGGAGCAGTGGGATGACGATGATGAGCGTGTTATTTTTTGAATTCGCGCGAACGCTGCCTGCTCGCGCCCAGCGGAGGACACCAATGCGTCGAGAGGCCCAACACAAGTTTCGATTCCAGCTCGTTGCCGCGGCCGCGTGGACCGGCTTGCTCGCGAGCGTGATCGCGTGCGGCTCGGAAGCACCGGACGAAAAGGTCGGCGGCGGACTCGACACGTCGAAGGGCGGCGCCGGCGGCAGCATCAACACCGGCAAGGGCGGCAGCGTCGTCGGCGTCGGCGTCGGCGGTAGCAACGGTACCGCGGGGAAGGGTGGCGTCTCCGTCGGCGGCAGCATGGGTACGAGCGGCGCATCCTCCGTGAGCGGCTCGGGCGGCCTCGACAGCGGCAGCGCTTGCGCGGTCACCTCCGCGCAAGGCGATAAGGAAGAAGTCGCGCTGCTCTTCATGATCGACATCTCCGGCTCGATGCGCTGCCCGATCCCCGAGCGGATGGATCCGGTGTGCACGTCGGATCCCAACATGGAGTACGACAACACGCGCTGGAAGGTGATGCGCCCCGCGCTCGAAAGCTTCTTCTCGTCTGCGGAGAGCGGCGGCATGTGGGCGGGCATCAGCTTCTTCTCGCGCAAGGGCGGCAGCTGCACCGCGAGCGACTACGAAAAGCCGGACGCCGAGATCGCGCTCCTGCCGGGTGCGTCGAGCGCCATCAGCAACGCCATCGAAGATCAGTCGCCGGGCGGCGCGACGCCGACCGTGGCTTCGCTCACCGGCGCGCTCACGCACGCCGAGTCCTGGGCTGGTACGCATGCGACGCAACAGGTCGTCGTGGTGTACGCGACCGACGGCTACCCGCTCGGCTGTTCGAACAACGACAAAGACAACACCATCGATCTCGCCGCAGCCGTCGCGAAGAAATCGTTCGACGGCGCGAACCACATCCGCACCTACGTGCTCGGCATCGGTCCGAACCTGAGCGAGCTCGACAAGATCGCCGCGAGCGGGGGCACCGACAAGGCGCTGCTCGTCGATCCCACGAAGGATCTCACGACGGAGCTCGGCTCGAAGCTTGGTGAGATCCGCAGCGCGGTCGCAGTCGATTGCGTCTACAACGTCCCGAATCCGCCCGCGGGTCAGAACTTCGACGGTCGCGTCAACGTGAAGTACACGGGCAGCGACGGCAAGATGACTCAGATCGGCTTCAACGACGCTGCCAACTGCACCGAGGGCTGGCAGTACACGGACCTGACGAAGCAGCAGATAGAGCTCTGCGGCACGACGTGCGACTCAGTCACCTCCGACTCGATGAAGCCGGGCACCAAGCCGCGCGTCGACGTCGAGTACGGCTGCAGCACCGTGAAGGTCGGCGACGTTCGCTGACGCTGCGCGCTCTCGAGCTTGGGTGTAACCTCGCGCCGGCAGCCATGCCCAACGCCGGGGATCACGATCCGACGGGCCGCTTCTCGAATCGCGCGGACGACTACGCGCGCTACCGTCCGAGCTATCCGACCGAGGCGATCGACGCGTTGCTGCGTGGTCTCGGCGCGCCGGAGACGCTCTACGCGGTCGATGTCGGCGCGGGGACGGGCATCTCGTCGCGCCTGCTCGCCGGCCGCGGCGTCCACGTGACGGCGGTGGAGCCCAATCGCGAGATGCGCGAAGCCGCGGCGGCCGACCCGCGCGTCACGTTCGTCGACGGAACCGCCGAGACGCTGCCGGTGGCGGACGGCGGCGCCGATCTGGTGCTCGCCGCGCAAGCGTTTCACTGGTTTCGTGCCGAGCCGTCCGTGCGTGAGATGGCGCGCGCGCTCCGGGCCGGAGGGCGGCTCGCCCTGATGTGGAACCGGCGCTCGGTGAAGGATTCGTTCACGGCGGGCTACCGCGACGCGCTGCTCGCGATCGGCGCCAATCCGACGCTCGAGGCGATGGAATCGGACGTGGGCGCCGTCGAGCGCTCGGGCCTCTTCGGCCCGACGCACGTCGAGCTCGTCGTCCACGCGCAGCCGCTCGATCGCGACGCGCTTGTCGGTCGCGCGCTGAGCGCATCGTACGTCCCGAAGGACGGGCCGGCGCTCGAAACGCTCGTGGCGGAGCTCGACGCACTCTTCGCTCGCCATGCCGGCGCGTCGGGCAAGGTGGCCATGATCTACGAGACCGAGATCAGGCTCTCCGAGCGCCTGCCCCGCTGACTCAGTCGGGCAGCTTGAAGCGGCCGCCCGAGTCCTTGTCTTTGTCCTTGTCCTTGTCCTTGTCTTTCGACGACGAGGACTTGTCCTTGGACGACTTGTCCTTGGACGACTTGTCCTTCGGCGGCTCCTTCTTCTCCTCGGGAGCCTTGCCGTCCATGTTCTTCGGCTTTTCGTCCTTGGGCTTCTCGGCCTTCTTCTCGTCTTTCTTCTCGTCGCCCCCGGCCGCGTCGTCCTTCTTCTCTTCCTCTTTGACCGGATCGGGAATCGCTTCCTTGAGCTTCTTGGAGCAGAGCCACTCGCACCCGCACTCCATCATCTCGCCGCCGACGGCGTCGCAAGCGTCCTGGTAGGCGGCGCTGGTTTCCTGGGTCTCGCACTTGTCGCTCGACCCCTTGCAGGTCTTCATCTCGTTCTTGCTGGTGTAGCCCTGCCGGTCACCATTGATGTTGCCGCTGCACATGTTCTCGCAGCCGCACTGTTTGATGCGGTAGCCCGCCTCGCGGCACTTCTCCTTGAAGTCGAGGCTCGGGTCCTTCACCTCTTCGCAGTTGGACTTCGGCTTGTCGCACTTCTTGCCCTTGCCGGCCTCGTCGAAGGCGAGCTTGTCTTCCTTCTCTGCCGACTTGACGTCCCTGCCCGGCGTACAGCCTGCTGCGAACGAGCCCGTGGCGAAGAGGATGCCGAGCACCGGGAGCAATTTCATGGGCGACCCATATCGCGTCCGCCGCCGGCAATCTAGCGGGGCGTAGAAAAGCGCTGGGCTCGTGAATTCGCGCTGCGAATCGCCGGGAAGTGAAGCGGCGCGGCGAGGCGCCGCCTCGTCGACGGGTGCATCCGCGCAGGCTTCGAAATCGGAGCGCAGGGCGAGCGGCACGTCGTCACTGACCTTCGCCGTCCGGGGCGCGCCGTCGGTTCGAAGGATGGCGTCGCGCGTCGTCCGCGACCCGCGGGTGCCGTCGCCGAACGCTCGTGACGATCCGCGCTGACCCGTTACGCGGCTCACGCGGCTGGCTCCTACCGCACGTCCGCAACCCAGCAGACACACGAGGTGACGATGTCTCTTCAAAATGACCATGCAGATGTCGAGCAGCGGAGGGCTCAGCCTGCGAGCACCTCGGCCACCGTCGTCGCGCTCGACATTTCTGATATGGCGAGCGGTGAGTCTCTCCCCGAGACACCTGCAGCTGGATGCCGCCTCGGTGCCTTCGATAAGTGCCGCCTCTTGTCTCGTTCTGCCCCGGCGCACGTTGGTGCAGCCGTAGGGCCTCGGTTCCGCTGGCACCGCCAAGTCTCGGCTTAGAGCGGACCGTCTGCCTCCCATCGCGCCGTTCCGTTACTCATGTCCATACGCAGTCTCGAAAGATTTTGAAGCGAGGACCAGCGTGGATCGTCGAACCCAGGTGCCGGTGAAACCCGAAAAACCGGAACCGGTTCCAATATCTAGCTCGTATCCGTCGGATGTCGTGTCCTCGCAGACGTTGGGTGACATTTCTTTCGTGCGCAGTGGGCGCATCATTCCGCGCTCACGCACATTCGTGTCGCGATCGCGCGGCGACGCGGTGCGGCAGCGAGATCAACGCACCGGCGACGAGGGCATTCAGCTGAGAGTGATGCCAATCCCGATCGTCGGAAGTTCGGTGGGTTTGCTGGACAGAGGGCAGAAGGTTGCGTAGCCTCTGCGCGTTCTTCCCATTGGCCTTAGGGCCGGAGGTATCGATATGGTTCGCAAGTGGACGGTAGGTGCAACTGGGTTCGCGCTTCTCGCGACGACTTTCGTGGTCGTGGCATGCTCAAGCAAGGCTGACGACGACGACAACGGGAACGACGCGGGCAAGGGCGGCAGCACCTCGATGGGCGGCTCGGCGCCGAAGGGCGGAACGGGCGGCGGGACCATGGGTGGTAGCTCTGGGACCGGTACCGGAGGCACGGGTGGCGGCACGATGGGCGGCAGCAGCGGCACCGCGACCATGGGCGGCTCGGCAGGCACCGGTACGGCCGGCATGGCGGGTGCTGCGGCGGGCGCAGCAGGCGCGGCTCCCTTCGATTGCTCGATGCCGGCAGCGGCCACGTGCAACCTGATCACCAACTGGGGCACGTTCGCTCCGATGAGCCAGTTCCAGGGCACGTACAGCTACCAGGAAACCAGCGTGATGGTCGACAAGACCACCGACCCGACCAAGCTGCACATCACCGGCATGGTGAGCAACTACGACGGCTTCGGCATCTACACCGGAAAGTGTTCCTCGCTCGCCGGCTACACGGGCGTATCGTTCACGCTGTCGGGCAGCACGAGCTCGGTGGACAAGCCGAACGCCCTGAAGTTCGTCATGCAGATGAACTCCGACGAGCCGATCGACACGATGAACAAGAAGGGCGCGTGCTCGGGCGCTGCCGGCGTCGACTGCATTTCGCCGAACAAGGCGATCATGCCGAGCGACACGACGCAGACGATCATGTTCTCCGATCTGACCGGCGGTAAGCCCAATGCCACGGCGAACCTGGCCGAGGTTCTCGGCTTCCAGTGGCAGATCGATCCGGACGCGTCGAAGACGCCGTTCGCAATCGATCTCACCCTCAGCAACTTCAAGCTCGAGGGCCCTGGTGCTGGCATGGGCGATTGCAGCATGGGCTCGGGCGGCATGGGCGGCATGGGCGGCATGTCGGGTGGCGCCGGTGCAGCTGGCCAGGCCGGCATGTCCGGCGGTGGCGGCATGTCCGGCGGCGGCGGCATGTCCGGCGGCCAAGGCGGCATGAGCGGCCAAGGCGGCGCGGGCGGCCGCGGCGGCCAAGGCGGCGCAGGCGGTCGCGGCGGCGCCGGTGCCGGCGGTCGCGCTAACTGATCGTCCCTCGCCCGAACGGGCCACGTCGAGCCACGCGGTAAACGCGTGGCTCGACGCGTTTTGTGGGTGCGCGAAACGTGTACACTCGGCACGCCCGCGTGGCGGCCGAGCGCCGCGGGCTCAAGCAGGGAGCGATCGATCCATGGCGTTCGTCGACGATTTCAAAAAATTCGCGTTCAAGGGCAACGTCGTCGATCTCGCCGTCGGTGTCATCATCGGCGCCTCGTTCGGCAAGATCGTGTCCGCGCTCGTGGCGGATCTGGTCATGCCGCTCGTGGCGCTCGTGCTCCCGAGCGGCGACTGGCGCACCCAGGGCATCGTGCTCAAGGTCGCCGCCGATCCCAAGGACAACGTCGTCGTGAAGTACGGTGACTTCTTGGGCACCGTGCTCGACTTTTTCGTCGTCGCGCTCGTGCTCTTCATGGTGGTGAGTCGTCTCGTGAAGGCGGCAGAAGCACGCCTCACGGGGCCGGTGCCGGCTACGGCAGCTGTGCCCGCCACGCGCGAATGCCCTGCCTGCTGCGAGACCGTTCCCGCCCGCGCCACGCGCTGCAAGTTCTGCACGAGCGAGCTCAAGCCAGCGTGACGCTCAATGAGCTCCGCCTACGTCCGCGACGGCTGCCGGCTTCTTGAGTAGCAGCACGAGGGCGAAGCCGAGTGCCATGGCGAGCGCGGTGTAGCGGAAGCCGTTCTCGAACGAGAGCACCATCGCCTCTGTCGTCACCTTGAGCTTGAGCACGCTCTCGCCCACGAGCTCGCGCTGGTAGGTGAGTGCGCCGAGCGTGGCAGCGCCGTTTTTCAGCTGCTCCATCACGAGCGGATCGTACGCCGTCACGTGCTCCGACAGGTAGGAGCCGAAGCGCTTGATGTCGTCGCTCACCTGCATGCCCATGAGCGCCGTGCCGAGGGAGCCACCGAGCTCGCGCGTCAGGTTGAAGAGACCGGTCGCGTTCCCGCGCTGAGACGCAGGCAGATCCGAGAGCGCCAGCATGCTCACCGGAATGAAGATGAAGCCGAGGCCGAAGCTCCGGATCATGTTGGGCAGCACCAGGTCCCAGAACCCGGCCTGCGCCGTCAGGTGCGACGCAACCACCTGACTTGCGCTGACCGAGCCGACGCCGATCAGGAGTAGCGCGCGGCCGTCCACCTTCGGGGCCAGCCGGCCCATCATCGGCATCACGATCAGCGACACGGTGCCGGCGACCAGGAACACCTTGCCGATGTCGAGCGCGCTGTACCGGATCACGGAGCCCGCGAACAGCGAGAACATGTAGGACCCGCTGAACAGGGCGAAGCCGGTCAGGAAGTTCAAGCCCGTGCCCGCGGCATACGAGCGATTGCCGAACACCCGGAGATCCACGACCGGCCGCTCTGTCTCGAGCTCGTGCACGACGAACGTGACGAGCGCGATCGCCGCAACGGCCGAGAGCAGAACCACGACGTGGCTCTCGAGCCAGCCTTCGCGATTTCCCTCCTCGAGCACGTACTGGAGCGACGCCATGCCGGCGGCGAGCAGCACGATGCCGAAGACGTCGACCTTGGCGGCGTCTCCACGCGGTGGCTCGAACGCCGGTTGCTCGACGAAGCGCAACGTCAGCAACGCCACGAGCACGCCGACCGGCACGTTCACCATGAAGATCCAGTGCCAGCTCGACCACTCGATGAGGTATCCGCCGAGCGTCGGGCCGAGGAGCGGCCCCGTGATCGCGCCGAGCCCGTACAGCGCCGCCGCCATCCCGTGCTCCTTGCGCGGGTAACGGGCGAACAGGATGCTCTGCGCGGTGGGGATGATGGCGCCGCCGCCGAGGCCCTGGATGGCGCGAAACAGCACGAGCGACGGCAGATCCCACGCCAGCGCGCACAGAGCGCTCGCCGCGGTGAAGAGCAGCACCGAGCCGGCGAAGTACTTCCTGTACCCGAAGCGGCGCTGGAACCAGCCCGTCATCGGAATGATGACGATGTTCGCCATCATGTAGCCCGTCGACACCCAGCCGATCTGGTCGATTGGCGTGCCGAAGCTCGCGCGAATGTCGGAGAGCGCGACGTTGACGATGGTGATGTCGATCATCGCCATCAACGCGGCGGCCATCACGACGGCCGTGATGCCCGCTTTCGAACCGGTGACGGTCTCGCTGTCCATGGCTGTGCTCCGGCCTTCGTGGAGGCTCGCTCACTCCTTGGTCAGAACGGTCACGCTGGCGCTCAGGCCCGGCCGAAGCTCGAGCCCGGGGTGCGTCTCGAGCCGGATCAAGACCGGCACGCGCTGCACGACCTTCGTGAAGTTGCCGGACGCATTGTCGGGCGGCAGCAGCGAAAAGCGCGAGCCCGTCCCGCCCGCGAGGCTGTCCACGTGGCCCGGCAGCTTCAGACCGGAGATCGAGTCGATCGTCACCGTCGCGGGCTGCCCCGCGCGCATGCCGGCGATCTGGTCCTCCTTGAAGTTCGCGACGATCCAGGTGTCGTCGAGCGGCACGATCGCCATGAGCGGGCGCTCCGGAGAGGCGAGCTGGCCGACCTCGACCGTGCGGCGCGCGACGACGCCGGTGAGCTCGGCCTTGATCTTGGTGTAACCGACGTTGAGCTCGCCTTGGGCGACGGCTGCGAGGGACTGGTCGACGCGGGCTTTCGCGAGCCCTACCTGAGCGCGAGCCGCTTCGACTTGCTCCGGACCGGCTTGTGCGGCGAGCAGCCGGCCACGCGCCGCCTCGAGCGTGCCGCTCGAGTTGTCGATGTTGGCTTCGGCGCTCGCCAGGCGGGCGCGCGCTTGGGTCAGCTGCGAATCGGCCTGCTCGAGCGCCGTCTTCTTGCCGTCGAACTCGGCCTGGGAGACCGCGCCGCTCGCGAGCAGCTGCTCGCTGCGTGACAGATCCGTGCGAGCGAGCGCTTGTCGCGAGGTCGCCGCGTCGACCTCCGCTCGAGCCTGCTCGATGCCCGCGCGCGTCGTGCCACGCACGGCGACGGCTTGCGCGACGCCACCGCGCGCCACGACCAAATTCGAGTCCGTGCTCTTCACGGTGACCTCGAGCTGGGTTTGCGCGGCGCGCAGCTGAGCCTTGGCGGCTTCGAGATCCGCCTTGGCAGCCGAGAGCTTCACGGCGAGATCGGCGTCGTCGAGCTCGACGAGCACGTCGCCCGCGTTGACGCGCTGGTTGTCTCGAACCAAGACGCGCTTCACCTGGCCGCTCACGCGCGGGGCGACGCTGCCCACATGCCCCTCGACCTGTGCGTCGTCGGTCGTCTCCTTGCCGCGACCGGCGGCGAGCACGAGCGCGAACGAGCCGATGGCGGCGGCCGTCAGAAGCGGAAGGACGGTCAGGGCTCGGCTGCGCTTCTTGGCGGGAGCGGCGGGCTCGGGAACGAGGACGTTGTCGACGGTGGAGGTGGTCATGGCTGCTTGTCCCCTAAGCAGTCCGCGTGCCAGGCAGGCGCTAAACAAATATAGACAATAATTACAATGGCTTGCATGTTAACACCCAGCCACCACTCGTCTGTTGGACTAATAATGGATCACATATGGAGTAATCCATTCAGCTTGACCGTGCTCCGACTTGGACTAGATCCGATTCATGGCGCAGCCTGAGGTCAGCGGACTCTCGCCGGCCAGGATCCGCTCTCTGCGCGGTGACGAGAGTCGCGCGTCGTTCGCGCGCAAGGTGGGGGTGACGGCGCAAACCGTGTACCGCTGGGAGCTGTCGGCGGAGCGCGCCGAGTCGCGCAGCCCACGCGGTGTCGAGCGAGCGCGCCTCACGGCGTTGCTCGCCGGCGGCAACGCGCCCGCGTTGCTCGACGACGGGCGGCGTGCGTCGTCGCCGCCACTGCCGACCGACGACGACCTCGCCGTCGTGCTGCCGTCGCTCGGACGCATGATGGATGGGGACGCGCGGCGCGCACACGAGGAGCTCGTGCAGCTGCTCGCGCTGCGACGCGAGCTTTCGCCCGACGCGCGAGCGAGCGCTGCTTTCGGGGTCGCGCTCTACGAGATCATCTTTCGCTCGGACTCGCGCGCCGCCATGCTGTCGCTCGCCCCCGCGCTCGCCGATGCGGAAGCCGGGCGGCTCGGTCCTTCGGTCGCTGCGAAGGTGTTCTCCGCCGCGTCGCTCGTGCACGCGTGGCCCGACGGCGTGCTCTTCGACCTCAATCGCGTCCACGCCTACGGCGCGCGCGTCGAGGCGCTCTCGCCCGACACGGATCGCGAAGCGTCCTGCACCGCGTGCCTGGCCGCGCTCGGCGCGGCGGCGCTCGTCGGTGACCAGGAGCTCTTGGATCGCGCCTACACGCGCCTGCTCGAGACCCGCTGGCACGGCCTGCCGCCCCTGCTCGAGCTCCACGTCGACGAATTTCGGCTGATGAAGCTCAGCCTCACCGGGCGCCCCGCGCCTTCCGGCACGACGCACGAGGCGGTCGTCGAGCTCGCGGAGCCGATGGGCTGCACGCTCGTGATGGCGCGGAGCCTCGGGCGCGTGGCGCTCGCCATGCTCGATGAGCTCGCCGATCCGGGGCAAGCGCTGTCGCTCATCGAGCGCGCGAAGGAGCTCGCGTACGCGCCCCGCATCGGACCTGGTTGGCACCAGCTCTTGCTCGTGCGCGTCGAGATCGAAGCCCTGCTGCGGCTCGGGCGCACGGCCGAGGCGCTCGCCCGAGCCGAGACGTTGCAGGCCTGGAGCGAAGAGTCGGGGCTGCCACCCTTGCCCGCGGTCGCCGCCCTCGCTCGCCTCTATCATCTCACCGGCCGACGCGACGCGCTCGACGCGCTCGCCGTACAGCTGCGCGCTCTCGCGGTGCCGTCGCTCAAGCCGATCGCGCAGGCCTGCGCCGCGTTCGTGGAGGGCATGGCGCTCCTCGTGAGCGCGGAGGATCCGGCGGCGACGCTCGTCGCGTTCGACCAGGCCGAGCGTGCTGCGGCACGCTGGCCGCTCCTCTTGCGTGACGTGCTCTTCCTCCGTGTCGCGGCGAACCTCATCGCGGGCGAGCACGGCGCGGCACGCATCGCGCTGCGCAAGGCTCAGCGCTTCGTGGACAGCATGCCCTCGGGCTGGCTCACGGCGCAGCTCCGGCGCGTCGAGGGTGGTCTCGTCGCCGCGGGCGGCAACTGGAGCGAAGGCCGAAAGCTCCTCGAATCGGCGGTCGCGACCTTCGAGCTCGCGGGGGATCGCTGCGACGCGGCGACCGCCCGCTACCTCCTCCTGGCCCTGCAGCAGGCCTGCGGCGAACCGGATCCGGAGGGGCTCGCTCGGGCGCGCGCTGCCCTCGACGCCGCCGGCCTCGTGCCTCCGCCGGGTCTCGACGCGGCGATCGAGCGCCGGAAACGCTCGCAAACGCCCGTCAGCGCCGCCTCGCATCCGATTCCGACGCCCGGTCCCGGCATCGACGCGCTCGTCGTGCCGCTGCAACGGCTCGCAGTGCGCGGCGCGACGCCCGAGCTCGTGCTGCGCGAGCTTCGCTCCGTGCTCGCGGCCCTTCTGCCGGAGCACACGTTCGCCGTCGAGGAGCTCGATGCGCTGAGCTCGGGCACCGTGACGCCGCTCGATCCCGCGGGCAGCGCGCCGCGCGAGGGCAACGAGTTCAGCGACGGCGCGGGACGCTTGTTCCGAGTGTCGGTCGCGGGCGAGCTCACCGCCGAGGAGCGGGCGCTCGTGGGCATGCTCACGACGGTGAGCGCCCTCGCGCTCGAGGCGGCGACGCTGCGCGGCTACGGCGAGCAGACGACCGAGCACGACGACGCGCCGCCGCCCGAGCTCCCGGAGTTCGTCGCGGCCTCGGCTCGCATGCGCAAGCTTCGCGCCGAGCTCGCTCCGATCGCGAGCTCGCCGGCCACGGTGATCATCACGGGCGAATCCGGCGCCGGCAAAGAGGTCGTGGCCCGCGCCATTCACGTGCTTTCCGGCCGCGCGCGCGCGCCGTTCGTGGCCTTCAATTGCGCGGCGGTTCCACGCGACCTCTTCGAAGGGCAGCTCTTCGGCTACCGGCGCGGCGCGTTCACGGGCGCGAGCTCCGACCACCAAGGCGTGATTCGCGCAGCCGCGGGCGGCACGCTCTTCCTCGACGAGATCGGCGAGCTGCCGCTCGACACCCAGCCGAAGCTCTTGCGCCTGCTCGAGAACTCCGAAGTGTTCCCGCTCGGCGAGCAAAGGCCCGTGCGCGTCGACGTGCGCGTCGTCGCGGCGACGCATCGCGATCTGGCGCTGCTCGTTCGCGAGGGAAAGCTGCGCGAGGATCTTTACTATCGCCTTCAGGTCTTGCCGGTGAGCGTGCCGCCGCTGCGCGAGCGTCGCGAAGACATCCCCGTGCTCGCGCGACACTTCGTGCGCACGCTCTCGCGTCGCAAAGAGCCGCCGGTGCTTGCGCCCGACGCCGTGCGCGCGCTCGCCCAGGAGCGTTGGCCGGGCAACGTGCGCGAGCTCCGCAACGTGATCGAGCGCACGCTCGCGCTCGCGGGCGAGCTGCCGGTGCTCCGGGCACGCGATCTTCGGCTCGCGGGTACCTGAGCGGATGACGAGGTAAAGAGGAAAACAAACCTTCACGCCATGCCGCGTCATCAGGCACTTGCGCGTGTCGGCTATGTGGCCGGTTATGTTTCGTCGCCTCCTCGGGGATCGAGACACCTACGAAACAATCCCGAAAAAAAGGTGGCGTTACCCCCACCTAACTACCAGTGCCCGAACGGCCCAGGTGCCGTCGAGCTCGAAACAAGGAACGAAAGATGAGCGGCAATACCCAGCGCGCGCAGGCGATTTCGGAGTTGGCGGCAAGCATTCCCCCCGTGGTGCCGCCGGGCCTTCAGGATCCGGAGAAGGTCTTCGGCAGTGACGTTTTTGGCTACGAGGCGATGGAGAAGTACCTCCCGAAGGACGTCTTCAAGTCATTGAAGCAGACCATCGAGAAGGGGACCGCGCTGGACGCCAAGGTCGCCGATGTCGTCGCCTCCGCCATGAAGGAGTGGGCGATGGCGAAGGGCGCGACCCACTACGCGCACATCTTCCAGCCGCTCACGGGCGCCACGGCCGAGAAGCACGACAGCTTCCTGAACCCCGACAACAAGGGCGGCGCGCTCGCCGAGTTCGCCGGCAAGTTCCTGGTCCAGGGCGAGCCCGACGCGTCGAGCTTCCCGAGCGGCGGCATCCGCGTCACGTGGGAAGCACGCGGCTACACGGCATGGGACGTGACGAGCTTCGCGTACGTGCTCGGCGGCACGACCCTCTGCATCCCGACGGCGTTCGTGTCGTGGACGGGTGAGGCGCTCGACAAGAAAACGCCGCTGCTCCGTTCGAACGCGGCGCTCAACACTCAGGCGCAGCGCATCCTCAAGCTTTTCGGCCACGAGAAGGCGGCGCAGGTCGTCTCCTACGCCGGCCCCGAGCAGGAGTACTTCCTGATCGACAAGCGCTTCTATCTGCAGCGCCCCGACCTCCTGCTCGCTGGTCGCACGCTGTTCGGCGCCAAGCCGGCCAAGGGCCAGGAGTTCGAGGATCAGTACTTCGGTGTGATCCCCGAGCGCGTCCTCGCCTTCATGCAGGAAGCCGAGAAGGAGCTCTTCAAGCTCGGCGTGCCGGTGAAGACCCGGCACAACGAGGTGGCTCCGAGCCAGTTCGAGATCGCGCCGGTGTTCGAGAGCGCCAACGTCGCCGCCGATCACCAGCAGCTCATCATGATCACGCTCAAGCGCGTGGCCGAGCGTCACGGCTTCGTGTGCCTCCTGCACGAGAAGCCGTTCGCGGGCGTCAACGGCTCGGGCAAGCACGTGAACTTCTCGTTCGGCAACGCGACGCAGGGCAACCTGCTCGACCCGGGCGACACACCGCACGAGAACGCGCAGTTCCTCGTGTTTTGCAGCGGCGTCATCCGCGCCGTCCACAAGCACGGCGCGCTGCTCCGTGCCGCGATCGCCTCGGCGAACAACGATCACCGCCTCGGCGCGAACGAAGCGCCCCCCGCGATCATCTCGATCTTCCTCGGTGAGCAGCTCACCGACGTGTTCGAGCAGATCAAGGCGGGCGGTGCCAAGTCGTCGAAGATGAAGGGAACCCTCGAGATCGGCGTCGACGTGCTGCCGAAGCTCCCGAAGGACCCGGGCGATCGCAACCGGACGAGCCCGTTCGCCTTCTGCGGCAACCGCTTCGAGTTCCGCGCGGCGGGGTCCAGTCAGTCGATCACCGGGCCCGTGATTGCCATCAACACGGCGATCACCGAGTCGATCGACTACATCG
>DATMCL010000604.1:0-3256 GCA_035558375.1 Polyangiaceae bacterium
GAGTTAGCTCGTCGGCGAGCCCCGCGCAGAGCGGCGCTTCCGGACCAATGACGACGAGATCCGGCCTCGCCTGCTGCGCGAGGTCGAGCGGCGCGCCGGTAGCCGAGCGGAGCACCTTCGGTGCGAGCCGCGCTGGTGCCGACCGAGTGCCGGCGTTGCCGGGCGTGACGATCACTTCGCTCACGCTCGGTGAGGCGAGCAGGCGCAGCGAGAGCGCATGCTCGCGCCCTCCGGATCCGACGACGAGCACCTTGCGACCGCTTGTCACGGGCGGCGTTTACACCGTGGCGCCAAGGAGCGCCAGCGACCGAACCGGGGTGCGGGCCCGAGCGACCGAACCAGGCTGTGAGCGCCGGCGACAAACCAGGCTGAGAGTCGGGACTCCCGCGTACGATTTGTGAAGGCGACCGAAGCCCTGGTATCGTTGGTGATTGCTGGTCTAAATGATGGCTTCGCCCGTCGTGCTCCACATCCGCCGCCCCTACGTCGACGCCGAGGAGTACCTGCGCGCGGAGGCCTGGACCATCGAGGAGCGTGCGATGTTGCTCATCGGTCAGGCGCCGCTCGACAAAGACACCCCGATCGTTTTCGACGTGACGCTCAAGGACGGATCGCGACCGATCAAGGCCGAGGCGAAGGTCACGCGCCACGTCGAGCCCGAAGGCGAGCGACCGGGCGGGCTGCGCGTGCGCTTCAAGCGCTACGGCGCGCCGACCAAGGCGTTCATCGAGCGCGCGATCGCCTACGTCGCGCGTGGCGACAGCGTGCCCCCCGCACCGATGCCGGCCCCGAGCGACCCGCTGGCCGTCGCCGAAGCGCCACCGCCCGAGATTGCGTCGAGCGTCGAGCACGTCCCGCCGGACGCTTCGGCCGCCATCGATCCTCAGGACTCGGCGCCGACCCTGATGCTCGATCTCAGGAACGTGTTCCAGCCCGTGCCCGTCGCGCCGACAGGCTCGCCCGACGTGGGGCAAGGGCTCGCGTCACTGCGCGCGCGCAACGCCGGCACGCCGGAGACGCCGCCGAACCGCGAGGTCCTGCTCGAGAAGCTCCGCCAGCGCGGCCAGACCGAAGACGAGACGAGCCAGTTCCAGCGCCCGCTCCGATGAACCAGCTCGAACGCTCGCTCTAGGACGGCGGCAGCTTCTCGATCGGCAGGTGCGCGAGCTCGATCTCGAGCTTCTTGCTGAGCTCGAAGATGCGCTCGTCGCGGTAGAACTCGCCGAACACGATGCGCTTCACGCCCACGTTGGCGACGAGCTTGAAGCAGCCGAAGCAGGGTGAAGCGGTGACGTAGATGTCGGAGCCCTCGAGCCGCACGCCGTTGCGCGCAGCCTGCACGATCGCGTTCGCCTCGGCGTGCACCGTGCGGACGCAGTGTCCGTCTTCCATCATGTGCCCCTCGTCGTCGCAGTGCGGCAGCCCGCGGATCGAGCCGTTGTACCCGGTCGCCAGGATCATGCGATCGCGCACCATGACGGCGCCGACGTGCTTCCGGTCGCACGTCGAGCGGGTCGCGACGACGCGCCCGATGGCCATGAAGTACTCGTCCCAGGTCGCCCGCGGTCGTGCGTCACTCATCCCCTCCTTCCTACACCTCCGCGGCCCCGTCTCCACGCGGCTTGACCCCGACCGGGGAAAGTGGCTTGTTTCGCGCATGTTCCGACCGCTACCGCGGCTTTCCGCTCTGATCCTGTGCGCCGCACCGGCCGCGCTCGCGGCGCCGCCCGCGCGGGAGACCGCCAAGGCGCTGATCGCCGAGGTCGAAAAAGGGCCCGCCAAGAAGGACGCGGCCCGCGACGCGCTCGCCGAAGCGCACCGCGCCCTCGCCCGCGCCGACAAGGCTCGCCTCGCCGGCGACCAGCGCCACGGCGCGGCGCTCGAGGCGCTCGCGCTCGAGTGGGCGGAAGCGGCGCGTGACCTCGCGCGACGCGCGGCGGCCGAAGAGCGCGCCTTCGCGTTGGAGAAAGAGCTCGGCGAGACGACGGTCGCGCTCGAGAAGGCGCGCACGCTCATCGAGCAGACGAACGCGCGCCGCAATCGCGCCGAGGTGCAGCTCCGCGAGCTCGACGCTGCGCGAGCGACGGCGCCGAAACCTGCTTCGGAGACGCCACCCGCCAAGCCCACCAAGGGCGAGAAGAAGAAGGGCGACGCGAAGGCCGCTGCCGAGAAGGGTGTCTCCGAATGATGACGCCGAGGCCGAGCTCACACATCGCGTGGCTCGTCGCCGCCCTCGCGTTCGCCTGCGCTTCGACGCCGCGCCCGCAGGTGCTCGTCGCCGTCGACGCGGAGGAGAAGAGCCCGGCGGTCGCGCAGGCTCGCACGCAGGCCCCCCAAGCCTTCGCACGGGCGGCCCAGCTGAAGCGTGACGCCGAATCGGCTCACGACGACGGCGACCCGGCCGCGGCACAAATCCTCGGCGAGCAGGCGCTCGCCGCCTACCAGCGCGCCGTCACGCTCGCCGGGCTCACCCGCGCCGAGTCACGCGCCGCCGCGGCCGAGCTCAGCGTCGGCCGCACCAAGGCGGCGGTCGCGCAGGCGGAGCAGACCCAGAAGCAGCTCGACGCCGACACGACCGCGCTCGAGCTGCGCCTGAAGGTCGCGCGCGAGACGCTGCCCACACCGGTGAGCGGCCCCCCGGCTTCCCCCGAACGCGAGCTCGCCCGCCGAGAAGCGGCGCGAGCACTCGTCGCTCAGGCGCGCCTCTTGTGCTCGGCGTCGCGCCTGCTCGATCCGAAGCGCACGTCACTCGAGCAGCACTTCAAGAAGATCGGCGAGCTCGAAGCGGCCCTCGCCTCGAAGGCCATGACGCCCATCGACGACGCTCGTGCCGTGCGCGGCGCTTGCCTCAGCGAGCTCACGGCGACGCGCCGCCCGCGCACGCAGGCCAACCCGGCTGATCCCTCGACCGACGTGCTGCTCAAGGAGCTGAGCCAGGCGTCGCTCGTGCCGAGCCGCGACGATCGCGGCGTGGTGGTGACGCTCGGCACGCCGTACGACCGCGACGACAAGCTCACGAGCCAGGCGGCGACGCGGCTTCACGATCTGGCCGGCGTGGCCAAGGCGCACCCGGATTTCCCCGTGCTGGTCGTCGTGCACAGCGCCGGAAAGCTGCCCGAAGCGCGCGAAACCACGCGCACCGAGCGCGCGGCGAGCGCCCTGCGCGAGCAAGGAGCGCCCCTGGTCGAGACGGCGAGCGTCGGCATGGCGCTCCCGCGCGTCGACCCGAAAGAGCCCGGCGCGGCGGCGCGCAACG
>DATMCL010000605.1:0-3657 GCA_035558375.1 Polyangiaceae bacterium
ACCGGCACCGGCGGCTCGAAGGGCGGGACCAGCGGCAAGGGCGGGACAGGCGGCATGGCCGGTGGCGGCGAGGGCGGCGAGGGAACCGTCATCATCCCGCCCGAGCCGGGCAAGCCCGGCACCGTGCTCTCGCCGGCCGGCTCGTGGCGGAGCAGCGCCAGCTACAAGCTCTTCAGCGTGATGAGCGAGGGGCCCCTACCGGTGAATGGCACGTCGCAGCACTACCGGCTCCACGGCTCCGTGATCGGAACGACCCAACCCGAGGACGTGACGCCGTAAAGGCGCGCGCTTCCAGGAGATAGTCATGGCTCGAAAGTTAGGCGTACTGGGCAGAATGGGTTTCGGCGTGGGAGTGCTGGCGGTGGCCGGCTCCGCAGCGGCCGTCCCGCCGTTCCTCTCGGAACAAGGGCGCCTTTTCGACGACACGGGTGCACCGGTCACCGCGACCGGGCAAGCGATCCGGTTCACCATCTACACTGGCGTCGATACCGACGGCCACGGCACCGGACAGCTCTGGTCGGAGACGCAGAGCGTTGCGATCGACGACGGCTATTTCTCGGTCGTCCTCGGCGACACCAGCAACGGCGGCACGTCGCTCCCCGACGATCTCTTCAACGGCAGCACGCGCTACCTCGGCATCAAGGTCGGCGGTGACGCCGAGATGGAGCCGCTGCAGGAGATCGTGAGCGTTCCGTACGCGATCGTCGCGCAGCGCGTCGTCACCAAGGCCGGCACCGAGGTCATCGACGACGACGGCGTATGGCACGGCTCGCCAACGGGCCTCGTGGGTCCGACCGGTCCGACCGGTCCCCAGGGCGCGACGGGCGCGACCGGCTCGCAAGGCGACACGGGTGCCAAGGGCGCGACGGGTAATCCCGGTCCCACCGGTCCCACCGGTCCTACGGGCAACCCCGGCGGCCAGGGCGCGCCGGGCGTGACAGGTCCCATTGGTCCCACCGGGCCGACGGGTACTGGCGTCGCGACGCATCGCTTCGTCCTCGACTCGTCGTGGGCCGCGGCTCCGAACGCCGTGTACACGGCCGGTGACGCCACGGTCTCTTACACGGCGAGCGCCGGAGACGTCGCGCTCATTTGGCAGAGCGGGTATTGCAGCACGCCGACCACGGGCGCCACGACGACGTACAACGGCCAAAACGCCGCGTACGTCTTCGGCAACATCATGACCAGCACGAACGGCGGCGCCTTCTCCTCCAACGGCCAGAACGGCTACCTCGTGGCCGGAGCGAACGCTGGTAGCTTCAGCCCCATCGGGGATTCGCTCCGCGTGTCACTTTCAGCCGGCACGGCCTACCAATGGGCTCCGGGCGCTTACAACGGGTATCCTAGCACCCGCACGTGCTTCGGGAATCTGCTCGTCTTGATCGTGCGGTGAGCGAGCGCGGTGTGAGGGAGATGGCGCTGCCGGCGTCCATCGTGCTCGGATCCGTCGTCATCGCGTGGGCGGTGCACCGCGACGTCGCCGCGCTCACGGCCGCTGTGCGCGAGCTCGCTGTCAAGCCCCCTTCGAGCGCCGTAGTGTCGGCCTCGACTGCCGCGCCGAGTGGTCTTGCCTCGCTCGCCGTCGCTTCACCCGAGGTGATGGCCAAGGACCGCGAGCTCCGTGCCCGGGAGCGCGCCCAAAACGTGTTGAACGAGCAGCGCCCAACGTACGTCTCTACCTGCCGCGCCGTCGATCCCGCGACGGGTAAGCACGCGGTGCCCGTCGTCCTGACCGTCGACTTCGACGCCCAGGGCCAGGAGGTGCGCCGCGCCGTCCGACCGATCGCCGTCTTGGCCGTCCAGATGACGGCCTTCGACAAGCGCGTGCACGAGTGCGCGGCGCAGGGCGACGTGCCGAAGCTCAACATCGAATCGCTCGGTAAGCCCATTACGGTCGACCTCTCGCTTTCCTTTCAATAGCCTTCGCCCACCGAAGGCATGAAGAAGTCGAGGAACCGGAACCAGCGGGGCCCCGCCGCACGCGCCAAGGGCAAGCCTACGCCAGCTCACCCGACGCAGACCGTCTGCCTCAACATGATCGTGAAGAACGAGTCGCGCGTCATCGGGCGCTGCTTCGACTCCGTGCGCCCCTTCATTCATCGTTGGGTCATCGTCGACACGGGCTCGACTGACGGGACGCAGGACCTGATTCGGAAGAGGCTCGCGGGAATTCCCGGAGAGCTCCACGAGCGCCCGTGGAAAGACTTCGGCCATAACCGGAGCGAGGCGCTCGCGCTCGCCCGCGGCAAGTCCGACTACATCCTGATCATGGATGCCGACGAGCGCCTCGAAGTGCCCACCGGCTATCGCTTTCCACAGCTCACGGCGGACAAGTACATGGTCGCGCACCGGCACGCCGATGCGCCTGATTCGACATGGGGGCTCGGCACGCTCGTCAAGGCGTCGTTGCCGTGGCGGTACGAGGGGGTGCTCCACGAGTACATCGTGTGCGACGAGCCTCACGAGCTCGCGACGCTCCACGGTCCGGTCGTGTGGGGTCATTTCGACAGCGCGCGTAACGTCGATCCGCTCGCGAAGTACGCGAACGACGCCAAGATCCTCGAAGCCGCGCTCGAGAAGGAGCCCGACAACGCGCGCTACACGTTCTACCTCGCTCAGAGCTACCGGGACTCGAAACAGCTCGAGAAGGCCGCGGAGGCCTACGCGCGGCGGATAGCGCTCGGCGGCTGGGATGAAGAGCTCTTCTATTCTGCGTACCAGCGCGGCGCCGTGCTCGAGACCCTCGGCGATTGGCCGCGCGCGCTCGAGTCGTACCTCAAGGCGTACGAGCTTAGGCCGGCGCGCGCCGAGTCGCTGTGGGCGTGCGCCGTGCACTACCGGGTCGCCTCGGCGTGGGGCCCCGCCGAGCTCTTCGCGCGCGCCGCCGCCGCCATCCCGCGACCGGATGATACGCTCTTCCTCGACGACTCCGTCTACACGTGGCGCGCCATCGACGAGCTTGCCATCGCGACGTACTACGTCGGCAAGCGCGCCGAGTCGCGCGCCTTGAACGAGCGCCTGCTCGCCGAAGGTCATGTCCCCGCGAGCGACCGGCCACGCATCCTCGCCAACCTCGAATTTGCGAAGAACGCTTGAGTGCCGCTCGGTCGCGCGCGAATCGGGCGTCGTCAGCGTGACGGCGTCGCCGCTTTGGAGCCGAGCGTCAGCACCTGTCCCTTGCGCTCCGGCGGCCGCGCGAGCGCCTCGCGCAGCGTGACGACCATCTGGTCACCGGGTGCGACCTGCTCCAAGAGCGCGAGATGGTGCTGGGCTTCCTCCTGCGCGCCGATGGAGTGGGCCAGAAGCGCGAGGTTATAGCGGGCTTGCCGGTGCTTCGGGTTGGCGCGCAGCACCGTGAGGTAGAGACGGCGCGCTTCGCCGTAGCGGTCTTGCTTTTGCGCCACGAGCGCGAGGTTGTACGTCGCGTCGATGTCTTGCGCTTCGTTCGCGAGGATCGCTTGGAACGCGCTGCGCGCACCGGCGAGATCGTTCAGGGAATAGCGCGCGAGCCCGAGCACCGTACGCGCTCCATCGCCGGCGCCCGCTTTGACGGCGCGCTCCAAGAGCTCGACCGCCACGGGCAACGCTCCCGCCTGGTACGAGCCGAGCCCGAGCGCACAGAGGGCGTGCGGATCCTTATTGTCCTTCTTGAGCACA
>DATMCL010000606.1:0-18581 GCA_035558375.1 Polyangiaceae bacterium
GCGCATGCCGACCGAGCTCTTGACGGTCGGGAAGCGCGTGCTGCTTCACGGCAGCGCGCTGCGCCCGAACGAGACGTACGCGCTTCTCTTCTCGGACGACCAGGGCGCAAGCTTCCGCGGCCGCTGACCGCGGCTCCGCGCGCCGCTGCTCTAACCTTCGACGCCGAGCTTCTTCCTGGCTTCGCCGCAGGCGTCGCTGACGCAGAAGATCGCGATGTCTCGCGCCTCGACCTGACGCGCGATCCAGCGCAGGCGGTCGGGGCCGTCCGCGGGGAGCTCGGCACTGCTCGAGAGCGCGAGGGCGCGTAGAGCCGTGAGCGGTGCGCCGACGGCGAGCAGGGCCGTGCGATTCGCCCACTGGTTCAGCGCCGTCGCCAGCTGGCTCGAGCGGCTGCCGAGACTTCCGACCACCTCGAGCGCGAGGAGCGACACCTCGCTCGGGAAAGGCTTCGCGATGGCGGCCTTCACGCGCTTCTGCGCCTCGCCGAGGCGCTTCGGGTCGACGCCCTCCGGGTTGTAGTCCGCGAGCGCCGAGAGGAACCCCGCCACGACGGGCCCGAGCTCGATCGGCACCGTTCGGGCCAGAGTCGCCGCGCGCGCCTGGATGAGCTTCAGGGCGCGAATCAGCAGGAAATAGCGGGTCGCGTCGTCGCCGCGCTCGATGAGCGCCGTGCCGTACACGATTTGCGGCGGGACGGAGCGGGCGGCGAGAATAGTCGGGCCGAGGACCGGCGAGATGAGCACCTCGAGCCCCTGGATGCCGAACGCCTGAGCCACCTCGCGCGCTTGGTTCAGGAGATCGGCGCGGTCGGCGGGGAACGGTGCCGTGCGGATCGTGCGTGTGTCGAGCGCGTAGGCGCTGTCGAGCACCTCGCCGGCCTTCAGGAGCAACGAGCGGAGCGCGGGAGTGACCACCTCCGGCGAGATGAGCTCGTCGAGCCCGGGTTTGGCCACGGCGATGCCCGCGCCGTGCACCGGGAACGGCTGCCCCGCGAGGGCGGCGAGGGTTGCGTCGGCGACCAGTGCCGCGTCGCTCGCGCCACGGAGATCGGCGACGGTGCCGAGCATCTCGAACAGCGCGGGGTCGAAGCGGCCGGTCGCGAGGGCGCGGCGCGCGTCGGTGGCGGCTCGATCCACGAGCACCTGCGCGGCGCGCTGCTCCCCCGAGCGGCGGTGGTACTCCACCATGGCGCGCAGAACGGCCACGTCTTGTGGCCATTCCTTGCGGGCCCGCTCGAAGAGCGCGTCAGCGCGCTTCTTGTCTTTGGCGATCTGCTCCAGAACGACGCCGAGGCCGAGGGTCCGATCGCGTTTCTCGGCGGGCGTCTTCGCGCGCTCGAGCAACGCGGTCGAAAGCTCGACGGCGCGTTCCGTATTGCCGGCCAAGCCAGCGAGCTCGATCAAGCGGCGCGCGGCGGGCTCGTCGTCGGGCTCGCGCTTCTGGACTTCTTGGTACGCGAGCTCGGCGCGCTCGGGGTTCGGCAGGTGCGTGTCGTAGAGCTCACCGAGCTTGCGATAGATTTGCGCCTGGCGCGCCGGATCGGGGGTGTGCCGCACGAGGCGGATCAACGCCTGCTCGGCGCTCGTCCAATCACCTTCGGCGCTGGAAAGATCCGCGAGCGCTTCGAGCGCACCCGCGTGATCGGGATTGGCGTCGAGGGCGGCGGTGAGGGCGCTCCGCGCGGCGGCGTGCTCGCCCACGCCGGCGAGTAGCTTGCCGCGCTGCACCTCTAGCGCGATGCGCTCCTCCGGATCGGTGGCGCGATCGAGCCGACGGCCGAGAACCTGGGCGAGGGCTTGCCGATCGCCCTGCGCGATCAAGAGCGCCTGCAAGCGCGCCATCGCGTCCTCGTGCTCGGGATCGAGCGCGATGGCGTGCTCGAGCGCGGCTCGTCCGCGCTCGACGTCGGTCACCTTGTCGAGCCAGAGCACGGCCGCCTGGTGCCAGGCGCTCACGCGATGCGCGTCGACCTGGCTCGATTCCGCCACGATCTCGAGAGCGCGCGCGGCGCCGTTGTAGTCGCGCAAGCTCTCGAGCACCTCGGACAGCGTGGTCAGGCCGACGACGTGATCGGGCACCATATCGAGGCAGCCCTCGAGCAGCGCGCGGGCTTCTTCGAAGCGGCCGAGGCGCGCGGAGGCCTCCGCGGCGCGCAGGGCGAGCGTCGCCTTGTCGAGCGGATGCTCGACGAGCGCTTGTAGGCGCTGGTGGGCGTCGAGCGCCTTCTCGGGCTCGTCCGCCGCGCGCGCGAGTGCCGCCAGCGAGCGGAGCGCCCAGATCGAGCCCGGGTTTCGCGCCGCGCCGAGCTCGGCGAGCTCGCGCTGCGCGCTCCACGCCCCGGCCTTTGCGCGCAGGCGCGCTCCCAGGCGCGCGTGGGCGAGCCCCTCCAGATCGGTGAGCACGCGCGCGAGCGTCGAGCACACCGGCTCGAGCTCCTCCTCGCGTCCCGCCACGGCAAACGCTTGCTCGAGCTTGCGCAGGGCAGGGAGGCACTCCGGCGAGCCCTCGAGGATGGACTTCTGCCAGAGGATCACGCTGGCCGTGTCGCCGCGCTCGCGGTCGAGCTCGCTCAGCGCGTCGTAGAGCTCACGCTGCTCGGCGGGGTCGCTCGCCGCCTTGGCGCGAGCGAGCAGATCTTCGGAAACACGCGTCGCTTCCGGGGTCCCCGCGGCGGTTCGCTCGGCCGTCAGGCGGGCGAGCTCGCCGCCATGGCTCGCCGCTCGCTGCGCCAGGCGGGCCGCGCTCGCGCGGTCGCCGGCTCGCTCGTACTCGAAGGCGGCCTGCAGCTCGAGCAGGGCACGCGTGGCATCGCTCGCGTGCTCGGCGGCGGCTTCGCGCCAGGCGCCGCGCTCGCTGCCGCCTCCGCTCGAGCCGAGGCGCTCGTAGAGCTCGCGCAGGCCCACGTCCCCGGGATGCGTCGCGATCGCCGCTTCGAGCAGCGCTTGAGCGTCGGCGGGTTGGCCTTCAGCGGTGAGCAGCGCCTCGCGCACCAGATCGAGGGCCTTCTCGGTGTCGTCGGTCGTGACGTCGCGCCGCAGCCTTAGCCATTCGACGAGGCGGCCGGCGTCCGCGGCACCGCGCGCGTACTGCTCGCCGACCCGAAACGCGATCGACAGCGTGGGGTCGAGCGCGACGGCGCGCTTCAGCCAGTCGCTGGCACGGGAGGGATCCGCGCTGCCGGCCCGGATCGCGGCTTCGAGCAGGAAGAGCGCGCCTTGGGTCGGATCCGGCGCGTGGTCGGCGAGCTCGGCGAGCGCCGTCCCCGCGGCTTCGGGCTCGAGCGCCGCGAGTCGGGCGCGGAGTCCCATCTCGAAGCCGGCGTCGGCCTCGGACGCTTCGCGATAGGCTGCGCGGGCGCCCTCGAGATCGCTCCCGAGCTCGAGCACGAGTGCCCGCAAGAGGGCGCGATCGCGAGCCGAGGGGGGGTCGCTCGCGGTCTCGGTCCAGGTGCCGAGCGCCGTCGCCACGTCCGCGTGACGACGGAAGGTTTTGGCGAGCTCGAGCTTGAGCAGTCGTGCGAGCGCGCTGTCCGGATGCGTCGCGAAATACTCCTGCATCGCGGGCTCGAGCTGCTCGAGCCAGGTGCCGGCTTCGGCGCGTCCGAGCGCACGTCCGAGGCGAGCCTCCGTGCGCGACGTGTCGCTGCCGGCCTCGGGCGTGACGCGGCCGTGCGTGGCGAGGAGCGCCGCGGCGAGCGCGGCATGCTCGCCTTCGAGCAACGGTGCCGTCAGCGTTTCGAGGCGCTCCGGGTCGGGGCTCGTGTAGAAGTGGAGCGCGAGGCGATCGGCGGCCGAGAAGGCGTCGTCGTCGGGGCCGAGCGCTTGAGTGAGCTTCTCGGCGTTGCCGAGCTCGAGGGCGCGCGCGGCGAGTGCCCGGCGCGCGAGCTTCTGGTCGGGTCCGGCGATGAGCTCGCCCGTGAGGTCGAGCGCCTGCGCGCGCGTCGCGGGCTCGCTCGCGAGCAGTGAGGCCCGGAGCCAGATCGCGCCGTCGGTGAGGCCTTCGACTTTGCCGATCTCGGCGAGAGCCGCCGCAGCGCGGGCGCGATCGTGCGCGGCAAGGGCGCGCCGCGCGACGCCGAACGCCGAGGCGACGCCTTGCCCCTCGGGCGTTCCGTCGCCGGTGCGGAGCGCGCGGCTCTCATCGACGGCGCGGGCGAGTGGCGTGCCTGCAAGGCCTTCGGGTAGCTCTGCGGTGGGCGCCCGCGCGCTCGAGCCGAGCTCGGCGCCGAGTCGCGCCAAGTGCGCGCGCGGATCGGCTTCGTCCGCGCGCAGCACGAGCTCGAGGCGCTGGCCGGCAGCCGCGTCGTCTGCCAGACACAGGCGATGCACCTCGGCGTCGAGGTATGCGGCGTGGGCCCGTGCCTCGGGCAGCGTCGCGCCCCGGAGCTCGAGCTCGAGCGTGGCGGCGACGGCTTTCCAGTCGGCGGCGGCGGCGGCGAGCCAGCGCAGCTGACGTCCCGCCATGGACGAGCGACCGGCGGTGGTCGCATCCTGCGCGGCGCGCCGCGCTCGCTCGAGGTTGCCGGCGAGCGCCCAGAGCTCGCTCGCGACGACGAGCGCTCGCGAGCGCGCAGGGGCGTCCTGCACTCGGCGCGCCTCGGCTTCGATCCATTCGGCGCGCTGCGTCCACTCCTCCGGATGACCGGGCCGCGGCAGGTTCGGCTCGCCGCGCGGGATCTGGCTCGGCCGCTGGCTCGGCCGCGGAGGCTGGCTCAGCATGCTCGGCGGCCGGCTCGAAATGCGCGGCGGCCTGACGGCGCGGGAGCCCGCCGGGATGCTGCTCGGAGATTCTTCGAAGGAAACGCTCGCCGGTTGGCTCGAGGAAACGTCGGGCAGCGGAGCGGGGCCCGGGATCGAGCCGGGTGCCGGCGTGTAGCGCGCCGCGGTGGGCGGCTCGCTTGCCGACTCGGTTCGCCCTTCGGGCCCGAGCGAAGGCGGTGACAGGCTCTCGAGCTCGTCGAGCGCCGCGATCTCGTCATCGGTGAGCGACGTGCGCTGGCTCTCGGGCGCTTCCGAGTCGTCGTTGTCCTCGTCGTCGCGCGGCGGCGGCGGCGCCGTCGAGATGGACGTCTGCGAAAGCATCTCTTCGCGCGCGGGGGGCAGCGGCTCGCGCGCCGTTGGTGTCGGCGCGACGGGCGGTCCCGGTCGTGGCACGGCTGGGCGCGACACCGCGGGCGGAGCTGCCTGCGGCCGCGGGACCGCTGGGGGCGTGCGGAGCGCCGCAATCTGCGGCGGGGGCCGGTTACCCGGAGCTGCGGGGCGCTGGACCAGCGGCGTTGCCGCGGTGCTCGACGGTCCCGCGGGGAGCTTGGCGCGGCCGGGCGGCGCGGGAGCGTGCGCTCGGGATTCGAGCGCGGTGAGCATCCCGCGATGGCCGACGACCGTGACGTCGTCGTCTTCCGTGTAATCGGGGCGCAAGGTCTCGCGATCGCCCGTCGATTCGTCCGGCGCCTCGGGCGGGACCGACTCGAGCTCGGCGTCGGACAGCTCCGACTCGATGGCCGTCTGTCCGCCCTTCTTGCGCGGGACGTGGGTGATGTCGTCCTGCATCAGCGAATCGAGCAGCGCGTCGGGCTCGAAGTCCAGATCGCCGCCCAGGGCCTTGCCGATGCTGCCCGGAGTTCCGCTCGCGCCAGCGCCGGGGCGCGGCGGCTTCGTTCCGCGATCGTCGCTCATCGCACCCCCATGCCGAGCTGCTCGCGGAGTGCGAGGTAGGTCGGAGAAAGCACGAAGGCGAGCAAGCGGCGCAGTCGCTCCTGCCCTTCGACCGACGCGGGTGCGCGGCCGCGGTTCTGCGCATCGGGGGTGAGCACCCACGACACGTCGCCAGCGGCGACCGCGGCGATGCGATCGAGGCTCGAGGTCGCCGCGCGGTAGAAGCGCAGCGTGTCCTGGCCGTAGTCACGGACTTGCGCGGCGAGCGCGGGCAGCACTTTTTTCACGCGACGCGGCATCTCCTTGGCGAGCAGGCGCTGGAACTCGGCGAGCATGGCGAAGGGCGGCGCGCTGAGCTCCGCGCCGCCGAGCTTGCAGGCGGCGACGATCAGGGCCTGCACCTCGGGCGCTTCGCGGTGGCGCAGCACGGTCGTGCCGCGGCGCAGCGCGAACAGCTCGCGCGCGACCGCTTGGCGGTGGATGGGAGAGAGCGGCGCCGGCACGGCGTTGCCGACGACCAGGCTCGGCACCTCCGTCGCGACGCCGAACACGCCCTGCGGCTGCCGGCCGCCGACGTACACCTCGAGCTCGCCGATGCCGAGCGCACCAGCCCACGCCACGATCTCGTTGCGGATGGGGTGGCCGGCTTTGGGGTCGACGCGCTCCTTCCGGTGGGTGCCGAACGCCTCGAGGTTCGGCCCGATCGCGGCCGCGATCGTCGTGCCGAGCTCGCGCATGAGATCGGCGATCGGGCCGCCGTCCTCGGGATCCGCGAGCTCCGGGATCGAGGCGTCGTCGATGACGATGCTCGGGACCCGCGCGACGCGGCGGTCGAGGCGCGTGAGCTCGGCGTCGAGCGTCGCCGGATCGACGCCGAGCGCCGCGAGCGAGCCGAGCGTCGCCTGACGCAGCGGATCGTCGCCGAGCGCGCTCGCAAGTCGCGACAGCCGCTCGACTTCTTCCAGCAACGTCGGGTCTTCGCCGAGCACCTGGAACAGCGCGTCGCGCCCGCGCTCGAGCAGGCGCCGCGCGAACACCTGGGGGAACGCCCCACTCAGCATGAGATCGAGCCCTTCGCCGTCGCCGGGCAGCTCGTCGAGCAGCTTCGAGACGCTGGCGGCGGCGGTCATCGGCGCTTCCAAGCGATCGCGGCGGATGGCCATGGCGAGCCGAGCCGCTTCCGCGCGGCCGGCGCCGGTCTCGCGCTCGACCATCAAGAGCTCGAACGTGTCGGCCGCGCGCTCCCACGCGCCGGCCTTCGCGGCCACCCGGGCGAGCCGCTCGCGTACCTGCGGCGTGTCGAGCTTGGCGTGGCGGAGCCCGACCAGCACGGCGAGCGCCTCCGGCACCTTCTTGAGCTTGTTCTCGTAGATGTCGACAGCGGCGACGCCGCTCATCAGGCGCTGCTGGGTCGGCGCCTCGCCGAGCGTCGAGAGCTTCGCGAGCTGCTCGGCCGCTTCCTCGAAGCGCTGCAGCGTGAGGTAGATCTCGCCCGAGAGCGCGAGGGCGCCGACGTGGTCGGGCTCGAGCATGTTCACGTTCTCGAGCGCCGCGAGCGCGCCTTCGCGATCGCCGGAGGCGCGCATCACGCGGGCACGCTCCCAGAAGAGCTTGACGATCTCCTCGGGTTCCTCGGCCACCTCGAGACGACGCGTGATGAGGTCGAGCAGACGCGGGCTGTCCTTGCGCGCGCGCACGATGCGAAACAGCCGGTCGAACGGCGCGAAGCGCCGCACGTCGCGATCCACGGCGCGGGCGAGGGCGAACTCGCCGCGCTCGGGATCGCCGAGCTCGTCGAACAGGATCTGCGACGCGATCTCCCAGAGCTCGGCGCCGCGCGCCTCGTCGGCGACCGCGTCACCGAGAGCGGCGCACGCTTCGGCGAGGACTCCGCGCTCGCCGAGCATCTCCGCCGCGGTGCGCAGGCCTTCCCAGCCGATGAGCTCGTTCGGCGACGCTTCCACGACGGCACGGAAGGTGATGAGCGCGGCCGACGCTTCGCCGGCCGCGAGCTGGTTGTAGCCGGCGAGCGCGCGCGCCACGCCGCTCGCGTCGTCGCCGAAGAAGCCGACGGCCCGCTCGAGCGCCGCGCCGCGGCGTTGCGGATCGGAGCCCGGCGGGGCGAGCTCGACGTTGGTGAGCGCGACGGCCGGCGAGGTGCCTGCGAGCGGCGGCGGCTCCTCGAGCCCCGTGAGCCAAGCGCACAAGCTCGCGCTCGCCGCGACGGTTTCGCCCGGAACGCCGCCGATGCGCTCGGCGAGGGCGCGGCGGGCGCTCACCTCGGCGCCCACGTCGCTCTTGGCGATGGCGGCTCCGAGCCATTCGAGGGCCGCGGTCGGGCTCTGGTCGGCCTCGCTCCAGCGCGCCGCGAGCGCTTCCGTCTCAGCCGCTTCGGGCGCAGCGTCGCCCGCGCGCGCGAGCTCGAGCTGGAACGCGGCGGCGCGCGCGAAGGCGGCGGCGTCCGAGCTCTGATCCGAGATCGTGTCGAGCGCGGCGGCCCGGCGCTCGCGGTCCGCGCCGTCCCACAGAGCGTGCGCCAGCGCTGCCGCCACGCCCGGACCACTGCCGGCGGGCCCCGTCGCACGCTCGAGCGCGGCGCGCGCCGCCGCCTCTTGCCCTTCGGGCCCGAGCTCGAAGCTGAAGCGATCGAGCGCGACCAGCGCCGGATCGAGCGCCTCGGACGTCTCCAGGGCTCGGCGCCGGCTCGCGGTGTCCGTCCCGTTGTTCGCGCGCATACCGAAGCCGCGCATCAGCGCGGCCGACGCCGGTGCCGCCTCCGCGCAGAGCTCGAAGGACTCGAACGCTTGCTCGTGCGCTCCCGACTTCCATTCGATGAGCCCGGCCTCGAAGCGCAGCGCCGTAGCGAGCTCCGGATCGTCGAGCGCCGCAGCGGTCGCTTTGAGTGCCTGAGCGGCGCGCTCCGGGCGCATCTTCGCGAGCTCGAGCGCCGCGAGCGCGGTCGTGACCACGACGTCCTTCGGCTCGTCCTCGTGAAGCCCGGCAAGCGTATCGACGGCGATGTCCCGCTCCGAGCGAACGAGCGCACGCAGCGCCGCCGTGATTCGCTCGGCGCGACCGACCTCGACATCGTGCGTCTCGCGCGCGAGCGCGAGCAGCGGCTCCCAGGCTTTGGTGCGCGCAGGCGTCCCCTCGCTGCCGGGCTCCTGCGGCAGGAGATCGAGCACGTAGGCGGACAGCGCGGACGACAGGAACGCCGCACCGGGAATGGCCGCGATCGCGTCGACCGCCGCCTCCGCGCCCCCGCGATCGCCCCGCAGGGCCCGCGCCCGGCCGAGCTCTAGCCAAAGGCTCACCTGCTCTTCGGGAGTCGCGCCCTGACCGATCACGCGCCGCGTGGACTCCTCGTACCAGTGGGCGTCTTCGATGCTTCCCGCGAGCAATCGGCCGACGCGCGCCACGAGCGCCGGCAGCGCCCCGGACATTCCGGCCTGAGACAGCGCGGCGCGCGCGCCTTGCGCGTCCTTGGCCTGGCGCGCCCAGGTGTCGGCGGCGAGCAGGTAGAACCCTGCGCGCGAGCGGTCGGTGGTCACTCGCTCCGCCGTCGCTTCGAGCGCTCCGGCGAGGGCCGGGGCGTCACCTGCCGAGCCCAAGAGATCGAGCTCGAGCGCGCGGGCAGGAATGCTGCGAGGGTCCTCCGACAGCGCGCGCCGTACGGCATCGAGCGCGCCGGCGCCGTCCGAATCTGCTGCTGCTGCTTCGGCCACGCGGAGCCACAGCGCTGCGGCGAGCTCGCCGTGGGCGCCTGCGTCGAGCTGGCTCTTGGCGAGCCGCGCCATGGTCGGTGAGTCTCCCGCGACCTCGGCTGCAATGAGCCGGGCGTGCGTGAGCGCGGGATCCCCGGGCAGCTGCGCGAGCGCGCGGTCGAGTAGCTCGACCGCCGTGGGGAGCGCTCCCGACGCGCGGTGCGTCTCCGCGGCGCGGAGCCACGCGTCGGCGGCGTGGGCCTTGGTTCTCCGGCGTGCGGGCAGCCCCGCGGCTTCACCCCGCGCGGGGTCTTCGAGCGCCTCCAAGATGAGCGCGGCTTGCGCCTCCAGCGTCCGGCCTTCGAGCGCGCGGTCGCTCATGGTGCGCGCCACGACTTCTGCCCGACACAAAGCCAGGTACTTGGCGCGGCTCTCGATCGAGGTCGAAAGGTCGAGGGCGTTCGTCGCGCCCTCGTGATCCCCGTTGTTGGCGCGGAGCTCCGCGAGGTCGAGGAGCAGCAACGTCTGCCACTCGGGCATCTGCGTGAGCGCGGCCCGGTGAGCCAGGGCGCGCTGGGTGAGCTCCCGGTCGCCCGCGGCGAGGCCGGCGAGCTCGAGTGCCAGCCAGACCGTGGGGTCGTCGGGCGCTTCCTCGGCGGCTTGCTCGAGCAAGGCCCGCGCGCCTTCGGCATTCGCCTCGTGGTCTTGGACGAAGAAGGCTTGGTCGAGCAGCGCGCGGGCTCGCTCGTTCGAGGTCGTGGCGACCTTCACCAGCCGATCGAGCAGCTTCCCCAGATTTTTGAACGACTGCCGCCGCTCGATGATCGCGATGAGTCGCTCGAGCGGCTCGGTGAACTCCGGCTCGGCGTTGACGGCGGCGAGCTGGTCGCGGGCCGCCGCGGCCTCGTCACCGAGGGCTTCCTCGAGCACGCCGATCTCGTGGAGCAGCACGGCCTGCCGTGCGGGCGTGGTGCTGGCGGCTTGCTCGGCGCGCAGTCGCGCCACGGTCGCCACGACCACCGCCGAGTCCTGACCTGACGAAGCGCTGTGAGCGCTCCCCGTCCTCGACGTGCTCGTCATGAAAACAGCGGGCCTTTCCGCAGAGTTAGAGGCAGCCCAGAATAGTGCCGCCTGCCCCAAGTAACAATCGCGGAAACGCGGCCGGCCGAGCGGGCGGAGCGCTCGGTTAAGGAACTGGAGCTACGGCGCCCGGTCGATCAGTCGTTCCGGCGCAGGACCCAGTAGCCGCGCGGGGTGTCCACCGGCTCGTTCGCGACCTCACCCTTGCCCAGGGTGAAAAGCACGTACTCGGCGGCCGCCTCGAGCATTCCGCGCGGCATTCGCCCGGCGTTCCCCGTCGAGCCATGGTCGCCGCGCGCGACTGCCGCCGCGAAGTCGTGCTTGGCGTCTGCAATCGCCGCGATGGCTTTCTGCTTCGCCTGCTCCTTCGTGCGAGCCGTGGGCGGAGCGAATTGCGCTCCCTGGTAGGCGAAGACGACGACGCCGAAGGTCACCTGCTGCGGCGCAGAGTCGGGGACCGGCGGCGCTTTCCTGCCGTCGGCGAGCACATCATACCCCTCGGCGCTTGGTGTCTCAGGCGTGAGCGCTCCTTCCACGGCGGCTTCCAGCGTCGCGATGGCGGATGGCGACGGTGTAGGTGCAGCGGTCGCGCTTGGAGCGGCTGAGGCGACACTTGCAGCGGCAGGCGCAGGGCTACTGGAAATCCGGGTCCACAGCGTGGCGACCACCACGACGATGAGAAACAACGCTCCGAAACCGATCGTCCGCTGGCGCTCCATGGGAGGCCGGGCCACTAGCACGGGAAACGCCCGGCGAGCAGCTCTCGCAGGGCCTTTCACGCGGCCCGAGTGCCGAGAGAACGCTCCTTCTAGGAACCGCGAGGTAGGAGTAGTACTAGAACCAGGCTCAGCCGATGTTCAAGGTCGAGTGCCCGGGGTGCAACGCGCCCTACCAGGTCGACGAGCGGCGGGTTCCAGCGTCGGGGCTGAAGATGCGCTGCCCCAAGTGCGGCACGTCGTTCCAGGTCGATCAGCCTGACGACGCGCGCCGCACGGGGCCGAGCCCCGTGTTTGGTGGCCCGCCGGGACCGTCACCCGCGCAGCCGAGCGCGGGACAGCCCCCACCGCCGCCGCCGCGTGGTGGCGCGACCGCGAAGACGATGGTCGGTGTCGCTCCGTCGGCGCTCGGTATCAATCCTCCAGCGGTACCGAAGCGTCCTGCGCCTCCCGCGCCAGCGGCTGCAGCGCCTGCTCCGACACCTGCAGGACCTCCCGCTGGGCCGCCGCCGGTTCCGCCGCGCGCCGCGCCGCCGGCTCCGAAAGCAGCGATCGGGGGCATCGGGCCGGCGGCGCCGCAACGTCCGCCGCCGCCACGTCCCGGCGAGGCGAAGCCCGAGGCCAAGCCGCCGGCACCCCCGAGCGGCACGTCGGATCCCTACCTGAGCGCCGATCTCCCCGCGGTGAGCGCGCAGCGCGACTCCATCGATCTGCCGGCGCCAGCTCGAGCGAAACCGCCCGTGCCGGCAGCGGCACCTCGCGCGGCGCCCCCAAGAGCGGCGGCGCCCGCGTCGAAAGACACGGACGTCGATCTGCCTGCTATCCCGAGCGCTCGACCTCCGGAAGCGTTCGATCTCGATGTCGACTTGCCTGCGGTCGCGGGTGCGGCGCCACGCGTCGAAGCGGATCTGCCGGCAGCCGTGGCGCGCCAAGCGAAGGCTTCGCTGCCGGCGGCACGTACGCCGGGTCTCGAGCTCGATCTTCCCGATGTGGCGTCGATCCCTGCGGCTCCGCTGAAGGCACCGCGCGGCGGCTCGGGAACGTTCGATCTCGACTTGCCGGATCTTCCCGATATCGGGCTTCCGGCGCCCGCCGCACCGACCCTCGCTCTCGACGACGAGGGCGGCCTGCCTTCGCTCGCGTCGGATCTGCCCGCGCCTTCCGCGGGGCTGCCGATGCCTGCCGCGGGTCTTCCGGCTCCGTCCGCCGGCTTGCCGATGCCTGCCGCGGGTCTTCCGACGCGCGCCGGTGAGCTGCCGGTCGTAGCGGGACGAGCTCCCGCGCCGTCGATCCCCGCGTTCGGCGAGCTCGATCTCGAGCTTGGGCCGTCCCAGCGTCCGCCGAGCGGCTCGTTCGGCGAGATTGAGCTGCCGCCCGTCGTCCCGAGCGCTCGTCCCGGTCCGGTGAGCCTTCCCGCGGACGCGCTCGATCCCCTCGAGGCCGATCCGTTCGGCGAGGCACCGATCCCGTCCCAGGAATCGGCGCCGCCCGCGGCAGCCAAAGCGATCGCGGCTTCGGTGCCGCCGGGTAGCGTGAACATCACGCGCTCCGGCGGCGGCGGCACGAGCTATGGCGAGGTGAACCTCGACGGCGGTGGTGGAGGCGGCGTCGACGTCGACGCGCCGATCATCCGCTCGGTCGCGCCCCGGTCCGACGAGGACATGGAGTTTGGCGCGGTTCCGCAAGAGAACGCCAGGCCCGCGGCCACGGTGCTCTCCGGCGGCATGCCGGCCGTCACGCCGAAGCACCGGGCGCGCTGGCCGCTGCGCGTCTTCGGCGGCCTCCTGTTCGTGGCCGTCGCCGGGGGCTCGCTGTCGTTCGTGCCGGCGCTCGGCCCGTACGGCGCCTACTGGATCAGCGACAAGCTCCACGCGGGCGAGCATGCGCGGCTGCTCGCCGACTCCGCCGCATCCGCTCGCCAAGCCTTCGGCAAGGACGGCTTCCCCGAGGTGCGTACGGCCCTCGATGATCTCGACCGCGCCCAGGCGCAGGCGAAGCGCGTCGAGCCACTCGCGGCCTATCTCGCGTTCGCCGGCTACCTGAGCGAGCTCCGCTTCGGAAAAAATCCGGCGATCCACGCTCAGGGCAAGGTGCTGCTCGCGGGCCTGCGCGATCCGAACGCCCAGTACGCCGACTGGGCGCGTGCCGCGAATCAAGCCGTCGAAGGTCCCGCTTCGTCCGCGTTGGACGCGGCGAGCGGCCTCGCCCAACGGCAAGCGAGCGAAGTCGACGCGCAGGTGCTGCTCGCCGAGGTACAGCTCGCCGCGGGCGCCGCGGCGCAGGCCGTCGCGACGTGGGAACGCGTCGAAAAGCTCGAGCCGAGCGCGCGCGCAGCGTTCGGCTCCGCGCGCGCCAAATTCGCTGCCGGTGACGCGGCCGCGGCCGCGACGCTCGCGAAGCTCACCCTCACGCGGCACCCGGCGCACGTCGGCGCGCGGCTCCTCGTCGCGCGCATCGACGCGCAGAGCCGTACGGGGGAAGCGCAGGGCATCGGGACCATCGAGTCTGTCTTGAAGAGCCCGGGGCTCGCGAGCCCGGAAGAGGTGATCGCGGCGGAGACGCTGCTCGGCGACATCCACCTGGCGCGCGGACAGATCGCCGTGGCGGAGGCCGCCTACACGCGCGCGCTCAAAGTGCGCCCCACGGACGCCCCGGCGCTCGTCGGGCTCGGAGAGACGCTCTTCCGTTCCGGTCGCTACGCCGATGCGCTCGCGCGCTTCGAGGCGGCCACTCAGGCCAACGCGACGAACGTCGCCGCCAAGATCGGCGCCGCCAAGAGCAAGCTCCTGCTCGAGCGCATCGAGGACGCCGTGCGTATCCTCGCCGAGCTCACGCAGGGTTCGCCGAAGGACGCCACGATCGCGTATTGGTACGGCCGCGCGCTCGAGGCCGCGAGCGACGGCGATCGCGCGAACGCCGTCTACCGCAAGGCCATCGAGACGGCGCCGCCGACGAACGAGCTCGTCAACGTCTACGTCGCGCTCGCGACGCTGCAGAACGCGCGCGGGCAGGCGGAGGACGCACAGAAAACACTCGCCGCCGCCAAGCAAAAGCTGCCCGATTCCGGCCCGCTGCACCGCGGTCTCGGTCACCTCGCGCTCGAGCAAGGGCGGCTGCCCGAAGCGACGAGCGAGCTCCAGCGCGCGCTCGCCCTCGACGACGACCTCTCCGCGCGCTTCGATCTCGGGATCGCCCTCCGCCGCAGCCAAAAATACGACGAAGCCACCAAGGTCTTCGACACCGTCGCCAAGCTGGACAAGGACCACCCCGGTCTCGCGCTCGAGCGCGGCTTGATCTTCGAGGCGACGGGCCACGCGGAGGAGGCGCTCAAGGCGTACGAGTCCGCGCTCGCCAAGGCGCCGAACGACTCCGATCTGATGCTGCGCGTCGGTTGCGGCAGCGTCTCGGCCGGCCGGGCCAAGGAGGCGGAGGACCTCTTGCGCAAGGTGCTCATGCAGCGGCCGACCGTCGCGGAGGTGAACCATTGTCTCGGCCGGGCGCTGCTCGCACAGGAAAAGATCGCCGATGCGCAGCGTCTCTTCGATCGCGCGGTCGAGCTCGATCCCCACCGCGCGGAGTACCACCTCTACGCCGGGTGGGCCGCGAACGAGGCGAGCAACGTCAGCAAGGCGGATCGCGAGCTCGCCGCTGCCCTCGCGATCGACAGCTCGCTCGCCGACGCGTACTGGCAGCGGGGCGTCTTGCGCCAGCACCAAGGCGCCGTGCGAGACGCCGTCACCGACCTCTTGAACGCGCTCAAGCTCAACCCCGCCCGCGCCGAAGCGCGCGCCGCGCTCGCGGACGCCTATTACGATCTCGGTCGCGAGCGCGAGTCACTCGGCGAGTGGCAGAAGGCGGTCGCCGCGCAGCCGGACAACGCCGTCTGGCGCTTCCGCTACGGCAAGCTCCTCGTCACCAACCAGCAGAACGAAGCCGGGCGCGGCGAGCTCGAGAAAGCCGTCGCCTGGGCAGAGAAGCAGGAGCAGCCGCCGCGCTGGCTCTGGGAAGCGCACCACTTCCTCGCGCGCTCGCTCGCGGGCCGCGCCGAAGCGGCGACGCACTGGGAGCAGTTCTTGCGCCTCGGACCGCGTGACTCCCCCTACCGCGCCGAAGCAAAAGCCGCCCTCGCTAAGCTCGGGCGGCCTTGGTTGGGAGACTGAGCGGCTCGGCGCCGCTCAGTCTCGCCACTGCGATCGAACGGCGACTCAGCCCGCCGGAGTCGGCTGGGCGGAGAAGTCGTAGACCCAGGTCGCGATGCCGTCGCGCTTGTCGGGCGGCGTGAGCGCAAGTCCGCTGAGGGCCTGCGTCACGCAACCGGACAGCGTCTCGGGCGCGGTCGTCCCTGCCGGATCGACCTTCACGTCCTTGATCTTGCCCGTCTCCGCTTCGACGGTGAATTGCACGCTGACGCGGCCCTGCAAGTCTTGCTTGCCCTTGAGCGCGCCGTCGTAGCAGGCCTTGATCTCCGGGGCCTTGGTGTCGAGCACCTTCTGCGTCGCGTCGCGGTAGTCCTCGGGGCTCCGCGCGTAGAACTGGCAGCCGGTGACACTGGCGAGCAGTGCGACCAAGCCGAGCTTCACATAAGTCTTTGCCATGGTGTTTGCTCCTAAAGGTCCGAGGCGCATCACTTCTTCTTCGGCGGAGGCGCTTTCTTGTCGTCCTTCTTGTCGTCCTTCGCGGCTTCCTTCTTCTTGTCGTCCTTCTTGTCGTCCTTCTTCTTGTCGTCAGCCGGCGCGACCTCGGGACTCTCGTTCTTGACCGCGTGCGTCTTCTCTTCGAGGACGGTTTCCTTCCCGGTCGTCGCATCGACCGAGACCTTCTTCTTCGTCACGTCCTGCTCGAGGATGTTGAACTCGACGCGGCGGTTCTTCTCGTGCAGATCCTCGGCTTCTTCCTTGGATTTGCCCTTCACGGCCTTCGCCGAGTCGTCGACGATCGGGCGCTGTGAGCCGAAGCCCTTCGCGTCGAGACGTTCCTTCTCGATGCCGCCCTTCTCGACCAAGTAGGTCGCAACGGCCTTCGCGCGGTCGTCGGAGAGCTTCAGGTTGTGCTTCGCGTCGCCTTCGGAGCTCGCGTGGCCTTCGATCCCGATCTTCTTGATGTGCGGGTTCTTCTTGATGACGCCGCCGATTTCGTCCATCAGCGCGAACGACTCGGGCTTGATCACGGCCTTGTTGTATTCGAACTGAATCTTTTCCGTGATCTCGATCTTGTTGTCCTTCACGACCACCTTCGGCGGCGGCTCGGGAGGCTTCGGCGGTGGCGGGGGCGGCGGAGGCGGCGGGGGCGGCGGAAGCGCGCCCACGACTGCCACCGGCGCTTTGCCGGAGAACACCGTGGTCCCGCCGCACGCCACGAGCAGCGCGGCGGAGGACACCAAGAGGACGACCGTAACGGGCTTCTTGCCCGCGCCAAGGATCTGCATGGATTTTTCTCCCCTGGTTGGGTGAGGGAACCGGTTTTGTCACCCCAGGGAGGTCGCCGTCAATACGGTTGGCCCGCCCTGAGACACGCGGGACGCCTTCGGCCGCCTGACCGAGCCTTGTATGAAGTTAGGGGAAGGCTCTTGTCGGTCCATCGCGTCGTTCGCGATCGATCGGTGGAATCGGCGGGATCCTCGTGGGGTGCCTTCCGCCGGTTGAAGTGTTTCCGACGCTTTGCTTTGTGTGGTTTCGGGGCCCCGGCCCCGAAACGGATCCTCCCGCCCACCTTGGAGCAAGGCCGTCGCCGAGCGATAGGAGGCGCGACCGACAACCGTTCGAGGGCGAAGCGTGGAGGTGCGAGGTCCACAAAGCGTCGAAAGCAATTCAACCGGCGGGAAGCACCCCACGGGGCTCCCGCCGATCCAAGCTCGCCGGTCGCGACGAACGCGAGCGGCCGCCATGACCTCCCCCTAACTCTCGATGAAGCTCTTGAGCTGCTTCGAGCGGCTCGGATGGCGGAGCTTACGCAAAGCCTTCGCCTCGATCTGGCGAATGCGCTCGCGCGTGACCTCGAAGTCCTGGCCGACCTCTTCGAGCGTGTGGTCGCTCTTTTCGCCGATGCCGAAACGCATGCGCAGGACCTTCTCCTCGCGCGGCGTCAGCGTCTTCAAGACCTTCCGCGTCTGCTCGGAGAGGTTCATGTTGATGACGGCGTCCGCGGGCGAGACGACGCTCTTGTCCTCGATGAAGTCGCCGAGGTGGCTGTCCTCTTCCTCGCCGATCGGGGTCTCGAGGCTGATCGGTTCCTTCGCGATCTTCAGAACCTTGCGCACCTTGTCGAGCGGCAGCTCCATCTTCTCGGCGATCTCTTCGGGCGTCGGCTCGCGGCCGTACTCCTGAACGAGGTAGCGCGAGGTGCGGATGAGCTTGTTGATCGTCTCGATCATGTGCACCGGAATGCGGATGGTGCGCGCCTGATCGGCGATCGCGCGGGTGATCGCCTGGCGGATCCACCACGTCGCGTAGGTGCTGAACTTGTAGCCGCGCTTGTACTCGAACTTGTCGACGGCCTTCATGAGGCCGATGTTCCCCTCCTGAATCAGGTCGAGGAACTGCAGGCCGCGGTTCGTGTACTTCTTCGCGATCGAGACCACGAGGCGGAGGTTCGCTTCCACGAGCTCGGCTTTGGCCTTCTCGGCCTTGCGCTCGCCTTGGCGGATCGCGACGTACGTCTTCAAGAGATCGTTCACGTCGACGCGGAGCTCTTCCTCCATCTTGCGCATGCCGCGCTGAGCGTCCTTGAGCGCCTCGTCCATCTCCTCGAGCTCGACGCGATCGATGCCGAGCTTCTTGGCGAGGGCCGCCTGGCTCTCGGGGTCGTCCTTGGCTTCGCGCAGCATGCGCTTGAGCTCGGACTTGCTCGCCCCCATGACCTTCTCGAGCTCCACCACCTTGCCTTGCGAGCGGTGGATGCGCTCGATCATGCCCTTCAGCTTGCCGACGATGCGGTCGATCGTCTTCTTGTTGAGACGCATCTCCTGCAGCGTCTTCACCAAGTCCTTCTTGTTGTCGCTGAGCTCCTTGTCGATCGCCTTCCTGCGAACGTCGGCGACGCCTTTGCGCTCTTCTCCGAGCTCGGAGTTCTTCTTGTCGGCGCGCTTCACGCGATCGATGAGGCGGATGATGCGGCGGTCCGCCTCCTCCTCGTCGAACTCGTGCTCTTCGTCCTCGGCGTCGCGGACGATGTCCTTGACGCGGATCTTGTGATTGCGGAGCCGCTCACCGATGTCGATGATCTCGCGCACCGCGATCGGGCTCGAGAGGATCGAGGAGAGCACCTCGTTCTCGCCCTCCTCGATGCGCTTGGCGATCTCGACCTCGCCTTCGCGCGTGAGCAGCGCGACGCTGCCCATCTTGCGGAGGTACATCCGCACCGGGTCGTTGCTCTTGTACTGGTCTTCGTCGCTGGCTCCGCCCCTGGAGGGCGAGCTCGAACTCTTCTT
>DATMCL010000607.1:0-19573 GCA_035558375.1 Polyangiaceae bacterium
CGCAGCAAGGAGCCGCCCCCGAATTGAGCCAAAACGCTGCTGCTCGAAAGCCGCGAGCGCGTCGTGCACGGTGAGGTCACCCGTGCGTAGGGTTCACACCTGTGGCGAGTGCCGCACGGCGGGAAATACGGCGGGCCCGCACGAATGCTTGCGCGGCTCGCACCGTCAACGCGTTGACGCGGCGTTTCCGTCTCTACCGAAAGGTGTAGGTACGACTCCGGCGCAGCATGTGGGACATCGCGCTCCCTCTACGACCGGATATTTCTGAGGGGTTTCGCGGGGTGCGTCTTGAGCGCGCGTTGAGTGTGAGTTGAGTGTGAGTTGTCTGCGTCAATAGTGTGTGTAGGTGACCAAAGAAAATGCACTCCACAGGGTGATGATCGTGCTATATGTTAAGGGTCGTCGGCGCTGCGTGTCTCGCATACGCGTCTTGTCGCCGGGGCGGGTCGGAAAGACGGTCAGTAGGAGCAGCGCGGCGCCCGGTGGCGTCACGTTTGCGGCGGGTTCTATGAAGCAAGGAGCAGACGTGCCAAGACGAAGCCGTGTTCTGAGTGGCGTGGAGACGGGGACGACGAACAAAACGACACGACGACATTTCGTCGCTGCGCTCGGGGTGGGCGCACTGGTTTTCGGCTTCGATCCCGCGAGAAGGACGTGGGTTTCGCTCGCGCAGGCGTCCGGTCGCTTCGATCGCGTGCCGCGCCTCGACGGAACCCTGATGACGGATCCGAGCTCGCTCGCACCCTATGCGACCGACGCCGGCAGCATCGTCCACAACACGCCCATCGCCGTGCTCGTGCCTGGCTCAGTGCGTGACATCCAGAAGATGGTGAAGTTCTGCCGCGAGCGCCGCATCAAGATCGCGGCGCGCGGGCAGGGGCACACGACCTTCGGCCAGTCTCAGGTGGCCGGCGGCCTCGTGATCGACATGAAGACCATCAGCGACATCCACGAGATCTCGGCCAATCGCGCGGTTCTCGGCGCCGGGGCGACCTGGAAAGAGCTCGTGAACGCCACGGTCCCGCTCGGTCTCACCCCACCCGTGCTCACCGGGTACATCAATCTATCGATCGGTGGAACGCTGTCGGTCGGCGGCGTGTCCCGGATCAACCGCCAGGGCTGCCAGGTCGACCGCGTCCGCGAGCTCGAGGTCGTGACCGGGGAGGGGGAGCTCAAGCGCTGCTCGGCCCGCAACAACAGCGACCTCTTCGAGGCGCTGCTCGGCGGCCTGGGTCAGTGCGGCATCATCACGCAGGCCACGGTCGACCTCATCCCAGCGAAGCCGCTCGCGCGAACCTTCCACCTCAACTACCTCGACAACGCAGCCTTCTTCGCAGATCTGCGAATCTTGCTCGAGCGCAACGAATTCGATGGCGTGTTCATGCTCGGTGCCCCCGACGGCGCGGGCGGGTGGGTTCGCCAGATCAACGCAATCAAGTACCACGACACGGGCACCACGCCGGATCCGACCTTCCTGCTGCGCGGCCTCACCCAGCCGCCGTCCAACGCGGAGATCGTCGACGAAACCTACCTGGCGCAGGTGCAATCCGTCGACGTCGTGATCGACTTCTTCAAGTCGGTCGGCCTGTGGGACGGCGTCCTGCATCCGTGGTTCGACGTGTGGCTGCCGGATGACGGCGTCGAGTCGTACGTGGGCGAGACCTTGGCCGGCCTCACGCCCGAAGACGTCGGTCCCACCGGGTTTTTGCTACTGTTTCCGCAGCGTCGCAGCGCCCTCAAGCGCCCGTTCTTGCGCGTGCCCGAATGTGGCGACTGGGTGTTTCTGTTCGACATCCTCACGGCGGCTGCGTCGCCCGGCCCGGATGAAGAATTCGAAGCGCGCATGCTGGCGCGGAACCGGGCTCTCTTCGAGGAAGCGCGGAGCATCGGGGGAACGCGCTACCCGATCGGATCGCTCGAGTTCAGCCACAGCGACTGGGTTCGTCACTACGGTCGCGAATGGAACGATTTCTCGCGTGCGAAGCGCCGATACGATCCAGAAGAGATCTTGAGCCCGGGGGCGGGGATTTTCTAACTCCGGCTCTTAATTCGGACGGCGGGCGTCCGTACGGGCGGTTGCGTAGCCAAAAGGGGTCGGAGCCATGGAGACTTTTCATCAAAACGCACAGGCGCAATTGCGCAAATTGTGCGCGGCGCTCGGACTAACGGGCGACCAATCTCGTTTCGAAACATTACTGTCCTGGATGTTCAAGGGCTGGGGGGAGCTTGCGATACCGGAACAGGTTCGTTTCCCGTCGGCCATCGGCGACGATCACTCGCCGTTCGAGTTCTCGGTCGCGTTCGGCCCGAACGACGTGGAGCTGCGGCTGCTCTTGGAGGCTCAGGGCGAGCCGCCAAGCCTCATCGCCAATCGCGATGCCGCGCTCGCCTTCAACCGGCGCCTGGCGCCGATGGGCGTCTCCTTCGAACGTTTCACGAAGGTTCACGACCTGTTCATGCCCAACGTGCCAAGCTCGCCGTTCACGCTCTGGCACGCCGTCGGCATGCGCGCCGGTCGCGCGGCTGACTTCAAGATCTACCTGAACCCACAGGTGCGCGGCCCCGCGGAGGCGTGGGACACCGTCACGGAGGCGCTCGGTCGCCTCGGGCTCAGCAACGTGGTGCCGACGCTCCGCAAGGCCATGGGCCGTGGCTCCGACGTCGACCTGCTCGCCTACTTCTCGCTGGATCTTTCGGAGGCGCCGACGTCGCGCGTCAAAATCTACTTCCAGCACCTGCACGCGACGGCGGCGGAGGTGGAGCGGGTCTTCGCGCTCGCGCCGACCAGCCAACCGGGAGACGTCCTGAGCTTCTGCCGGGCGGTCGCGGGCAGCATCGGGCCATTCAGTCGCAAGGCCGTGAGCACCTGCCTTTCGTTCGTGCAGGGGAACGACCAGCCGACGGCGGCGACCTTCCACCTGCCCATCGCGCACTACGTCGACCGCGATTCCGAGACCGTGACGCGCGTGCAGTCGTTCATGCACTCGGTCGGCTTGAGCGACGCGCCGTACACCCGGGCCTTGTCGGCGTTTGCGCCCCGCGCGCTCGCCGCTGGCGCGGGTGTCCAGAGCTACGCGTCGTTTCGCCGCGAGCCGAACGGGATCCGCGTCACGGCGTACCTGTCGCCGGAGCTTTTCCGGGCGCGTGCGACCAACGTCTCGCATCAGCGCCTGAAAGCCGCCATCGCTCCGTCCGCCCAAAAATTGACCGGTTCGGGCTCGAGGTAGTTCCGCTCGCCGTCCGGGTCGGCCCCGCGCTAAGTCCCGCTCGGTTCGAGCTAATCCAATCCGAGCGCCGGATCGATCTCCAAGTTGAGGAAGTCGATCTCCTTCTTGGCGCGCTCCCGATCGGGGAAGTCGAGGCGCAGGTGCTCGAAGGCACTGTCGAGCTCGTTCTTGGAGAAGGTCTTGATGTCGCGATTGAGGAGCGCGATCGACGAAACGATGAAGCGCACCTTGGCGCTGTCGGTCACGACCGACACGCGGAACGATTGACCGCCGAGCGCCTGCTCGAGCCGCTTGCGCTGGCCGCTATTGGGGCCGCCGCCGTCGGTCACCACGAGGATGCGCACGCGCTCGTGGTTGCCGCGGTGCGACCGCAGGATCGTCAAGAAGTCGTCCCAGTCGCGCTCCGTCGGCGTCTTGGCGTTTTCGCGCAAGAGGATCATCGGGCCAACCACCGCCGTTGCCAAACTACGCTTCATCGATATCCCATCCCCGAGAGTGGAGGAGTGCTAGCTCGCGCGTGGCGCGAACTTCGCGAAGAAATGACCGAGCACGGGAGGCGCGTGCACGACGCGGTAACCGCGGTTCATGCTCGCTTGCTCTCGGACACGGCCCATAATCTCAGCAACATACTCCATGTGCGCCTTTCCGTAAACTCTTCGGGGGATGGCGAAGCGCGCAAATTGAAACGGACGTTTCACCACATCGCCGGTCTCGCTCGAGATGGTGTTCAGGGCGAACGGAATGGCGCCTGCTCTCACTGCACCTTCGCGATACAGGTCCGCAAAGAGCGCGATACCGGGTAGGTGCTCCTCCGATAGCTGGGGATACAGTGCGAGCACATCGGCGAAGACGCCGGAGCCGCCGACGGGTTGGCTGATGGGCACGCCACGCGCCGTCAGAAGCTCGCCGAGGTAGCGCACGAGGCCGGTGCGATGCGCGAGATACGCCTCGTCGACGCCTTCGCGCAGGCCGACGGCGACGGCCTCGAGATCGCGGCGCGCGAGCCCGCCGTAGGTATAAAAACCTTCATACAGGACCAGAAGCTCTTGGCACCGGCGCGCGAGCCCCTCGTCCCTTAGTGCGATGAAGCCACCGACGTTGACGAGGGCATCCTTCTTCGCGCTCATCCAGCAGCCGACGCCGTGCGCGAGCATCTCGCGCGCGATGTCGGCCACGCTCTTGTCGGCGTAGCCGGGCTCGCGAGTCTTGATGAAATAGGCGTTCTCCGCGAAGCGGCAAGCGTCGAAGTAGACGGGAACGCCGTAACGGTCGGCGAGCGCCTTCACCCCTTTGATGTTGGCCATCGAGACCGGCGAGGAGCAGGCCAGATTGTTGAGCACCGTGATGACGACCATCGGTACGCGGCCCTTGTAGCGCTCGAGCGCGTGCTCGAGCTTCTGGAGGTCGAAGTTGCCCTTGAACGGCTCGGGTTTCTCGAACGTCCAGAGCGAGTCGCCCACGAGGTCGACGGGCAGCGCGCCCCGATGCTCCATGTGTGCGCGCGTCGTGTCGAAATGGGTATTGCCGAGGACGATGTCGCCCTGCTTCGTGAGGAGCTCCATCACGATGTTTTCGGCCGCACGCCCCTGGTGCGTCGGAATCACGTGCTCGAACCCCGTCGCTTCCTGAACGGCGTGCTCGAAGTTCTTGTAGCTGCGCGAGCGAACGTAGGCTTCGTCCCCGCGCATGAGCGCCGCCCATTGTTCGTCGCTCATGGCGGCAGTGCCGCTGTCGGTTACGAGGTCGATGAAGACATCGGACGAGTCGACCAAGGCGGGTGAATAGCACGCCCTCTCGAGCACCTGCTCGCGCTCCGCTCGCGAGGGGAGCCGTATCTTCTCCACGACCTTGATTCGAAACGGCTCGGCGAGCAGCCGCGCACAACACTCGAGGGCGAAGTCTTTGGTATCGTCCGTCACGGTGCTTCGATCAGAGCAGATCTTCCCGTTCTCGTCATGCGTCGCGATTCGATTCGGATAGGTTGAAAACGGTGTTCAGGTTGCTGTTGTCCGTGCTTCTCTACGTCGTGGTGGCGTGGAGCATCACGCAGTGGCTCCGTCAGAAGCGGGCCTCGCGGCAGGCGGCTACCGTTCCGTTTCTCGAACGACAGCGGCGTGGCGAGAGCACGGGGGCGTTCGTGCAGCGCTGCATGGCCCACGCGCGGGAAAGCCGCGACACGTCGCAAGCGCTGATGAAGCTCACGGTGCTCGGGGAGGAGCGGGCCCCGGCGTACGGCTACCTCGACGATCCGAGCCAAGTCGTGCGCGAGGTGGCGGCGACGCTCATCAGTCAATTCGGTGACGACGCGCAGATCCTGCGTTTGCGCCGGGCACAGGAGCAGCACGGCGAGCTCACCTGGTTCTACGTCGTCGAGCGCAGCGCTCCCCCGCGAAGGAGCCGTTCCTTCGTAGCCCGGATCGCAGCCTGCGCGGCACTGCGCTCGGGGGCCTCGGGTCGGCGCTCAAGGACGGGCGCGGTGTCGCGCGCATGGTGCAGGCGCTCGTCGACGAGACGGACCGCGAGCTTCTGCTCGAGCACGTCGAAGCGTTGCTCACGGCGGAGCAGCTCGACGCGCTCACGGCGCGCTGGCCGGAGCTGCCTCACGCGAGCCGCCTGGCTCTGGCGGAAGAATTCCCACTTCGCTTTGCGGAAACGCGCCGCGCCGCCGTCCTCGCCTTGTTCGAGCGGGCGACGGCGGATCCGGATCCCGACGTGCAGCGCGCTGCGCGGAAGACGGCGGATAGCGCCTTCTTCGAATCGTGACCGTCAGCCGGTGCCTGTAGGAACGCGGTGCCGGTCCCGGCAGATCCCGCCGGTGTCGAAAAGGACATCTACCGTCTGAGGCGCCTTGGCGGGACGCTGCGGGCTCGATGACGAGCCACCGTTCCAGTGGAATAATTCTTGGTTCCGCGCACTTACGAGCTGCGAGCCGCGGGCGCGCGGCATGGACGGCGGCGCTCGCCGCGTCGCTGCTGCTCGTGTCTGGGTGCGGCTCCGTTCCCGGGGACCCGCTCGCGACGGTGAGCGAGGCGATCAACGTGTGCGACGAGACGGTGCCGGACAATCGGTTCGTCGACGGGCTTCCGGCGTACGCCCAGTGCGATGCGACCACGGGCTCGATCTGGTCGAACAACGGGATCGACACGGCGACGAGCTCGCAGGGCAGCGACTGGGTGCGCACGCAGCAGGGCGGCGGGTACCAGTGCACGGAGTGGGCGTGGCGCTACATGCATTTTCGTTGGAACATCGACTACCGGCACGGCGACGCGCGGGAATGGTGCGACGGGATGCTGCCCTCGACCCTCGCGAAGAGCACGACGCCGGTGCATGGGGATCTCATCGTGTTCGATGGCGGAGTGTGCGGCGCGGATGCGACGACGGGGCACATCGCCGTGGTCGATACGGTCGACGACGAAAAGGCCAAGGTGACGATCGTCGAGGAGAACCGCGCGGGGCGGCGCGCGAGTGATCAAAGCTGTGCGACGTGCTTCCTGCATGCCGTGGCGAACGACGGCTCGATGAGTGGGGGAGCGGGGGCGGGCGGCTCGGCGACGGCGGGAGCCGGAAATGCGGGAGCGGCTGCTGGCGGCGGCGCGTCGGCGGCGGGCGGTAGGACGGGCGGCGCGGGGCGCGGTGCGGGCGGATCGAGTGCGGTTGCGGGCTCGGGCGGCTCGGATGCGGGTTCGGGCGGATCGGGCGCGGCTGGCTCGGATGGCGGAGGCGGTTCGGCGGGACGCGGAGTGGGCGAGGGCGGCTCGGGTGGTGGCGCGGCGGGGCGGATGGGGAGCGATTCCGGATCGGCGGGGATGCCGGCGACGGGCTCGGCCGGGCAGACGGCTTCCGGCGCGGGTCAGGGCGGAACGGGTGCGGCAACGAATTCGGGCGCCGGCGCTTCGAGCGTGGCCGGGCGCGGTGCGGGCACTGATGACGGCACGCCTGGAAGCGATCTCGCGCTCACCGAGACCAATGACGGGGGTGGGTGCTCCGTGCGCCCGGGGCGAAGCAACGGCAGCGCGTGGGTGCTCTTCGTGGCGCTCACGTTGAGCGCCCAGGCGCGGCGTCGGCGTTCGCGGTCGCGGGCCTGGTAGTATCGTCGCTCGGCGATGGACACGAAGCTGCTGATCGACGCCATCGTCCAGCAGACGACCGTCCTCATCGCTCAGCTCTCGACGGCGGCGGGTATTCGAGCGCCGCTGGCGCGGCTCGCGGATCAGGTCTTTTTGGAGCTTTCGCGCGAGATCGAGGCGCAGGGGATCTCGCGCAAGGTTGCGGCGGACATGTTCGGGCTCGCGATTCGGACCTACCAGAAGAAGGTCCAGCGGCTGACCGAGAGCGCGAGCGAGCCGAATCGCACGCTGTGGCAAGCCGTGCTCGAGCACATGTCGAGCACGGAGAGCCAGACGCGGCGCGAGCTGCTCGAGCATTTTCGGCGCGATGATCCGATCGTCGTGGGCTCGGTGCTGAACGACCTCGTGTCGAGCGGGCTCCTCTATCGCAGCGGTGCGGGCGACACCTCGATCTTCCGCATCGTGCAGGAGCACGAGCTCATGCGGGGCCAGAGCGAGGCGCGGAGCGAGGCGCTGGCTCCCTTGATTTGGCTCTATACGTACCGGGCATCGGGCTCGACTCCGGCGTCGCTCCGCGCGCACTTCCAGGTCGAGGAGGGCGCGCTCACCCAGGCGGTCGCGCTGCTCGAGGCGGGCGGGCAGCTCCAGCGCACGGGCGAAGGTGAGGCGGCGAGCTTTCGCGCGAGCGACTTCGTGGTGCCCGTGGGGGCCGAGCGCGGCTGGGAGGCGGCCGTTTTCGACCACTTCCAGACCGTCGTGCAGGCGATTGGCAAGAAGGCGCGCCGCGGGGCCGCCCATTCCGCGGATCACGACCAGAACGGCGGCGCCACGTTGACGTTCGACGTGAGCGCGGCGCATCCTCATCGTGCGGCCGTTTTCGGCTTGCTCAAACGCATGCGCGCCGACGTGAACGAGCTTTGGACCACCGTGCAATCCCACAACGAGGCGCAGCCGATCCCGGACGCGGAGAAGATCGAGGTCGCGTTCTACTTCGGGCAATGTGTGACGGGGCCGGACGATGAGTAGAGCATCCTCCGTCGTCGTGTCCGCGCTGCGGGCCGCTTGGTGCGGGCTCTGGCTCGCCCCCGTCGTCTTCGTTGCGTGCTCCGATCCGAAGTCATCGCAAACCCTCGGCACGAACTCGAACTGGTTCGTCGAGTGCAGCGACGACGCCGACTGCACCGGCGCGGCGCGCTGTGAATGCGCTCGCTGCACGCGCGGCTGCGAATCCGAGCGCGATTGCTCGGGCATCGCTCACGCGCATTGCGCCGTCGCGGCGACGCCCGCGGCCCTCTCACAGTGCAGCGCGGAGGCGACTGCGTCGGGTATCTGCCTCGAAGCGTGCTCCGCGGGCGACTGCACGGACAGTGAGGCCTGCATCGCGGGGACCTGCGTTTCCCGCGCTTTGCCCGAGAACGATTTCTGCGCCCCCTTCGCGAGCGCCGGCCAAGACGAGCGCGCGAGCGAGGACGAGCTTTTTGGGTTGCTTCAAAACCTGCGTGCAGCGGGTGGGATCCCTTGCGGATCAGCCGCCGCCGCGCCGCCGGCTTCCGTGTCCGTGCGTGCCAACGGAGCGCTCTTTTGCGCGGCGCGCGTGCTTGCCGCGGACATCGAAGGGCAGGGGACGCGCGGCCTCGTCGATTCGAGCGGCCGCGGGACGCGCGAGCGCCTGCAGGCGGCCGGCTACGCCGCGCGGCTCTGGGCCGAAGCCTTCGCCGTCAGCTCTCCCTCGGCGAACGACGCCCTCGGCGTGATGCTCGCCGACGAGAGCGCGTGCACGGGGCTCACGCGCGACGGCTACACGGAGCTCGGCGTTGCGCGCGTCGGCGATACGTACGTCGTCACACTCGGCGCCGAATAGCCGCCGTCGGCCGCCGCCGGCACGAGCGACTCGACAGGCACCCCAGGATCCACCTCGCGCCCGCAGAAATAGCGCCGATTTGCGAGGCGCAGGAGCGCGTGATCCTCGCGCGTGTCCCCGTAGGCGTGAATGGTCTCGTAATCGCCGAGCGCGTACCGCGCGCGAACGCGGCGCGCCTTTTCCTCCCCCGAGCAGTCGCCGCCGCGGAAAAAACCGGTGTGCACGCCGCCCCGCGCAGCGAGCTCCGTGCAAATCAGCTCGACACCGAGCGACTCCGCAAAGGGCCGCAAGTACGTCGACAGCGACGCCGAAACGATGACGATGCGATCACCCTTCGCTCGGTGCCATTCGAGCCGCGCGAGCGTGGTCGGTCGTACCAGCGCGTCGAACGTTCGCGCGTAGCGGCGACCGTACCCGTCGAGATCCTCCACCGCGCGCCCGCGAAAGCAGAACGCTGCCGCCGCGCGTCGCAGCGTCGCCCCCGATACGACCCCACGCCGGTAGCCGACGACGAGCGGCCCCAAGAGGACGCTGCCGATGGCAGTGCGCACGGGGCCGCTCGAAAAATAAATAAACCCGCGAAAGGTGTCCTTGGTCGTCAGCGTCCCGTCGAAATCGAAGAGCGCGAGATCCACCATGCCCCTCGATATGGGGCGCGCACCGCCCGTTTACAAGCCCCGCGCTAGAGCGTGCGGTTCCAGGCCGAGAGCAGGAAACGGCCGTCTTTCTTGGTGAAATCCGCGAGCGCACAGGTGCTGATCGCGAACGCGCCCGCCGCGCGCAGCGGCATGCCGAGCAGCCGCGCACAGAAGGCTCGCGACAAGTGGCCGTGCGAGGCGACGCACACCGTGTCGTCGCGATGCGCCGCTCGCAGGTTGGCGATGAAGCCGTCCACGCGCTCCTCGACTGCGTCCAACGTTTCGCCGCCCGGGCACCCGTCGTTCCACAGCCACCAGCCGGGCGCTCGCTCCTGGATCTGCGCGGGGGTGAGCCCCTCGAAGTCGCCGTAGTTCACCTCGCCGAGCGCCTCGTCCGTCACGACACCCGAAACGTGGCCCACGACGAGCTCGAGCGTGCGCAGCACACGCTGCCGCGGGCTCGAGTAGATCGCGCCGAGCTTGTCCGTGCCGAGCATCGATGCAAAGAGCGGCGCCGTCGCGCGCGCTTCCGTCTCACCCGCTTCAGTGAGCGGAAGGTCGGTGCGACCGGTGTGCTGGCCAGTGACCGTCCACGCCGTGGTGGCATGGCGCAGTAGCAAAATTCGCATCGAGCGCCGACTCTACGCGCCGCCGCTCCCCAACGTGAACGAAAACGTCGCGCCCTTGTCGATGGCCCCGTCCGCCCACACCTTGCCGCCGTGGCGGCTCACGATGCGCTGCACGATCGCGAGGCCAACGCCCGTTCCCTCGAAGTCTTCCTTGGCGTGCAGGCGCTGGAAGACGTGGAACAGCTTGTTCGCGTACTTCATGTCGAAGCCGACGCCGTTGTCGCGCACGGAGTACACGACTTCGCCGTTGTCGCGCCGTGATTCGAGCTCGACGACCGGCTCCGGGCGCTGCCGCGAGTACTTGAAGGCGTTGGCGAGCAGGTTCATGAACACCTGCTTCGCGAGCGAGGCATCCACGTCCGACGGCAGGATCTCGCCGACGCGGACGGTGGTCTTGCCCTTCGCCGCGTCGAGCTCGCGCAGACACTCCTCCACCACCAGCCCGAGATCGGTCGGGCGTCGCTTGAGCGGCTGCCGGCTCAGACGCGAAAACGCCAGCAAATCGTCGATCAGTCGTCCCATGCGCAGTGCGCCTGCGCGGATCGCCTCGAGCTGGCGTTGCGCATCGGGCGGCAGCGAAGGCCCGAAATCCTCGACGACGGCGCGCGAGAAGCCGTTGATGGCGCGCAGCGGCTCGCGCAGATCGTGCGACACGGAGTAGCTGAACGCCTCGAGCTCGCGGTTGGCCGCCTCGAGCTCCTCCGTGCGTTCACGCACGCGACGATCGAGCTCGGTGTTGAGGCTCAGGATCTCTTGCTCCTGCCGGCGCCGCTCGGTGATGTCGGCGAGCGAGCCGTGCCAGATCGTGGAGCCGTCGGGCTCGCGCGCGGGCAGAGCGTAGGCTTCGACCCACATCTCGCCCTTGCCGGGCACATTGACGCGCCATTGCTGTCGCCAGAGCGTTAGGTTGTCGCGCGATTCGACCACCGACGCGTTGATCGCCTCCACGTCCTCCGGGTAGCCGAGCATGAAGAAGGTGGTCGGGTCTTCGGCCAGGATCTCGCCGCGGACACCGAAATGGCGCTCGAACGCGGGACTCACGTAGGGGAACGTCGGGCGCCCATCGGGAGATTGGCGAAACGAGTAGAGCATCAGCGGCGACGACGCGGCCAACGCGCCGAGCCGCCCCTGCTCGTTCTTGAGCGCCTCGCGCGTCGCGACCTCTTCGTGGATGTCGTGCACCGTGCCGACGAAGTGGGTGACGGTTCCGCTCGCGTCGCGCGCTGGCCGCGCCCGGGACACGAACCAACGGTAGGTGCCATTGACGAGGAGGCGGTACTCGGATCGGAACTCACGCGCCTGCCCGACCGACTCGCGCCAGCGTTGGCGCGCCGCGTCACGCTCGTCAGGGTGGACGCGAACGAACCAGCTGGGCATGACGCCCTCGTCGGCGGAAATGCTCAGGAGGGCGTGGAAGCGCGGATCGACGTAGGTGAGCTGGCCGGCGGCGTCGCTGGTCCACAAGTATTGCGGCAACGACTCGATGATCGACCTTCGCCAAGCATCGCTATCGGGTTCCATCCTGTCGGCTCCTCTCGGACCAGGCGGTCCGACCGCTTCGACGACGGCACTCAGCTCGCCGAGCCGTCAGCAGCCATCAGCGGCCGCTCACGGCGCAATTTAAGCGGGGTAGGCGTTTTCAGTCAGGGCGCATGGTACGCTCCCACGCTGAGAGGCGCGGAATGGAGCGACGGCTACCGGTGGAAATCCTCTTGGTCGAGGATAGCCCGACCGACCGGGAGCTTACTCTCCGGGCGCTCGAAAAGGCGAAAATCGCCAACCGCATCGAGATTGCTCGCGATGGGGCGGAGGCGCTCGACTTCATTTTCGGCACTGGCGAGCACGCAGCGCGCGCCGGCGAGGAGCCGCCGCGACTCGTGCTGCTCGATCTGAAGCTGCCGAAAGTCGACGGCCTCGAGGTTCTGGAGCGCATCAAGCAGGATCCGGTGAAGCGCTCGATCCCGGTCGTGGTGCTCACTTCGTCGCGAGAGCAGCGCGACCTCGTCGAAAGCTACAACCTCGGGGTCAATAGCTACATCGTCAAGCCGGTCGACTTCGAGGGGTTCATGGCGGCGGTGACGGAGCTCGGCATGTATTGGCTGATCCTGAATCAAGCGCCGGAATCCCCGCCCTGATGCCGACCGCGCGCGTTCTTCTCCTCGAAGACAATCCGCACGATGCCGAGCTCGTCGAGCTCGAGCTCCGTCGCGGCGGCGTCGACGTCGAGCTCACGCGCGTCTGGAATCGCGACACGTACGTCGAGCTCCTCGACCCCGGCCCGGATCTGGTCATTTCAGACTACAATCTGCCCGGTTTCGACGGTCTCAGCGCGCTCGCGCTCCTTCGCGAGCGGCACCACGAAACGCCCTTCATTCTCGTCTCCGGCGCGCTCGGTGAGGAGCTTGCCGTGTCCGCCATGCGCCAAGGCGTGAGCGACTACCTGCTCAAGGATCGTCTGACGCGCCTCCCGAACGCCGTTCGCATGGCGCTCGAAGGCGTGCGCCTCCGCCGCGAGAAAGAGCAGCTCCAGCAACGGCTGCTCCGCGCGGACCGGCTCGAATCGCTGGGCCAGCTCGCGGCCGGGATCGCTCACGACCTCAACAACATCCTCCTCCCCATCATGATGGCGGCGGAGGTGCTGCCCGACTCCGTGCATGGCGCCGACGGGCACGAGCTCCTCGCGACGATCCGCACGAGCGTGGAGCGCGGCGCCAAAATCCTGAAGCAGCTCCTCGCTTTTGGTCGCGGCACGAGCGGCGATCGCCAAGCCCTGCGCCTCCTCGCGGCGATTCGCGAAGTCTCGGGCCTGATCCGCGAAACCTTCCCGCGCATCATCAACTTGGCATCCGAGGTGAGCGCTCCCGAGGCGGAAGTCCTCGCCGATCCCACCCAGATCCAACAAATCCTCGTGAACCTCTGCGTGAATGCGCGCGATGCCATGCCCCAGGGCGGCACGCTCACGCTCGGTCTCGCGCAGCGCGAGGTCGATCGTGCGACCGCGAGCCTCTACCCCGGCAGCCAACCAGGCACCTACGCCGTCCTCTCCGTGAAGGACACCGGCAGCGGCATCGACTCCACCGATCTCGATCGCATCTTCGACCCGTTCTACACGACCAAGCCCATCGATCAGGGCACCGGCCTCGGCCTCTCGTCGGTGCTCGGCATCGTCAAAGGCCACGGCGGCTTCATCCAAGTCGACTCGACCCCTGGCGCCGGCTCCGAGTTCCGCGTCTTCATCCCCATCGCGCGTGGCGCCGAGCCCGTCGCCAGCCGTCCCGCCGGCGAAAAGCGGCGCCAGAGCAGCACCGGCGTAGTCCTCCTCGTCGACGACGAGCCCACCGTACGTACCGTCCTCCGCGCGGGCCTGAGCCGCGTCGGCTACCGCGTCCTCGAAGCCAGCGACGGCCAAAGCGGCCTCGAACGCTTCCGCGCCGAAGGCCCCCGCATCGGCGCGCTCGTCGTCGACCTCTCGATGCCCCGCATGGGCGGCCTCGGCCTCATCCGCGGCATCCGCGACGACGGCTCGTCCCTCCCGGTGATCGCGATGATGGGCGTCGCGCCGAGCGACCAGCTCCGCGAGCTCAAGGCCCTCGGTGTCGAGCACGTCTTACAGAAGCCGTTCGGTCTCGACGTGCTCTTCAAGGCGCTCGCGCCGTTTTTCAGCGACCCCTGAGGCGAGGCGGGACGGCGAAGGCGCGCTACGGCGCCGCGACGCGCACTTCCGACACCTCGACGCGCTCGCCCTCGAGCAGAAACCCGCCGTCCACGCTCGGTGCCGGGGCCGCGTAGAGGAGCAGGAGCTTTTCGTCGAGAAACACGGAAATGCGATCGGGCGCGCGGAGGACGCGCCAGGTGTGCCACGACTCATCGAGAGCGAACGGTTCCGGGCCCACGCTCACGGCCGCGTTGCCCGGCTTGCGCACGAGAGCGATTCGGTGCGCGACGGGATCGTACTCGAGCTCGATGCCTTCAGGCGTGCTCGCGCCCGTCGCAACGCTTCGATCGATCCAAGCGCCGAAGCGTGCGTCACGCGGGATGCGAGCCGAAAACGAGAGTGAGCGCGCAGCACCCGGCACTGGCGATCCGAATCCGCAACCCGTGGGGCCGAGCAGCAGCCCGCGGCCCGGCAGGCCGCCATTTTCGGGAGGTGCTGCGGCCGCAGCATGGGGAGCTGGGGTTGTGACGACCGCTGCGACGGGCGCCAGGGCCGTTTCCGTTCCCACCACGTACGCGACTCCGGTCACCGTAAAAGCCTTCTCCACGCACTCGCGCGTCGCGGCCGGCTCCTTCACGTCCGTGACGTACACATAATTGGCCCCGAGCGCCCGCGCCTGCTCGCGAAGCTTCGCCACGGCGCCCGCGTATGTCCCGAGCGTTCCGAAGATCCCGCACCCGTGACCATCGACGGCTTTGAGCTCGCGGAGCTTGTGGGCGCCGGTCGGAGGCGGCGACAGCTCGACGTGGACGCCGTCGGGAGCTTGCGGTTCCGGCGTGGAGGTCGCGCACGCGGCGAGCGCGAAGGAAAGGAAGGCGTGTCGGGCGATGCGCATGAGCGGCGGCATCATGCCGCAAGGTGGATTGCAGGCGGAGACGAAATCGCGGCACATCGCTGCAATCACTCGGTAGCGACGTGTATTCGCAGTCGTGTCGTTTGGCGCTAGCCTTCCGCGCATGCGTTGGTCGTTGATGGCGGGGACAACGGTGGTCGGGGTTTTCTTGGTGGCGTGTGGCGAGTCGCAGCAGGGCGTGAACGCCGGGCGCCGAGGTACCGGCACGGATGGCATGAGTGGCGCCACCGGCACGAACGGGATGAGCGGAACGAACGGCATGTCCGGCGCGAGTCCCAGCGGGGCAGGGGGCATGTTCGGCGGCACAGGGAGCGCGACGGGCGGGACGAATGCGATGGGCGGCGCATCATTCGCCGGCTCAGCGGGCACGAGCACGGGGGGGCGCGAAGCCACAGGTTCGGCAGGTATGCCGGCGGGTGCGTCCGCGGTGGCCGGCTCATCGAGTGATGCCGGCAATGCGGGTACGGCTGCGAGCGCGGGAGGTGCCGGTGCACCGAGCTGCTTCGTGGGAGGCGGGAGCGCGAACGGCGCCGTCGTCGTTCTCGATCAGCCGAAGCAGACGATGGTGGGGTTCGGCGTCGGCAACCGCGGCTCCGAGGCCCTCACCGATTCCGAGGCGAATCAGCTCTTCAACACGACCGGCGGCGGGATCGGCCTCACGATCCTGCGCATCGGTATGGCCTCGAACGGCAACCTGGACAACAGGACCACCGATTCGGACTGCGCCACAGCGAAAGCAAACGGCGCGACGACGTTCGTCGGAACCGTCTTCAGCGCGTACGCCACGTGCAAAACGAACAAGGATGAGAACGACGGCGGCCACCTCGAGCCGGGCGACTGCTACGACGCGTGGGCAACGAGGATCGCCGCGTTCCCGGCGCTCGTGAAGGAACAAACCGGTGTCGACCTCGACGCGATGTCGGTCCAAAACGAGCCCGACTACGCGTCGTGCGGCAGCGAGCAACCGTGCATCGGCGACTTCCCTTCGATGCTTTACACGGCGGAAGAGCTCGTGAACTTCATCAAAGTGCTCGGCCCGAAGCTCCACGCAGCGAGCCCGAACGTGAAGCTCATGGGGCCCGAGACGACGGAATGGCTCCACCTCTGGACCAACGAGACGCACCCGGACGCCAACAATCCCCTGATGGGCACGGGCTACGACTACGGTCACGCGCTCTACGCGGATCCGGCGGCGTGGGATCTCGTCGATATTCTCGCCACGCACCAATACGACACGCTCGCCGCCGAGCCGTGGCCGAGCAACGTGCCGCAAACGAAAGAGCTGTGGATGACTGAGGTTTCCGGCCTGAAATGGTGGCCGGAGGCAGGTCCAAGCGCCGACATCGCCAACGCGATTGTCGTCGCCGGCTGGATCCACGACGCGATCGTGAACGGCCCCGCGTCGGCGTGGCTCTATTACAACCGCATCGCGAACTTCACCGACGACAACGAGGGTCTGATCCTCAAAGACGGCACCATCGCCAAGCGCTTGTACACGCTCGGCAACTTCAGCCGCTTCGTTCGCCCCGGCTACAAGCGCGTGAGCATCGCCGGCACCGTCCCGAACGACGTTCTGCTCACCGCGTACCAAGGTCCAGACGGCACACTCGTCGTCGTCGCCATCAACAAGAGCAGCGCGTCAATCGAGGTTCCGATCACCATCGCGTGCGGCTCTGCCCCTGCCGAGCTCACGCCGTACTTCACCTCCGCAACCGACAATCTTGCCAGCCGGACCCCAGTCCCGGTGAGCGCCGGGGTCTTCACGGCGGCTCTCGCCGCGTCGTCCGTCACCACGTTCGTAGGGGCCCCCTGATTGCCCAATAATACCAGGTGGTTACGTTTCCCGCTGGCCCTTTGGGAAATTGGTGGCACCCTGCCGGTCCCCCGTGTCACGAAAAGCCATCCCAGCCGCCCCCGCATCCGCCCCCGACAACGCCAACCCCGACGCGACGCCCTCCGAGCGGGCCCCGTCGCCGTTCAACCGATTTTACCAGGCGCCTCGCCAGTCGAAGCGCCCCGCCGAGCCGAGTGGTCGCGTTCTCCCGCCGGCGCCGAGCTGGATGCGCAAGCCGCTGAAGCCGCCGGGCCGCGCTCAGTCGAACGGCTGAGCCCGTCCGCGCCTTGCGCTCACGCCCGCCCGCGCCCGCGGCCGAGGTGTGACGTCCGCAGCTCCTCCATCGCGCGCGCCCACAGCGGCGGCCCGCCCTCCTGCACGTGGCGAATCATCGCGCGCGCCTCGCGTTCGAGCTTCTTCGCTGCCGGCACGTGCCGTGAGCCCCAAGCCCCGATCTGCACGATGACGGGAAAGAGCTCGATCCCTTTCTCCGTCAAGCTGTAGACGGCCTTCTGCTTGTGCGTCGCATCGTCCGCGCGCGTGACGATGCCGTGCTCCACGAGCAGCGCGAGCCGATCCGCCAAAATGTTCGACGCGATCCCCTCATCGGATTGCAAGAACTCCCGGAAGTGCCGCTTCCCCCCGAACATCATGTCCCGCAGCACGAGCAGCGTCCATTTGTCGCCAAAGATCTCGAGCGACAAATTGATCGGGCAATACGAGCGGTGTCCGTCGTCTTTCATCGCACTCGCCAACGCGTCGGCATTTAACTGGTTGCAATATACAACCACTGGAGCTACCGGTCGACACCGGTTGCAAAGTGCAACCAGTTGGAGTCCACCATGCCCCTCAAGACCTACACCGGCAGCTGCCACTGCGGCGCCGTCCGTTACGAGACCGATCTCGACCTCTCCGCCGGCTCGAACCGCTGCAACTGCTCGCTCTGTTTCAAAGCCCGCGCTTGGTTCGCCTTCGCGAAAGGCGCCGAGCATTTCCGGCTCCTGCAAGGCGCCGAAGCCCTCAGCGAATACCGCTGGAAGCCTCCGACCCAACCCGCCCCCTTCCTCACGTACGCGTTCTGCCGCCACTGCGGCATCCGCATCTACGGCCGCGCCGAGCTACCGCAACTCGGGGGCATCTTTCACGCCGTGCACCTCCCCACGCTCGACGACGCCACGACGGACGAGCTCGCCGCGTCACCGCTCAACTACGCCGACGGCCGCCACGACAACTTCAAGGGGCCCCCGGCGGACACGCGGCTTCTCTAGGCGCGGGATCACCCTCCGGCGTTTTGACGCTACCCCACGCGCGAAGCTATCCGATGCACCAGCACCCCACGGTGCCGTACCCCATCGAAATGAACCCCTCGTGCATGCAGCAATTGCCGCACGCCTCTTCCGACTGCGTGTACGCCGCGCAAACCGTCTTGTCCTGCAGCGATGAGCACCCGCAGAAGGCCTCCGTGTGCGTCTGCGCGTCCCCTCCGACCCACCCGTAAGCCAGATACCCGTGACCGCTGCAGCACGCGCCGCAGGTGTCCCCATCGGCGGTCGCGGTGTCACAAATCGTCTGCGCCGGATCATCGGCTTCTAGCAGCTTGCAGGTGCACGCCCCCTTGTTGATGAACGAGCTCGCGGTGGCATCCACGGCATCGCAGCAGGTCGAGCAGTGCGAGCTCGCGTCGTCCTCGATGGTGTGAATGGAGGCGCAGGTCGTAACGTCCAGGTTCATTGCCGGCTCGAGGGGCGGCGGGTTGTTGCCCGTGCCGCTCGTTCCGCTCGTTCCGCCTGACGCGGGGGAGTCGTCGGAGGTGGAGCTGCCGCAGGCGAGGGGGAGGGCGGCGAGAACGAAAGCCAAGGTCGTAAGGCGGAAGCAGGGCATGAGGCATTGTACGTGACTAGCCCTGCACACGTTCCTCTTGCTGCGATCTCGCTGAGGAGTCATCTGCCCAAGGTAGACGCGCCTGCCGCGTCCAACCTGAGGCCTTGTCGACACCGCCCCCATTTCCTACACGGGTTCTCGCTCGGCGCGCCTTCTGCTTGGGCGTTATCAGCTCGCTCTCCCTTCTAGCTCACCGCTCCGGTGCCGGTGACGCTTCCGGGCTCTACCTGTTGCCGCTAGGGGCGGGTGTCAGTGCGGCCGAGCTCGACCTCGTGAAGCAGGCGCTCTCTGCGGTTTTCTCAGAACCAGTCGGCGTGCTTTCGAAGGTCGAGCTCCCGAAGAGCGCCTACTACTCCCCGCGCTCGCGCTACCGCGCCGAGAAGCTGCTCGACTTCCTTCGCCCGCAGCTGCCGGCCGGCGGACTGCGCATCGTTGGCATCACCGCCGTGGACATCTCGACCACTAAGCCGCCCCACGCCGACTGGGGCATCCTCGGGCTTGCGAACATCGACGGTAGTGCGTGCGTTCTCTCCACGTTTCGTTGCCACCGCAGCGCGAAGAACGCTGAGCACGCGCGCGTTCGCTTTGCGAAGGTGGCCGTTCACGAGGTCGGGCACACGTTCGGGCTCGAGCACTGTCCGAATCGCGGGTGTCTCATGCAGGACGGAGGGGGGACGGTGCTGACGACCGACGGGGAGCGCGACCTCTGCAGCTCGTGTCGGAAGTGGCTGCTCGAGCGAGGGTTCCTGCGCGTGCCGGCCGCTCCGTTGCCCTGGTGATCCCAGCCGCAAGAATTGCGAGCCGTATCTGATGGGCGCCGACATTTGCCCCGCGAGCTTTGGCGTCAGAACGTAGGTATTTCCCCCAG
>DATMCL010000608.1:0-3422 GCA_035558375.1 Polyangiaceae bacterium
CCGACGAGTTTTGCTCGCGCATGCGCCTCGCGCGCGGCGACATGGTCTTCGATCGGCTGGCACGCCTCGGCCACGTGCTGCACACGCGCATGTTCGGACCGCAGGCGTACCTCTCGACCACGCTCGCCGAGTATCTGCCGACTTTCGATATCGACGAATGCGTCGTGTCCGAGATTTCGGGCAAGCCCAAGAACGAGTCGCCGCTCGCTGCGCTGAAGCTCGCCTTCGGGTTCAACTCTTCCACCGTTCAGCCCCAAATGGTGACCTTCGAAGGCCGCGAGCTGGTTCCCCCCGATTTCTCCAACTTGCGCGGGCGTTCCGCCTTCGTGATGCCGCTCACGTGCGGCGCGCAACCGCTCGGTACGGCCGTGGTCCCGGCCGGCGCACACGAGGGGAGCTTCTACGAGACCTTGGCCGAGCTCTTCTCGACCGTGCTCAAGGTGCTCGAGGTACGGCGGAGCTAGGCTTTAGAACCGCCCGAACAGGTGCAGCCCGGCGCGGTTCTCGCCGACCTCGGGCACGAGGGTGAGAGACGCCTTTTCGGCCGCGTGAGGCGCCGTCGCCACGAGCACGATGCCGCCCGTGATGAGCGCCAAGCCGCTGCCGATGCTGATGAAGCCGATGGTTCGGCTGGTCTTCGCGTCGCCGTGGTAGCGCTCTTGGCGCTCCTTCTCGTCTGCCTTGTCGCCAACCTGATCCTGAGCGCGAGCGTAGAGCACGAACCAGATCCCGACGCCCGTGGCGGCGATGCCCGTGCCGCCGACCACGTAGCCGACGATGCGCTGCGTCTTGCCCGGGTCTCCCGCGGGCTGCGCGCCTTGATCGGCGGGCGGGGGAGCCGCGGCACCGGCAGTCGCGGCCACCGGAAGCGGCGGCGGTCCGTCCTCGAGCGGTGGGATCACGATCTTCGAGGTGGCGCCGGCCCCTTCAGTGCGCGCCTCGAGATGGATGGGCTTTTTGCCCGGCGCCGTGACGTCGATGGTGCGCACGCCGGGATCGACCGGCGCCGGCACGCCCCACAATCCTTGCGGAACGGCGGCGCCGTCGCGCTTGATCTCGAGCCCCGAAAGCGCGGCCGTGGGCGGGCTCACCTCGATGACGAGCTTCGTCAGGCGTGGCTCGAGCTGAGCGGCTTCCTCGCGCGCAAGCTCCTCGCGATCGCTCTGTGATTCGGAGCGTGCCTGGGATGCCGCCTCGCGGTACGCGGACCACGCGCTCGCCGTCTGGCCATTTTCCTTGTAGCAACGGCCGAGGTTCAGGAGCGTTCCGACGCCGGGATCGAGCTTCTGGCTGTCCGCAAACTTCTTGCAAGCCTCCGGGTAGCGCTTGGCCTCCATCAGGCGCTTCGCGTCGTCGAACAGCGCTTCGGCGGCGGCCTTGTCGTTTTGGGCGTGCGCTTGCGGAGCAGCGGCCAGCGCCGCAACGAGGAGTGAGGACGAGATCCAGGTGGCGCGCTTCACGACACGGCTCCTTCCCGAAGGAATCGAAGCCCCCCTTATACCTCCGTCGCCCTTACTTGCGATCGTCGTAAAGGTTCGCCTTTTTCCCGGGCTTTGCCGGCGCTGCCGCGGGTGCGGGAGGCGGTGCCGGTGCGGGCGGGGGAGCGGCGGCTGCGACCTTCGTGGCAGTCGTTTTGCCCTTCGCAACGAACGGCGCGGCCTTGGCGTTGGGCTTTGCGGCGAGAGCGGGAACAACGTCCGGGTTGGCGCTCGTAGCGGCACTCGCGCTCGCCGCCTCCGCTGGCAGCGGAACGACGGGCGCAATAGCCGGCGCTGCCGTCTCCGCGACGGGTGCCGTGGCTGCGGCGGCTGGGCTTTCGTCGGGCTTGCTCGTCGCGACCGGCGCGGCAGCGGGGGTCGCGGCGCCGTGTCCACGCATGAAGAACACGCCCGCTACGGCGGCGCCGCTCAAGAGCAAGAGGACCGCGATGAGGCCGATCGTGCGTCCGCGGCCGCGATGGTCGACGCCCGAGGCTCCCCAGGCGGCACCGGTTCCCGTACCCACGCGCGAGCTCGGGGGCATCGCTTCGTCGAGGTTCGGTTGCGACCCACTGAGCCCTGCGCCCGCGATCACGCGGCTCACGCGCTCGATCGAGAGGCGCGCGCGGCGGGGTGCGAAGGGTGCCAGGGCGTGCGCGAAATCGGCAATCGTTCCAAAACGCCCGTTCCGATCCTTGTCGAGGCAGCGCGCGATCACGCGCTCGAGACCTTCGGGTGCGTCCGGGCGCAGCGCGCGCAGCGAGGGCGGCGCCTGCTGCAGGATCATCACGCAAAGCTGCGTGATCGTATCCGCCTGAAACGGCACGGTGCCGGTCAAGAGCTCGTAAAGGATCGCGCCGAGGGCCCAGATGTCGGTGCGCGCGTCCACGTCGCGCGACGACGCCATCTGCTCGGGCGACATGTAGAGCGGCGAGCCCATGACCGTCGTCGTCTTGGTCATGGAGAGGTCGGAGCCCGAAGCGGCCATGCCCGACACTTTCGAAATGCCGAAGTCGAGCACCTTGACGGACGGCGTTCCGTCGGCGCGCGTGACAAGGAACAGGTTCGCCGGCTTCAGATCCCGATGCACGATGCCGGCCGCGTGCGCTTCGGCGATCGCTTCGCAGGCTTGCAGGATGTACTCGAGCGCGTCCTCGATAGGGAGCGCGCCTCGCCGCTGCGAGAGGGTGCCGAGATCGGCGCCATCGAGGTACTCCATGATCATGTAGGGCGCGCCCGTCTCGAGCTGCCCCACGTCCGTCACGCGCGCGACGTGCTCGCTCTTGATGCGCACCGCCGCCCGCGCCTCGCGCAAGAAGCGCGCGACCGCCTCGGCGTTGCTGAGCGCCTGCGGAAGCAGGAACTTGATCGCGACGCGCTCCTCGAGCGTGACGTGCGTCGCCGCCACCACCACGCCCATGCCGCCCATGCCGAGCACGCGCTCGATGCGGTACTTGCCGAGCAAGATCTGTCCGGGCTCCACCCCCGCCACGTGGTGGCCATGCTCGGACTGGACGGGAGGGACGCTGCTCACCAAACTCACCCTAAATACGGACGAGCCAGTATATCGATCCCTTCGCCGCAGGCCATTCGGAGGCGGACGGCGGGTGATTGACGCCCTAAAGGTGCAGGATGACGCGGGTCGTCGGCCCCCCCGCCTCGCGCCGGACCGCGTGCCACCCCGGGGGCAGCTTCGGATCCGTGAAATCGAAGAGAAAACGCGCGTCGAGCGGCGAAAGGTTCACGCAACCGCCACTCGCCCCGTCGCCCCAGTCGTCGTGCCAATAGGCCGTGTGGAGGGCGTAGGGACCCGTGAAATTCTGGACCCAGGGCACATCGGAATGCACGAATTCGTGCGGCGCTTCCATCGTCGCTGTCACGATCTTGGTGTTGATCGTGTAGGAGCCGAGCGGGGTCGAGGCCGTCTCGAGGATGGGCCGGCCC
>DATMCL010000609.1:0-3617 GCA_035558375.1 Polyangiaceae bacterium
CGCTCCCCCGCCCGCGCGAGCTCCGCGATTCGGCGCTACCCCGCCCGCGCGCACCCGCGATTCGGCGCTCCCCCGCCCGCGCGAGCTCCGCGATTCGGCGCGTGCAAGCGTGTACCCCTCCCTGAGCGCGCGGAGCGCGCGATTGGGGAGGGGTCGGCCGCGCGCAGGCCGTCGGCCGAGCACGGACGAGGGTGGGCAGCCAATCGCGCAGGCCGGGGCCGTGTTCGGAAGCGGGGCCCCCTTGCGATTCTCGGGCCCTTGGGGGACGCTGCCGGAAAATGCGGAACGAGAGCCTGCTTCGCGCCGTGGTCGTGGGCGCGTTCGGCCTCGTGCTCTTGCTGCTCGGCGTCGTGCTCGTGCAGATGAATCACCTCGAGGGGAGACTCATCGCGCAAGCGCAGCAGATCCGTGCACTCGGCGAGGCGACGGACCGGCTCGCATCGCGCGGCGTGAAGGTCTCCGGCGGCGCCGCTGCAGCGGCGGTGCCGGGGTCCGGAGCCGACGATTCGCCGCCGCCCGGCGTGAAGTTCCGGCATCCCGAGGTCCCGAATTTCCTGAAGCCGGCCGACACGCATTGGCCGCCGCCCGGGGCGAGCGTCGAAGGGCTGCTGATTCGGCCGTGGGATATGGGGGATCCGAAGGGGTTCAATCCGCTGCTCGAGAACAGCGCCTACAACACGGAGCTCGTCGAGAATTACGCGAGCATTTCGCTCGCGAACACGAACGCGTGGACGAATCCGAGCATCTATCACGGGGAGCTCGCGTATCGCGCCGAGGTCACGGACGATTCGAAGGAGTTCACCTTCTATCTCCGGCCGGGGGCACGCTGGCAGACGCCGATCAACGTGAATCTCGACGAGCCGCAGCACGCCTGGCTCAAGGGCGAGCACCCGGTCACGGCGGAAGATTTCGTGTTCGCGATCGAGATGATCCTGAACCCGCAGGTCGAGAGCGGACCTAATCGAAATTACTACGCGGATCTAGAGAGCATCAAGGCGCTCGACGCAACGACGCTCGTCATGCGCTGGAAGAAGAAGGCGTTCCTCAACGTGTCGTTGAGCCTCGGCGCCTCCGCGCTGCCGAAGTTCTTGTACTCGCGCGACGAGCGCGGCGTGCCGTTTCCGAAGGAGACGCTGGGCACGCGCTTCAACCAGCATTGGTACAACCACAAAGGGTTGGTCGGCGCGGGCGCGTACTACATGAGCGAGTACGTGCCGGGCGCGAAGCTCGGCCTCGTGCGCAACGAGAGCTACATCGGCGAGAAACCCGCCATCCGCTCGATCGCGTACCCCATCTACACGGACCCGACGCAGACGGTCATCAAGCTCAAGGCGCACGAGCTCAGCGTCGGCGAGCTTCAACCAGGGCAGTATCGCGAGGAGATCCTGCAGTACGAGGGGAAGAAGGACGTGCCGAAGAACAGCCCGTTCTTGGACGGGCGCATCGTCTGCCAGAAGTCGCAGACGTCCGGCTTCCGCTACATAGCCTGGAACGCGGCGCGCCCGTATTTCGAGGACAAGCGCGCGCGGCGCGCGATGACGATGGCGTTCGACAGGAAGCGCATCCTCGAAAACGTGTACGTCGGGCTCGGTACGCTCGTGACCGGGCCCTACCCGCCGGGCACCCCGTACAACGATCCGACAGTGCAGCCGATCCCGTTCGATCTCGACGGCGCGAAGAAGCTTCTCGTCGAGGCGGGGTGGAGCGACAGTGACGGCGACGGGCTGCTCGACAAGGCGCTCCACGCGGGCGAGCCGAGGAAGCCGTTCGAGTTCACGTTCCTCGTGCCCACCGGCCGCAAGGAGGCGATGGTGCTCGCCAACATCTTCCGCGACGACCTCTTGAAGATCGGCGTGAAGATGAACATCGACACCGCGGAGTGGAGCCTGTTCCTGAAGCGGATGGATGAGAAGAACTTCGACGCCTACGTCGCCGCCTGGGTCACCGGGTGGGAGCCCGACTTGTTCCAGATCTGGCACTCCTCGCAGGCCGACATCCCGAAAGGCTCGAACCGCATCGGCTTCCGCAACAAGGAGGCCGACAAGATCATCGAGACGCTCCGGAGCACGCTCGATATGGACGAGCGCACGAAGCTCCTCCAAGCGTTTCATCGGCTCGTGGCGGAAGAGCAGCCGTACAGCTTCTTTCAGGCGCCGAAGGCCGTGATCTGTGCCTGGAAAGAGGTCGAGAACGTCATTTTCAGCAAGACGTTCCCGAACGTGAATGCGTTGCCCTGGTCCGTGCGGGCGGCGCCGTAACGCGAGAGACGCGAGGCGCGCACGGTGAAGACGTACATTCTGCGCCGGCTGCTCCTGATGATCCCGACCTTCTTCGGGATCTCGCTGATGCTGTTTCTGATCCTGAATCTCGCGCCGGGCAGGCCGGGGGCGACCCAGAACGCGGATCTCGCGCAGACGATGCGCGGCGAGGTGACACAGGAGTCGTACCGCATCTTCCGCGAGCAGTTTCATCTCGACAAGCCCGTGCTCTTCAACACGCGCTTCACGGTGACGCGCGAGGACGTGCGCGAGCTCGTGCGCGATGCGGCCGGAGCGTCGGCGGCAACGGCGGCGGAGCGCGTGCACGCTCAGGAGACGCTCGAGGATCTCGGCGCCGACGCGGTGCCGCACCTCGTCGCGCTGCTCCATGATCGGGAGACGAAGACGCGGGAGGCGGCCACTTACTTCTTGCGCCTCGCGGCGATTCGGCCGCTCGAGGATCCGTTCAATCCGCGGCCGAGCCCCGAGCTGCGCGCGCGAAACCGCGTGATTGACGCGGAAAATGCGGGACTACGCACGCTGCGCTTCGCGCCGGACGATCCGGACGCGACGAAGGGCGAGGTGATCGCCGCGCTCGAGCGCTGGTACCGCGAGCACGAAGGGCGCTTCGTGTACACGGCCGGCGACAAGCTCGGGCGCTTCTTCTTCGACACGCGCTTTGCCGCGTACTGGCGAAATCTCTTGCGCTTCGATTTCGGCGTCTCGCTCACGAGCCGCGAGCCCGTCGTGCCGACGCTGGTCTCGAAGCTCAAGTACTCGCTCACGCTGTCGGTGGGGTCGCTCGTGCTCGCGTATCTGATTGCGGTGCCGCTCGGCGTGCTCTCGGCCGTGAAGAAGGGCACGCGGCTCGACCGCGGCATCACACTCGTGCTCTTCATGCTGTACTCGCTGCCGAGCTTCTTCGTCGCGACGCTGTCGCTTTACTGGTTCTCGGTGGGGTCCAACACCGCGTGGCTGCGCTGGTTTCCGACGGGCGGCTGGGCGAGCCGCGACGCGGGCGAGCTCACGACGCTCGAGCAGTGGGCGGACATCGCGTGGCACCTCGTCTTGCCGATGCTCGCGATGACGTACGGCTCGCTCGCCGCGTTGAGCCGCTACATGCGCACGGGCCTGCTCGACGTGATTCAGGCCGATTACGTGCGCACGGCGCGCGCCAAGGGCTTGAGCGAGCGCTGGGTGATCGGCAAGCACGCGCTCCGCAACGGCCTTTTGCCGATCCTCACGCTGCTCGCGGGGCTCTTGCCCGCGGTGCTCGGCGGGTCCGTGATCGTCGAGTACATCTTCGGAATTCCGGGGATGGGCTTGTGGGTGGTGGATGCGATCAATCAGCGTGACTAC
>DATMCL010000610.1:0-18320 GCA_035558375.1 Polyangiaceae bacterium
TCCGAGCGCCTCGCACGTCTCGCGCGCGTCGCCCGAGAGCAGGGCGGGCTCGAGCCCGGCGTCGAGCAGGTGCTGTACGGCGGCACGCGCGCCCGGTCGCAGCCCGTCTTGCAGCCCGACGAGCCCCACGAGCCGGCCGCCGACGGCGACGAGCAACACCTGCTGCCCCATGGACTCGAGCTCCTGCACGCGCTTTTCCGCGATGCCGACGCTGACGTGCTCGTGCAAGAGCAGCGCGCGGCTGCCGACGACGAGCGGTTGGCCGTTCGACGCGATGGCGGTGACGCCGAGGCCCGGCTGCACGCGCGGGTTGCGCACGGCGTCGGGACGGACGTTGCGCGCGCGCGCGGTGCGCACCACGGCGCTCGCCACGGGATGGTGCTCGCCGCTCTCGGCGCCGGCGACGAGAGCGAGCACGGCCGAAGGCTCGTGCGTACCGAAGCCGTCGAGGCTCGCGACCTCCGGCTCGCCGAGCAGGAGCGTGCCGCGCGCGCAGAAGACACCGATCGTGACCTTCCCGGCGCGATCCAGCGCTTCGGCCGAGCGGAACACGACGCCGCGGTAGAGGCCGGCCATGATCGTCCGTCCCACGCGCAGCGCGCCGACGGCCGCCGTCGCGAATTGAGCCGTCGCAGCCTGCACCGCCACGGCGACCAGCAGGATGTCGATACCGTCGAGCCCGGCGGCGAACGCCGTGAGGGCGGCGAGCCCGGTCACGAGCAGGGAGCCGCGCTCGGCGAACAGGCGCCCGAAGCGCGCGACAGGAGCGAGCAGATCCGCGCGACGGTGCCGGTCGTGCGTCAGGCGCAAAAAGGCGCGATCGCCGCCCGACCAGCCGACGACCGCGCGGAGCCTTCCCTCCGTGACGCGCCCGCTCGCGAGCAGGGTGTCGCCTTCTCTCACGCTCACGTGGGTCTTGGCATCGAGCCACGGCACGACGACACCCTCGCCCGCGATGACCGTCGCGTCCGCGGGGATCACGTCGCCCGCCTCGACGAGGATCTCCTCGCCGGGGCGCAGATCCGCCGCCAAGCCGTCGACCGTGCCGTCTTCCACCACGCGCCGTGACGTGCCCGAGAGCGCTTCGAAGAGCCGATCGCGCGCGGACTCGAGCGGACCGCGCGCGCGCCGCACGAGCGCGACCGACAGCGCGGACAGGCACACGATCACGCTCGTCAGCAGCGTGGCGTCGCCGGTCCGCGCCTCACCCATGAGCAAGGTTCCCCAGGCGATGCCCGCTGCCGCGATCGGCGCGGCAGAGAGCGCGAAGGGGTGCAGCTCCGAAGGGTCCCGCGGGCTCGTGGCGCGCTCCGTGACGAGCGCGGCGCACGCCACGGCAGCGAGCACGACGCGCGCGGCGAGGACCGCGCGCGACGGCCCCGCGAACACGAGGCCCGCCGCGAGGATCCCACCGAGCCCCGCGAGCGTGAGCAGGAGGCCGCTCGCGCCGGGACCACCGCGCGGCTCGACCAGGATCGGCTCTTCGCGCGTTGCCGGCGAAAGAGCGGGTGGGGGGTCGGCCAGCGCGGTGCGAGGCAGCTTTTCGACGGCCTCGCCCCCGGGCGGCGTCCGCGACACGTCCGCGCTCGGGCGCGCCGCTCCGCGCTCGGTGAGCGTGCTGCCCTTCGCTTCCCGCACGGCCGCGGTCAGGCTCTTCGGTCGCGCCACCGGGAGCGGCGTCGCGCCCACGTCGCTGTCGAAGCGCGTGCGGCACTCCGGAGTACAGAAGTAGCGGAAGCGGTCGCGAACGTGCGCGACGCGCGACGCGCGCAGGGGGTCGACCGGCGCGCCGCATGCCGAGCAGGGGCGCGACGTCTCCGCGCGTGCGACCGCCGCGCCCTGGGTCATGGAGCGGGCAGCGCGGCGAGCGTCGCGTCGAGAATGCCGACCGCCTCGTCGAGCTCGCTCGCCGTGACGACGAGCGGCGGCGAGAAGCGCACCGCACGCGCGCCAGCGACGCTCGCGACGAGCCCGCGCTTCTGCAGCTCACCGAGAACACTGCGCGGCTCGATGCCTTCACGCAGCACGGCCGCCTGGAGGAGCCCGCTGCCGCGCACCGTCTCGAGCTTCTGGGGATGCTTCGCGAGGAGCCCGGCAAACCCTTGGGAAAGCCGGGCGCCGAGCTCGCGAACCCGCGCGAGCAGGCCGTCCGCTTCGATCGTCTCGAGCACGGTGAGCGCGGCGCGCGACGCGAGCGCGTTGCCGCCGAACGTCGAGCCGTGGCTGCCCGGGGGCAGCGCGCCTTCGAGGGCCTTCACGCTCAGCATGGCGCCGATCGGCACGCCGCCGGCGAGGCCCTTGGCGAGCGCGACGATGTCGGGGAGCACGCCTTCCTTCTCGCACGCGAGGAAGGTGCCCGTGCGACCGATGCCCGTCTGGATCTCGTCCGCGATGAGCAGCGTGCCCGTCTCTTTCGTGAGCGAGCGGAGCGCGCGCAGGAAGCCGTCGGGCGCCGGCAGGACACCGCCCTCGCCCTGCACGGGCTCGACGATCACGGCCGCGACCTCCGGACCGAGCGCGCGCTTGACGGCGTCGAGATCGCCGAACGGCACGTGCAACGCGCCCGGCAGCGGGCCGAAGCCTTCCTGGTACTTGCCCTGACCGGTCACTGCTAGCGAGCCGAGGGTGCGTCCGTGGAACGAGTTCGTGAACGCGAGAACCTTGAAGCGTTCCGGCTGACCCTGCGCATGGAAATAGCGGCGGGTGAGCTTCAAAGACGCTTCGATCGCTTCCGTGCCCGAATTGCAGAAAAACGCGCGCTCCATGCCGGTGAGCGCGCAGAGCTTCGCGGCGAGGCGAACGTTCGGCTCGTTGTAGTAGTAGTTCGAAACCTGAATCACGCGCGCCGCTTGGTCGGCGATCGCGGCCACGAGCTTCGGGTGTGCGTGTCCGAGCGCGCTCACCGCGACGCCGGCCAGCATGTCGAGGTAGCGATTGCCGGCGGAATCCCACAGAACGCTACCCTCACCGCGCACGATCGCGATCGGAGCTTGTCGATAGTTCGGATAGAGATAGCGGGAGCCGAGCTCGGGCAGGTCCCCGGGCTCCGAGTGGAGAGCGCTCATGGCCGCGTCCATATAGCAGAGTGGGTGGAGGTCGCATGTGGGGATCTCGACCACTTTGGGGGACAGATACGAAAATTGCGGCGGGTCAGAGCGCGCGTGAGCCGCTAGCCGAGGCTCTGCCCACGGAGTACCCTGATAGGGCGCTTTTTCGGCTGGTCCAACGCGGAGGTCCCATGAAGTCGATGCTTTCTACTCACCTCGTTTTTGCCTTCGCCGTGGGGGCGACGGCCGTTGCCTGCAGCGGCGACGATGAATCCGGCGGGGCGCTCGACAAGAGCACGGGTGGGAAGGCTTCGGTCTCCGTGGGTGGCAAGGCTTCGGTGTCGGTCGGCGGCTCGAGCAACACCGGCGCGACGGGCGGGACGAACAACAACATGAACACCGGCAACACCGGACCGTACATGCTCCCCGCGGGCTACTCGCGGGGCGAGCTCGGCGGCTGGTTGCTCGGCGACCCCGAAGTGAGCGGCGAGACCCCGCCGGACGTCGGCGAGGACGGCGCCAATTGCGGCTCGACGATCCTCGGCATCGTGCGCGACTTCAAGCGCGGCGACCAAGACGACGGTCACCCGGATTTCGAGACGTTCACGGGCGACGGTCAGACGAAGATCGTCAAAGTCGATCTCGGTACGGACGACAAGCCCGTTTGGAACCCCGACACGAAGATGAAGTACAACACCACCGAAGACAACTTCAACCAGTGGTACAACGACAAGAAGGACACGAACGCCCCGTACTACATCTACTTCTCGCTGCAGCCCGATCCGTCGAATAACGGTTTCCCGACGTTCAGCTCTCACAAGTTCTTCCCGCTCGACGGGAAGGGCTTCGGCAATCAGGATCTCGAGCACAACTATCACTTCACGACGGAAGTGCACACGCGGTTCCAGTACAACGGCGGAGAAACCTTCAAGTTCTCAGGCGACGACGATCTGTGGGTGTTCATCAACAAGAAGCTCGCGATCGATCTCGGCGGCCTCCATCCGAGCAAAGACGGCACGGCGGATCTCGACGCGCAGGCGGACGACCTCGGCATCGAAGTCGGCAAGATTTACGCGCTCGATCTCTTCCACGCCGAGCGCCACACCGACAAATCCAACTTCACCGTGGTCTCGAATCTGAACTTCGTCGACTGCGGCGTGATCGTGCCGTCCTCGCCGGTGAAGTAGCCGCCGGCGCGCGGGGGGCGTGATGCTGCGAGCGCGCGCCTGGCTTGTCGCGCTGCTCGCAGCCGCGGCCATTGCGCCCGCGTGCGGCGGGCTTTCGCGCTTCGAGCGTCACCGTGACGCGGGGGCGACGAGCGGCGATGACGACGACGACGTTACGTCGCCGCCCGATGCGGGCCGACCCGATGGCAGCGGTGCGGGCAAGGGCCCGACTGACGCTGGCGGTGGTGCGCGGCCGCCCGACGCCGCGCCGACGGATGGAGCGAGCGACGCGGGCCCACCCGATGCCGGACCACCGGACGCAGCGCTACCGGACGCTGCGCCGCCCGATGCCGCGCTACCGGACGCCGGCATACCCGATTGGGACGTCGCCAGCGTAGCCGCGGGGGGTGACCACGCCTGCGTGCTGTGGAGCGACGGGAGGGTCTCGTGTTGGGGGCGAAACGACACCGGTCAGCTGGGCGACGGGACGACGATCAATCGTCCGGCCGCGACCCAGGTGATCGAGCTTCCCACCGCCGTGAGCGTCGCGGCGTACGACAGGTTCACGTGCGCCGTCGTGCCGGACGGCTCCGTTCGCTGTTGGGGCAGCACCGATCAGCAGCGTCTGGGCTCGGTGCCCGCCGATCCCGATCCCCCGTGGGTGGCCCAGCCCGTGACCGTGCCGAACGTTGGCGGCGCGTTCGAGCTTTCCGGGGGCCCGACGGCGGGCCACGCCTGCGCCCTCACGTCGGACTGGCTCTACTGCTGGGGAAGCAACGATGTCGGTCAGCTCGCCCGAGCGGAGCCGGCGTCGTCCGCGCGCGCTGCGGCGGCTATCGGCGCTTTCAGAGTGGTGAGCGCGGCCGGCTCGTACTCGCATGCCTGCATGGTCAACGACTTCGGCGAGCTCGGGTGCGCAGGTGCGACGCCCGGCAACGGCCAACAGGTAAACACGGACGTTTTCAATTCCGTTGTGGCCATCTCCGATGCGCTCGCCGTTGGTACGGGCGCGGACTTCGGCTGCGTCCTTCGCACGAACGGCACAGTGGCTTGCTGGGGAACGAACGGGGACGGCAACCTCGGCAACGGAACAGAGGAAGATTCGGTGGAGCCGGTTGCCGTACAGGGCCTGGAGGGCGCGACGAAGCTTGCGGTCGGCGCCCACCACGCCTGCGCGCTCCTCGACTCCAGCGCGGTGAGCTGCTGGGGGAAGAACCTCCACGGGCAGCTCGGCGACGGCACGACCGAGCAGGCGAATCGGCCTGTTTTCGTGCTCGAGCATCTTGCTCCAGAGCCGCGGGCCCTCGAAAACATCGTCGATATCGCAGCCGGCAACGAGCACACGTGTGCAGTCGTGGGGTCGAGCTACGTCTATTGTTGGGGCTCGAACCTCTACGGTCAGCTCGGTACGCGCGCCACGGACGAGCAGTCGCCCTGGCCGATCAAAGTCATCGACACCTTCAGGTGAGGCGGCGCGGCCCCCCGCCCAACTTCACTCCGCTGAAGCCCGTAGCGCCCCGAGCACCCGCGCGAGCTCTGCCACCCCGCGTCCGCGCGGCGCCTCCGTCAGAAAACGCGGCGCGAGCGTCGGCCGCCCGCGCAAGTTCGCGACGCCGACCGTCGTCCGAAACGCGCCGAAGCACGCCGCGTCGTTCTCGCTATCGCCGACGAACGCGTAGCGCGCGAGTGCCGCCGTCGGATCCACGCCCTTGAGCGCGCGCAGCATACGGACGGTGCCGGACGCCTTGTCGACCGCGTCGTACCCGACGTGCAGGTGCACGCTCGAGACGTGCACCGTCGCGCCACGCGCGCGCGCGAACGCGGTCACCTGCTCGACGACCGCGGGCGCGACCGTGCGCGTCTCGCCGATGTCGAACGTGAAGTCCGAGAGCCGCTCGCTGGCGTCGTCGGGCGGCTCGAGGTCCGCAAATTCGCGACGGATCTCGCGCACGAGCTCGGCGAGCCGCGCCGTTCGAAGGGCTCGCTCCGCGGGCGTGACGTGGTCGACCGCGCGCCCGCCTGGCCCCACCATCACACCGCCGTTCTCGCCCACGCCGCCGTCGACCGGGAACAGCCGCCCCACGAGCCGCACCCACGCGAGCGGTCGCCCCGTGACGACGTAGAGCTCGAGGCCCGACTCGCGCAGGCGAAAGAGCGCCGAATAGGCGGCTTCCGTCAGCTTGCCGTGGTCGAGCAGCGTGTCGTCGAGATCGAACAGCACGCCCCGGAGGCCGCGGGCCTCGGCTTGCGGGAGGTGATTGAGCGATTGCATCGCGTCGTGGGACGAAGTCGTGAAGGCGTCGTCAGGCGACGTCAATCTGCGCGATGAGGCAGTTCAGGTAGAGCCCCTCGGGGAACGACGCCGGCACCGGGTGGTCGGCGCCCTGCGTGTGCCTCTCGAGCACCGTCGCGCGCAGGCCCACGTCGCGCGCGCCGAGCGCCAGAGCCCGCGTGAGCTCCGGATTGCCGATCGCGGCGGAGCACGAGCAGAGGACGAGCAAGCCACCGGGCTTCGTCGCCCGCGCGCTCTGTCCCGCGAGCCGCCGCATCGCGTCGAGCGCGCGCCCGCGGGCGGAGCGGCTCGGCGCGAGCTTCGGCGGGTCGCAGATCACGAGGTCGACGCCGCCCTTCCGGCCGGCATGAGCCAGCGCTTCGGCGGCGTCCGCGCGCTCGAAGCGGATCTTGTCCGCGAGGCCGTTCAGCGCGGCGCACTCCGCGCCGACTTCGACGGCGAGCGCGCTGTTGTCGACCGCTTCGACGCTCGTGGCGCCACCGCGCGCCGCCGCGAGCGCGATCGCGCCAACGTACGAGAACGTATCGAGCACACGCCGCCCCCGTGCGAGCGCCTCGACGCGCGCGCGCAGCGGCCGCTGGTCGAGGTAGAAGCCCGTCTTTTGCCCGAGCTCGAGCGGGATTCGGAATTTCAGACCGCGCTCGAGGAACTCGAAGCTCGTCACCGAGGTATCGCCCCGAATGACGCCCGAGCGGAGCGGGAAGCCTTCGCTCTTGGCCGTGCGCTCCGGCGTGCGGTCGACGATGGCGCGCGCGCCCAGCCGCTCGAGCACCCCAAGCACCGCGCTCTCGCGCTGCTTCACCCCGATGCTGCCGATCTGAACGCTGTACACGTCGCCCAGGCGATCGACGATCAGGCCCGGCAGATCGTCGCCCTCGGCGTGAACCAGACGAAAGGCGGTCGTGTCGTCGCTCGGGAGCCCGAAGGTTCGGCGCCGCTCCGCCGCCTTCTCGACGCGGTCCGTGAACAGCGCCGCGTCGACGGGGCGCTCCTTGTCGCGCGTGTAGAGCCGCACGGGGATCGCAGAGCCCGGTGAATAAAGGCCGCGCCCGAGCGAGTTGCCGCGCGGGTCTTTGACCTCGACGTCGTCACCCGGTCCTGCGCCACCCTCGACGCGCTCCACCGCCTGGGCGAACACCCAAGGATGTCCGGCCCAGACCGGCTGCACGTGGCCGGCTTTGATGACGACGGTACTCACGCGCTCCTCGTACCACGCGGACGACGGTGGTGCGTGCTACCGTGGCACCTCCCATGCGGCTCGGTTGGCCTGTGACCCTGCTCGCGCTCGGCGTCTTCGGCGCACCGCTTCGCGCGCGTGCGGCCGACTGCACCGACGGCTGGTTCTGCGCCGAAGCTCCGCCCTCGCCGGCGCCCGAGCCTCCGCCGAGGCCCCCGTCGAAACCGCCCGTGCGGCCTGCGTCGCCTACCGTGCCCCTCCCGCCGCCCTATCAACCGCCGCGCCAGCAGGCCCTCGCCGCGCCGCCTCCGCCAGCCGAAGCAGCGCCGAAGGGCGAGATCGCCTTCAATCTGCACCTCGACTTGGGCTTGTTCGGCTCGGGCGCGAACAGCGACGCCACGATCGGCGGCATCGGCTTCGGCTTCCGTGTTCGGCCGGCGCCGGTCTACGCGCTCGACCTCGGGCTCGAGTTTTTGGGTGGCACCGACTACAACGGCAACGATCGCGCGGAGCAGGCGTTCGTCACGAACGCGGTCGTCTTCCTCAACCCGCGCGATCGCGTGCAGGCGTTCGTGCTTGCCGGCGTGCACATCGGGGGAGCGCAGGTGCGCGTCGCAGAGCTCGGCGGGCGGCCGGTTCCACTCCACGACATCGCCTACACGTACCTCGGCGCAGAGGGTGGTCTCGGCGTCGAGTGGCGCTTCGCGCGCTCGGTCTCGATCTCGGGAGATTTCCAGCTGTTCGTGCGCGGGCGCGTGGACTCGAACAGCTACTACGAGCCCGAGTACGTGGACGCCGACACGCACCTCACGACGAACACGTCGGGGGGCGGCCTCTTCCGCCTCGGCACGACGTTCTACTTCTGACCCACAAAACGAAAATCCCCGGCTGCCGTGAAGCAGGCCGGGGACCGTCGCAATGCGGAAGCTCGTCTTACTGGACGAGATCCTTGAGCGCCTTGAGCGCCGTCGCCCGCACCTTCTTGCTCGCCGGCTTGGCGGGGATGGTGATGGGCTCCTTCGTGAACGGGTTGATGCCCTGGCGCTCCTTGGTCGCGGGCTTCTTCACGACGCGGAGCTTCACGAGCCCCGGCACCACGAATTCACCCGGGCCACGCACCGAGAGCTGCTTGCGGATGAGATCCGAAAGCCCCTCGAACACGCGAGCCACGCTCTTCTTGTCGAGATCCGTCGCGCCAGCGAGCTCAGCAATCACCTGAGCCTTCGTCAGTCTTTTTCCAGCCATGTAGTCCTCCTGTACGCAAATCCAGTGGTAGTTCCCGCGTCTGACCGACCGTGTCGCGCGCTCAGCCTGCCGTGTTTCATGCGGGACTGCCGTGCTCGACCAGACATCGGGACGGATACCAGGGTACTCCCTGCGGTTTCAAGAAAGAAAAGCGTCCATTGAGCATTTTTTACGGCGGGCGGTGGAGGGGGGGTGCCAGGGTAGCAGCCTGTATGCCTCTTTCACGGCACCTCGCTCGGGGTTCCCCTATTTCCTGCTGGCTCCGGGTTCGGGATTTTCCGATCGTACAAACACCGTAGGAAACCGCATATTTAGGACTGATCTCAAAAGTCCCGAAATAAGGGTTATCCGGAGCCTTTCGCCGCACGAACCAGCCTTCTTGCCGCCGCATCCATGCGCCGCTTTTGCGGCTTCGTGACGTGGTCGTAACCGAGGAGGTGAAGGAGGCCGTGCGCGAGGAGGAAGCGCGCCTCGGGGAAAAGGGCGCGCCCTCGGCTCTTGGCCTGCCGCAGGGCGGTCGGGAGCGAGATGACCACGTCGCCAAGGAGCCGCGGGGCGCCGGGACCCGGTGTCTCACCCAAGGGAAAGGAGAGGACGTCCGTGGGGCGATCCTGCCCCCGATGCACGCGATTCAGCACCCGGATCGCGGGATCGCTCACGAGAAGCACGCTGAGCTCCGCGTCCGCGAGCTCGAGGTAGTCGAGCATGCGGTCGGCCGCTTTGCGGAGCCGCGCGGCGAGAAGTTTTGACCCACCACGCATGCGAAGGACGAGGATCGTCGGCACGCCCGCGCTCGTATCATTGGTCAGGTCGCACCCCAAGGGATGGGCCATAATCCGGTTTCATAGAGAGATGGCACGCCCGTCACGCCCGCCGGGTTTCGACATGAGCTACAGGCCGGCGGAGACCGCGTTCGGTCCGCCGCTCGCCGCCCATTTGCCCTCGGCGTTCTACCTCGCGTGCGCGATCGCAGTCGTCGTGACGGTGTTCATCGCGTACCAGGCGCCGGCCGGCAGCTTTCTCTACGAGCAGATCGTCGATCGGAGCATGCGGGGCGTCATCGGCGCGCGGACGGTATCGCTGATCTTGGTGGCGGGAGCCGTCTCGTCGCTGATCAAGACGAGCATGCGCGGCGTGCGAATTCGGCCGGACGGGCTCGAGTTTCGCGACGTCGTCTCGCTCGGCATCCCGCGCCTGCGCCGCTACAAGTGGGCGCAAATCGATCGCATCCTGCTCGACGCGCCGAGCGCCATCGTGCTCGAGCTGTGGGACGGCACCCACGCTTACCTGCCCGAGGTCAGCAACCGCGAGCAGCTCGGCTCCGCGCTCGAGAAAGTCGCGCTTGCCCGCGCGATCCCCGTGCGCGGAGGCGGCAATCTCGACGAGCTGCCCGATTCGACCGAAGGCACCGACTCGACCGACGACGAGAGCTGAGATAGAGCGTTTTTCAACGCTGATGCAGCACGTCTTTGCAGTCATTCTCGCCGGCGGTAGCGGCACGCGCTTCTGGCCCGCCTCGCGGCGCTCGCGTCCGAAGCAGCTCCTCCCACTCGGGCCCGATGCGAGCGCTCCGCTCATCGAGGCCACCGTGAAGCGCCTTGGCTCACTCGTCGCGCCCGAAAATGTCCTCATCGCCACCGGCGCCGATTTGCTCGAGGCGACGCGGCACGCGCTGCCCGCTTTGCCCGCGAGCTCGTTCCTCGGGGAGCCGTACGCGCGCAACACGGCAGCTTGCATCGGCTGGGCCGCCTCCATCGCGCGGCGCCGCGACCCGCAAGCGATCGTGATGGTGCTGCCGAGCGACCACCACATCGTCGACGAGCCGCGCTTTCGCGAGCTCCTCACGCTCGCGGTCGAGTCGGCGCGCGGCGGCGAGATTGCGACCGTCGGCTTCGAACCGACGCGCCCCGACACCGGGTTCGGTTACATAGAGCTCGGCGAGCCCGTGCGTCCGGGCGTGCGGCGCGGTGTCCGCTTCGTCGAGAAGCCCGACGCCAAGCAGGCCGCCGAATACGTCGCGAGCGGCCGCTTCGCCTGGAACGGCGGCATGTTCTTCTTCCGCGCCGAACGCCTGCTCGCCGCGGTCGACGCGTATTTGCCGGAGCTTTCAGCCGGGCTTGCCCGCATCGAGCGCGCCGCCAAGGAGGGCGCCGAGCGGGAGCTAGCCGAGACGCGCGCCGTCTTCGAGACGCTGCCGTCGGTGAGCATCGATGTGGGCGTGATGGAGAAGATGCCCGGGTTTCACGTCGTCTCCGGCAGCGTCGGCTGGAGCGATCTCGGAAGCTGGGAGAGCGCGTGGGAGCTCGCGGCGAAGGACGCTGCGGGCAACGCGGTACCCCCCGACGGCGTCGTCATCGACGGCCAGCGCAACCTGCTCGTCGACTTGCGGAGCCCGGGGCCGAAGCGCGTCATGGTCGCGCTCGGCGTCGAGGACCTCTGCATCGTCGAAACGGACGACGCCTTGCTCGTGATGAAGCGGGGGCGCTCGCAAGACGTGCGCGCCATCGTCGACGAGCTCAAGCGCCGCGGCCGCGACGATAAGCTTTGAGCTTCGCCGTTACTTCGCGTCGCTCGTGAGCAAGAGCTCGACGCGCGGAGCCGGCGGCTTTTCCCCTGCAAACGCGGGTGACGCGGGGCGCGAGCCGTCGGACGCCTCCGCGTAGAGCTTACTGCCCGTGACGCTGCACTTCTCGTGCAGCGTGGACGCGACCTCGGCGGCGGCGGCGCTCGTGTAGCCCCACGCGCTCGAGTACTTCGGCTTGAGGAGCGCCGGGATGTCGTCGTCGCTCGCGACGCCGATGACGTGAATGGCTCGACTGCCCGCCGCCTTGGCGACGGCACAGAGCGTGGCGACGCCGCTCGAGCTCAGCTCGACCTTGCCCGTCGTGAACAGAGCGCCCGCGGCGAGCGCGACCCGAGCGCCCGCCGCGTCGGAGCCGACCACGGCCTGCTTCTTCTTCGCGAGCTTGTCGACGGCCGACGCCAGCGCCGACTTGAGCGTCGAGGCATCTTGGGACTGGCCGGAGCTCTGCGCCTCCTGCTTCTTGACGGCGTCGTCGAGCTCGTCACGCTTGGCGGTGACCTCTTTCAGATCGGCCTCGGCCTTGGTGAGCTTCTGCTGGACGGTCGTGAGCTCGCCGCGGAGCTTCGCGTGGTCGTCGGCCAGCGCGTGGTGCGCTCGGTTCAGCGGCAAGTAGTAGGCGAGGGCGAAAGTGCCGCAGCCCACGAACAAAACGCCGAACGCCACCCGCCCCCAGGGGGTGCTCCCGCCGCGAGGCCGCATCGCCGCGAGGTCTGGATCGTCCTGCCAGTTAGCCATCAGCGGGCCCTCGACAATACAACGATAGGTAACAATCCCGCCTATTGTAAAAAAATTCGGTTGGTAATGCGGCTGACCGGGCGGCGGGCCGCGAACCTGATGTTAGGCTTCGCCCATGGCTGACGACGAGCTTTGGCACGTTCGTATGTCCCCCAACGAGGTCAAGCAGCTCACGCTCGAGCAGCTCGACGATCTCTTCCGCCTCGACATCATCGAGGCCGACACGCTCATCTGGCAGCCGGGGATGACCGAGTGGTTACCCCTGAGCGTGGTCGCGGGACTCGGCGAGGAAGACCCGGAGCCCGTGAACATCGCCGTGTCGCGGCCACCGCCGAATCGGATGGCCCAGACGCAGACCGCGTGGCCACCCGTTGCACGCTCGGCTCCACCGAGCACGGCGCCAGCACCGCCGTCGATGCGTGCGGCGCCGCCTCCACTCTCGCAACGTCCTGTGCCGCCGTCGCTCTCCTCACGACCGGCGCCGCCACCGCTGTCGCAGCGGCCCGCACCGCCTTCGCTTTCGCAACGTCCCGCGCCGGCGCCGCTCTCGTCGCGACCGGCGCCGCCACCGCTCTCGCAGCGCCCGCCGCCGCCGAGTCACGCGCCATCGTCGACTGCGACCTCGTGGCCGCCACCGTCGGCGTGGTCGTATCCCGCGCCGCAAGCCGCTCAAGTCTCGCCGTTCGCGAGCACCGTTCAGGAGCCGCAGCGTTCCGCGCCGAGCTCACGGGCACCCGATCCGTTCGCGCACGCCGCGCCCTTCGCCACCGCGCCCGTCATCCGGGCGCCGCGCGGCAGTAGCGGCGGTGGCAGCTGGGTGATCCTTCTCTCGCTGGCTGCGGGCGCGGCCGTCACGCTCTACCGCAACGATCTCGTGCACGGTGCGATGCGCTCCATCGGACAGGAGAGAAGCTACGTGAAGCTCGAGACGGCGCTCGGCGGTCCGAGCTTCGGCACGCCCCGCGCGGTCGAGCAAATGGCGGCCGCCACCGCCGCCATCACCGCGGCCGCTCCCGTTTCCGGCTCGACGACAACGGAGAGCGCACCGTCCACGGCGTCGACAAGCAACGGCACGCCGAGCCCTGCGTCGACGAGCGAAGCGCCGAAGCATGCCGAAACTGCAGCCGCTGAGCCGCCCAAAGCCGCCGAAACGGCCGCTCCCGAGCCGTCCAAGCCCACCGAGCCGCCCAAGCCCGAAGCCTCGAAACCGGCCGAGACGCACAAATCCGCAGCCGCTCCCGCTGCTCCCCGTCCGACGCCGCACGCCGCGGCCGCGCCCGAGCAGGTCGACCCCGTCTTCAAGACCCCCAAGAAGGGCAAGAAGGGGAAGGGCAGCGAGTACGACCCGCTCAATCCTTCGCTCTGAGTCTCACGCGGTCGCGGCGGAGGTCACCACGGGCCACACGCCGCTTGCAGGCGGAGCGGCGCGCTCGCCGTCGCGGAACTGAAGACGAATGACGACGGTCTCGGTTCCGAGCTCGCCGAGCAGCTGACCGACGAGCCCGAGCAGGCGGTCGCGGAGCTCACCGCTCGCGTCGCGCGCGACCAACGTCAGCTCCCCGCTCCCTCCGGCGACTAAGTGCGTCACGAGCGTGCGGACGACGAGCTCGCGCGCCGCGAAGGACTGCTCGTCGCAGCTTGGAGCCACGAAGAACGTCGCGCTCGCGACCGGTAGCTGGCGTCGCTCGAGGCGGGCGATGCGCTCGGCGACTTCGAGCGGGAGGCCCATGGCCGTCTCGGCGGCCTGGCTCGTGACCACCAAGGTCTCCTCCCAGTCCCCGCCCGTTCCCACGAGGTCCACGTCAGGCACTCCGGCTTCCGCCACGATCACCCGGCTGCGAGGCTCCTTGACCTCGGGCAGCGGGGCAGCGGGGGAGCGCAGGGAGCGGGCCATCCAGGCTAGGGCTTTCATCGCGTCGGGGCTCTTTGCAAAGCCCGATCCAAAGCCGAAAAATCGGAAACACTCGGTATTTTCACGCGAGGGAGGCCGCGCGGTCCGATGAATCGGGCCGCACCTGGGGCATTACGTCGCGAACGAATCGCACCGCGCCTAGCGCCCGCCGGAATTCTTTGCGCGGGCGCGCGCCCGCGGTCCTCAGACGTTGTCGCCTTCGGTGGAGCTCCGGCGGCGGCCGCCCGCGTTCTTCCCTCCCCAGCGCCAGCCGAGGACGATCGGGTGGTCCTCACCCCGCTCGTTGATGTAGTGGCGGTGCTCGATGAGGGCGTTGCGGATCGCCTGCTTCGCGTAAGCGGCGCTCGCGCCGAGCTGCGGGAGCCGGTCGATCACGTCCTGGACGAGGTGGAAGCGGTCCATCTCGTTGAGGACGACCATGTCGAACGGCGTGGTCGTCGTGCCCTCTTCCTTGTAGCCGCGCACGTGGAGGTTCTTGTGGCCAGTGCGCCGATACGTGAGGCGGTGTATCAGCGTCGGGTAGCCGTGGAAGGCGAACACGATCGGCTTGTCCTTGGTGAAGATGGCATCGAAGTCGTGGTCGCTCAGGCCGTGCGGGTGCTCGCGCTCAGGCTGGAGCTTCATCAGGTTCACCACGTTGACGACGCGCACCTTCAGGTTCGGAAGGTTTTCGCGCAGAAGGTCGACAGCCGCGAGCGTCTCGAGCGTCGGGACGTCCCCGCAGCAGGCCATCACGACGTCGGGCTCGCCGCCACGGTCGTTGCTGGCCCACTCCCAGATGCCGACGCCGGCGGTGCAATGCTTCACCGCCTCGTCCATAGTGAGCCAAACGGGCGCCGGCTGCTTGCCGGCCACGACCACGTTCACGTAATTGCGGCTCCGCAAGCAGTGGTCCGTCACCGACAAGAGGCAATTCGCGTCCGGCGGCAGGTAAACGCGCACGATGTCCGCCTTCTTGTTCACGACGTGATCGATGAAGCCGGGATCCTGGTGCGAGAACCCGTTGTGATCCTGCCGCCACACGTGCGAGCTCAAGAGGTAGTTGAGCGAGGCGACGGGGCGGCGCCACGGGATGTGCTTGCACACCTTGAGCCACTTGGCGTGCTGGTTGAACATCGAGTCGATGATGTGGATGAACGCCTCGTAGCAGGAGAAGAAGCCGTGGCGCCCCGTGAGTAGATAGCCCTCGAGCCAGCCCTGGCACTGGTGCTCGCTCAGCATTTCCATCACGCGCCCGTCGGGCGAGAGGTGATCGTCGGTCGGGAGCGTTTCAGCCATCCAGGCGCGGCCCGTCACCTCGAGCACGTCTTGCCAGCGGTTCGAGTTGTTCTCGTCGGGGCTGAATAGCCGGAAATTCTTGCTGTCGAGATTCGCCTTCATGACGTCGCGCAAGAACTTCCCCATCACGCGCGTCGCCTCGGCTTCGACGGCGCCCGGTTTCTTCACGGCGACCGCGTAGTCGCGGAAGTCCGGCAGGCGCAGGTCGCGGAGCAAGAGCCCGCCGTTCGAGTGCGGGTTCGCGCTCATGCGTCGCTCCCCCTTCGGTGCGAGCTCCGAAAGCTCCGCTACGAGGCGCCCGTTCTCGTCGAAGAGCTCCTCCGGCCGGTAGCTCTTCATCCAGCGCTCGAGCAGCTTGATGTGCCCCGGCTTCTCGTGCATCTCGCCCATCGGCACCTGGTGCGCGCGCCACGAGCCTTCCGCCGGTTTGCCGTCGATCTCCTTCGGGCAAGTCCAGCCCTTCGGTGACCGCAGCACGATCATCGGCCAGCGCGGGCGCTCGACCTTCTTGCTCTTGCGTGCCGCAGCCTGAATTGCCGCAATCTCGCTGGCGGCCTGGTCGAGCGCCGCCGCCATCGCCTGGTGCATCGGCATCGGGTCGCTGCCCTCGACGAAAATGGGCGAATAGCCGTAGCCGCGGAAGAGCTGCTCGAGCTCCTCGTGGCTGATGCGCGCGAGCACGCACGGATTCGCGATCTTGTATCCGTTCAAATGCAGGATCGGCAGCACGGCGCCGTCGCGCGCCGGGTTCAAGAACTTGTTCGAGTGCCAACTGGTTGCCAGCGGTCCCGTCTCCGCCTCGCCGTCACCGACGACGGCGGCGACGATCAGATCCGGATTGTCGAAAGCCGCACCGTACGCGTGACTCAAGGCGTAGCCGAGCTCGCCGCCCTCGTGCATCGAGCCGGGCGTTTCGGGTGCCACGTGGCTCGGGATGCCGCCCGGAAACGAGAACTGCTTGAAGAGGCGCTTCATCCCCGTCTCGTCCTGCGAGATGTTCGGGTACGTCTCCGTGTAGGTTCCCTCGAGCCACGTATTCGCGACGATCCCGGGGCCGCCATGCCCCGGCCCGATCAGATACATGACGTTGAGGTCGCGCTCCTTGATGATCCGATTCAGGTGCACGTAGATGAAGTTGAGCCCCGGCGTCGTGCCCCAATGCCCCACGAGCCGCGGCTTCACGTGCTCTTTGGCGAGCGGCTTTCGAAGCAGCGGGTTGTCGTAAAGGTAGGTTTGCCCGACCGACAGGTAGTTGGCCGCGCGCCACCAGCCGTCGATCTTCCGCAAGAGCTCCGCGTCGAGCGGCCCGCTCGGCGCGACGCTATTCCTTTTGCTCTTCCCGCCCGCGCTTCGCTTCTTCCCGCCCGTCAGCATCTTGTTCATCGCGTGGTCCCTCGTGACCGCGGTCGTACCTCGTTACGGGGGCCGGCGGCATCGCAATCGCCACGATTTGGGTCATTTATGTCCCGCCCCCCGCCACGAAAATGTTGCATCGCGAAGGTCTGCATCGATTCGCCTTGATCGAGGCGCCCAATCGGGGAAACCTGAAGAGAACCATGGACGCGTGCAGCTTTTGTGGCAGGCGGGCGGACGAAGTTGGGCGCCTGATCGCGGGTGACGGCGGACGCTCGCGAGGCCAGCTTCCACCCGCTGCCATTTGCAACGATTGCGTCGAGCTCTGTTACCGCATCGTGCACGGGCCGCACACACCGCTGCCCCCGATCCCACAGGACATTCTCGCGCGCGCCGGCGCCTGTCCGACGGAAGTCACGGAGGAGACCGGCTCGGTCGTCGTCAATTGCTCCTCTGCCGCGGAGCCGAGCGAAGCTCAGGCGGCCACGTGTAAGGAGCTACTCGCGCCGTACTTCCCCGCGGGCGCGAAGTTCAGGTTCTTCTGGCCCGTCGAGCCTCCCGCCCGCGCCAGTGCGAGCGAGTGGCTCGAGACGCAGATCGCCGTCTACAACGAGCCGCCCTCGACGCGCTCCATCTAGCTCGCGTGGCGAGCGTGGAGCAGAACCTAGCGGTGTCGAACGACACCGCAGGCTGGTTTCAGGCGGAGACCCGTCTCGACAACTCGACGGTGCTCCTGCCGCTCGGTCGAGATCCTGTATCGGCTCGCGTGAGGGGGTGTGAAGAAGCGCATACCCAACGGTGTGATCCCACTCCGGTGAACCGAGCGACATCGCGCGGTCACGTCGTCGCGCATGAGCGCGCTCCTTGCAATATTGCTCGCCACGTCGCGCCGCTCGCGTTGACAGAGCGGAGGGTTGGAACTAATGGGTAGACACGGGCGTAGGGTTCGCGCGTAGGGAAGCGGCGGACACGTGACCCGAGCGGGCACGCGGAAGGTGGAACCAGCATGCGCTTGAGACATGGGATAGAGGTGAGCGTCGTTGCTGCTGCGTTGCTCTTCGCGGGTGGATGCAGCTCCGACGACGACACCACGGGGAGCGGCGGAGGTGGCGGAACCGGTGGCGGTCAAGGCGGCACGTCCGGCGGCGCCGCTGGCTCGAGCAAGGGCGGGAGCTCGGGCAGCGCGGGCGCGGCGGCAACCGGCGGCGCCAGCGCGGGTCAGGCCGGCAGCTCGGCACAAGGGGGCAGCACGAGCGGAAATGCCGGAAATCCTGCGGGAAACGCCGGCACAGCGGCCTCTTCCGGACAAGCCGGTGGGGGGCGTTCCGGTGACGGAGGCGCCTCGGGCTCGAGCGGAAGCTCCGAAGGTGGCGCGCCAGGGGCCGCAGGCGAGCCGAGCAACGACCCGAGCTGTCCGATGGATATGCCTACGGAAGGTGACGACTGTCCGCCGGGCCCACGTCTGAGCTGTACCTACGACGACACGAGCTGCTGGTGCACGACGTTCTGGGATTGCACCGGTTGCCCGCC